>JBMTDQ010000050.1:0-14173 GCA_049432165.1 Ilumatobacteraceae bacterium
GCTGCCGGTGTGAGGCGGATCACCGGCGACATCGTTGGAGATGGGAGTTTGTTCATTGATGAAGAGCCCATACCCGGTGAGCTTCCGTCGTGGGCTGGGTTGATTCTTGACGATGGTCGCATTTTGACCAGCGCCCAGAATCGCGGAGTAGATACCGCTCAATCGGCAGCGAAGTCACTGTTAGACCTTCTTCGCTCGGCAGGTATTGCAGTGGAGGGAAGTGCCACGACTAGGGTGGCGGCAGCCGACGTGGTTCCGTTAGCGGTGGTTGAAAGCGAGCCGTTGCGGGTGATTGCCCGGTCGCTCTTGCGCTCGGGGCTTACAACAGACGTTTGGTCGGTGGCATTCGGGAATCTAGAGAGCCTTATTGCCGTGAAGTATGGAGATCCAGGATTTCCGGCGAGTGGGCTAAGCGAGGCCGCGTCAATATTTAACAGCGAATACGGCACCGGTGTGGCCCTCTCTGCGGAAGGTTTTGAACTGACATGCGCAGATATTCGTGAAATGTTCGTTCTGATGGCTGAGCGATATCCAGAACTCACTGACGAGGTAGTGGTTGGTGGAGTTGCAGCGACTGGAGTTGTGATACCCGCAGGTGATGACTCAATCGTTGCCTTTGAGACGCCGTTAGGGAATGAGGCTATTGGGTTCGGCAATATTGACTCTCTCACCTCGGCCATCAATGAGGTGTTCGACGTGATCGACCGATTTTCTGATGAGCGAGACCCACTCGCATTTGGCCCGGAGGCTGTTGGCAGTGAGCTCTGAGAACGAAACCTTTATTTCGCCGATGTTCCCGCTGTCGGCAGTGGTCTTCCCGAGTACTGCACTGCCGATGCGAATCTTTGAACCGCGGTATCGCCAGTTGATGGCGGATCTGCTTGCTGGTGATACTGAACTCGAGTTCGCAATTTCTCCAATCGTTCGAGGACGTGAGGTCGGAGGTGGCGATGAACGCCTCGATGTTGCGACCGTGTGCAAACTCGCACAGGTGATGGTGCAACCGACAGGTGAGTACACATTTTTGGCGCTTGGTCAGCGTCGTGTTCGTGTGCATGAGTGGCTTGAAGACGACCCGTATCCGCGGGCCATTGTTTCTGAGATGACTGACGGGGACACCTTGCCTACTGCGAAAGATGTCGCCCGTGAGATCAATCGTGTTGAGAAGGTACTGATTCGCCTCGGCGCGGAAGTTCCTGATCATTTGCCATTGGTTGATGGCGATGAGCGCCTTGCAGCGTTCCGACTCGCAGGAATGGTGCCGATTTCTGATCTTGATCGACAGGCAATTCTGATGTCGGATGACCCGACGGGCCGGCTCGAAAGGTTCTCGCAGGCACTTAGCGATCTCGAAGCGGTACTCGAGTTCCGAGAGGGTTAGCTAGTGGTTGCATTGAGTCCGATGATCACGATGCGAAGATGAACACCCGAATCGGTCGATCGTAGAGGTCTGCTCACTCGTGGTGTTATCGCTCGACAGTGTATTGCGGTTAGTTCAACCTGTCAGCAGATGTTTCGATAATGAGTTTGAGGTGTGCTTATTGAGAATGTTGTTCCAGCCGTTGAATGGATATCAGTTCGAAAGCCCACGGTAAATTTTGATCCGTTAGCGCCGACGTCAAAATCGTCTTTCGACCGAATGCGTGATAGGAATAGCAGGGTGAAGTTGCGGCGGAACATTAGTGAGCAGCGTGAAAAACGTTCGCGGCCGGCGTCAATTGATGCGGTCATTGATTCGCTGGTTTCGTACGTCAAAGGACAGTTACTACGTCCGCTCTCAGGAGCCGGCCGATGGTTGGTGTTTGGCCTGGCGGGAGGAATCCTCGTCGGAGGTGGAGCAGCGCTCGGTTTGCTCGGTGTGTTGCGCCTGCTCCAAACCGAATTCTCCGGTATTTCTGCTGAAGATTCACGACTTTCGTGGCTTCCGTACCTGGTTGTTTTCGTTATCGGCATTGGAGTTTTGGTAGCTACTCTGCAACGAATTAACAGGACAGAGTTGTTTGCTGAGCGAGATCAAGAAAGTGGTTCAAGATGAGTGACGTGAAGGACACCTCAGCGAGTCGAGATGAGCTTGAATCGACATTGAGTTCGTTTCAGAACAGCCTCCGGGGCCAAATTGAGGACCGTCGTCAAACGATCTTCACTGTTGCTGTTGCGATCTCGGTCGGTCTTGCGGTGGTGGCGTATTTGCTTGGCCGCCGCTCTGGGCATCGTAAGTCTGCGATCATTGATATCCGTCGACTCTGATTTAGGTCGTCGTGCGTCGTCAACTCTTTGACCGTTTATTTAAAACGTCGGTTCGCCGAGGTCTGTTAGGTGGTAACCACGCGCTGAGGTCTGTTGCGATTGGCGTGGTCGTTATTCGAGGTACTCGGCGACTTGTCGGCCGTCGTCCCGAGACTGTGAAGCGTGTGAGGATGCGTCCGGGGACATCGATGTCGGTAGATGTTCGACGTGGTGGCCGACGTTGATCGTTCGACTGCGACAGCCGTCACGAGAAGTCGAGGTTCGCGGAGGAAGGCCAGCGCGAGCGATTTTGTTAGAAATGGGGTTTGCCCCTGAGGGCTACCTCGTGATCTGTAACGGAACTCTTGTTCCATCAGACACGGTTCTCAACGAAGATGATGCTGTTGAACTTCGGCCAGTAATTTCAGGGGGCTGAAGATGTCGAAGTGTCGATCGTGCGGTGAACCAGCGGTCATTGATTTACCGCGGCATAACGCGAACTTCTGTAGTGAACATTTCATGCAGCTCTGTCGCCGGCAACTTGAGAAAGCGATATCTGATTTCGACATGTTGAGTCGAGAAGATCGCGTTCTTGTCGCGGTCTCGGGTGGTAAGGACTCGCTCGCCCTGTGGGACATGTTGGTAGAGGCGGGCTACCACGCTGATGGTCTGTACATCGGGCTGGGCATAGGCGACTACAGCGATGAGAGCGGTGCAATTACTCGCGCATTCGCGGCGGCTCGAGGATTGAAACTGATTGAAGTTGATATCCGAAACGAACACGGTTTTGACATTCCAACGGCAGCTGGGGTGACGGGACGAAGCCCCTGCTCAGCCTGCGGCTTATCAAAGCGACATATTTTTGATGAGGTTGCTCAACGTGAGGGATACGACGTGCTCGCAACGGGCCACAATCTCGATGATGAAGCTGCGGTGCTCTTCGGCAACACATTGCGTTGGGACGTTGAGTACCTCAGGCGTCAAGCCCCAGTATTAGCTGCAGGCAACGGGTTTGGGAAGAAAGTAAAGCCACTCGTGCGGCTAACAGAACGGGAAATGGCTGCATGGTGTGTGGTCCGGGGCATTGACTATGTCGTCGAGGAGTGCCCAATGGCGGTCGGGAACAAACACCTTGCCTACAAAGAGGCGCTCAATAGGCTGGACGTAACGTCGCCGGGGACGAAGGCCTCGTTCTACCTCGGGTACTTGGAACGGATGCAACCGGTGCTTGCCGAACACGCAGTTATTGATGCGCCGAGTTCTTGCCCAAATTGCGGTGCCCCGTCGGCAAGCGCAGACCAACCCTGCGCATTTTGTCGGCTCGTCGATTCGGCATCGGGACATGACGCAATTCCAGTCAGAATGGTGCTGAATAAGAAGGCCCGCAAGATATTCGATGCTCAATGGGGGAGCCAAGATGGCAAATAATGCGACATTTAGTTATGGCGAACGCGTGTTGCTCCTCGATAAGAAGCGTCGGCGATATTTGGTGGAGCTTGTGGAGGGTGGCGAGTTTCACAGTCATGCGGGATTCGTCTCGCATTCTGACGTAATTGCGGTTGTTGAGGGGACGGTAGTTCGCAGTACCCATGGAGCTGAATACACCGTGCTCCGTCCGACCCTCGAAGATTTTGTGCTCGAGATGCCTCGCGGTGCTCAGGTCATTTACCCCAAAGATCTCGCGCCAATCTGCATACTCGCTGACATCTCTCCAGGGGTGAAGGTGCTGGAAAGCGGAGTCGGTTCTGGAGCTCTGTCGATGACAATGCTCCGGTGGGGAGCTGACATCACCGGATACGAGTTACGAGAGGATTTCGCCAACCGGGCCCGAGCCAACGTGGTGTCATTTCTTGGTGAAGGGGTCCTTGATCGCTACAACGTCAAAATCGCAGACGCGTACGAGGGGATCGACCCCGCGGACGGGCCCTTTGATCGTGTTGTGCTAGACCTTCCCGAGCCGTGGAATGTCGTTCCGCACGCCGAAAAAGTGTTGCGACCAGGAGGAATTCTCGTTGCGTATACGCCGTCGATCACACAGGCAGCTCAGACGCGTGAGCAGATGAAAGGCCGGTGGCTCGATACGCGTACAATCGAAGTGTTGCATCGTGGATGGCACATTGACGGGCAAGCCGTTCGGCCCGATCATCGGATGGTTGCGCACACAGGGTTTTTGACTGCCGGGCGATTCCTCGGCCAGGGAGCCTCTCGAGTCGCGGAAGCGGCAAACGAGACCGATGCCGGTGAGGCACCTAACGACTAAGTAATCAGCGGCCGAAGATCAGGGTTCGATGTAAATGCATTCGCCGGGGCATTCCTCGGCGGACTCGACAACCCCGTCAAGCTGGCTGTCAGGGAACTCGGCCATTCCGTCTGCACCCTGAGGATTGCCCTTAGCGGCTGCAAAAATCTTGTCTCCCTCTTTCACGTAGGCGAGACCGTCATCGAGCAACGCGAACACGTCGGGCGCGATTTCTTCGCACAGTCCGTCGCCGGTGCAGAGATCTTGGTCAATCCAAACCTTCATGGGTGGGGGCTCCTTCGTGAAATCAAAACCTGTCTGAACCGAGTGTAACGCTGAACTCTGAATCAATCACATCTCTACTGCCGTGAATTCACGAGTTCACCGATGAAATCTCTGCATTGGTGTGAGAAGATGACCATAGATGAGGAGGTGTGACGGTGAACGATCACGAAAAGTCACAGCATGCTGACGAAATCAGCGAGTTGAAGGCAGAGATTGATCGCCTGAAAGAGCGCGTGGCCGAACCCTCGCACCGAATTCGCGCCTTAGAGGCACGAATCATCGAGCTCAAGGGTGAGCTCGCTGGATCAATTTCGAGAAATGAGAGACTCAGCGGGACATTGCGAGAGGCCAAGGAGCAGATCGAATCACTTCGAGATGACATCGAGCGGCTAGCAGCAACACCTAACACCTACGGGGTTGTGCGGCTGAGAAATGACGACGACACCTTTGATGTCATCTCGACCGGCAGGAAATTTCGTGTCACGGCTGGACCAGAGCTGGATTCAGCGGAAATTGTCGCTGGGTCAGAGGTGATTCTCAACGAAGCAATGGTGATCATTGGCGTTCGGTCACCAGACACTGTTGGCGATATTGGAACCATCCGAGAACTTCTAGATGACGGAATACGAGTTGTGGTCACCGCCCGGGCAGACGAGGACGCTGTGTGCACACTGAGCGACAACTTGAGGGGAACTCGCCTCCGGGTCGGCGATCGGGTCCGTATTGATGCGCGCTCGGCGCTTGTTCTTGAGGTTCTAGGACGACCGGATGTTGATGAACTGCTGCTCGAAGTTGTTCCAGATGTGACCTACGACGACATCGGCGGGCTCGATCGGCAAATCGCGGAGATAGCGGACGCAGTGGAACTTCCGTTCTTGCATGCCGACCTATTTGCCGAACACCGCCTGCCAGCACCGAAAGGAATTCTCTTGTACGGCCCGCCTGGGTGCGGTAAGACATTGATCGCAAAGGCGGTTGCGAATAGCTTGGCAAAGAAAGTGGCCGCTGCAATCGGCGAAGACAAGGGACGCAGTTATTTCGTCAACATCAAAGGTCCGGAACTACTGAACAAGTACGTCGGAGAGACAGAACGCCAAATTCGTCTCGTATTTGAGCGAGCCCGTGAAAAGAGCGATGAAGGTTGGCCCGTCATCGTCTTTTTCGACGAGATGGATTCGATGTTCCGGACCCGAGGAACTGGTGTCTCTTCAGACATGGAGTCAACCGTTGTGCCGCAGCTTCTCGCCGAAATCGACGGTGTTGAAGGTCTAGAAAATGTCATTGTCATCGGTGCCACCAACCGCGAAGACCTGATCGATCCTGCCATCCTTCGCCCTGGCCGTCTCGATGTGAAAATCCGCATTGATCGGCCGGATGCAGTCGCTGCCAAGCAAGTCTTTCTGCGGTACCTCAATGATGAAATTCCGTTGGGGGACGGTGAGTCAATTGACCAGATGGTTGACGCCGCAGTTGCAGAGATGTACCGAACCGATGAGGCGAACAGGTTCCTCGAAGTTACCTATGCCAACGGCGACAAGGAAGTTCTGTACTTCAAAGATTTCGCATCCGGGGCGATGATCGAGAACATTGTGAGGCGAGCAAAGAAGGCGGCTATTAAACGCGTGATTGCCGGAGGTACTCGTGGAGTAGCGATGGCCGACCTCATCGCAGCAGTCCGCTCAGAATTTGTTGAGCACGAAGACCTTCCGAATACCACGAACCCAGACGATTGGGCGAAGGTCTCGGGTCGAAAAGGAGAGCGAATCGTGTTCATCAGGACCCTCGTCGACCGGGCGGCAGGAATTGCGGGTGGTGGCCGAGCGATCGAGCGAACTCAAACCGGACAGTACCTGTAAGCCGATGGCAGTCCCCAAGGTGTGTGGCCTGGAAACCGAATACGGGATCCTTGTCCGCGGAGCAGACAACAACCCGGTAACAGCATCGGCTCTGTTGATCAATGCGTACACCGGTGTTGCGCAAGAGCAGGTGGCCTTCGACCTCATCGCTGAGGATCCGCAACGTGATGCCCGATCTCCTGACCCTCTTGACCCGTACGAGTTCGACCCTGAACTCGAATACGCCCCAGTCAACGCGGTGCTCACAAACGGCGCTCGGTACTACGTGGACCATGCGCACCCAGAAATGTCAACTCCAGAAGTTCGGACTCCTCGAGAGGCCGTCATTTGGGACAGGGCGGGTGAGGAAATCATTCGTCAGTCAATGGCAGCGGCCCAACGTTTAGTGCCAGATGGCGCAGAAATTTTGATTCACAAGAACAACTCAGATGGGAAGGGCAATTCCTACGGTTGCCACGAGAACTACCTTGTCGACCGTGGCCTTCCCTTTGGAAAAGTCATTTCGGCGGTGATGGCTCACTTCGTGACCCGGCAAGTATTTGCAGGAGCGGGAAAAGTTGGCTGCGAGCTTCCCGGAATGCCGTCCGATTCGATGCCATTTCAGCTCTCGCAACGCGCCGACTTCTTTGAAGAAGAGGTTGGACTCGAAACGACTGTTCGTCGCCCAATCGTCAACACACGTGATGAACCACACTGCGACGCATCTAAATATCGGCGCTTGCATGTCATCGCTGGTGACGCGAACATGTCCGAGGTTGCAACATTCCTCAAAGTCGCATCAACTGCGATGCTCCTTGCTGCGGTCGAAGACGAGCCGACGATGGAACTGCCGGCGTTAGCGAACCCCGTGCGTGCAATTACCCAAATCAGCCACGATCCGACGCTCAGTGCTGTGGTTTCCACCTACGAGGGCACCACCGTTCGTGCCCTTGATGTGCAATGGCAACTCTTTGAAATTGCGCGCTCATGGGTCGAACGAACTGGAGGCGAGGCAGTTGGCGAGGCAGATTGCGCCCTTGCACTGCAGCATTGGGAGCACATTCTGAGCGGTTTGGAGAGCGACCCGCTGACCGTTGCAGACAGAGTCGACTGGGTGGCAAAACAGCGTTTGATCAATGCCTATGCAGATCGGCACAATGTTGCCGCCGGATCTGCGGCGCTACGAGCGATTGATCTCCAATACCACGACATGCGACCGTCGAAGGGGCTTGCATCGCGGTGCGGGCTCGTCACCCTGGTTGATGACGACGAAGTTCAACGCGCAACAACCCAGCCGCCGACGAGCACACGCGCGTATTTTCGAGGACGTTGCGTCGAGCGCTACGGAAACGACATCATCGCAGCGAACTGGGACTCAATGGTGTTCGATATCGGTGTCGACCCACTACGACGAGTGCCAATGGACGATCCGTTACGCGGCACAGCAGAACTCGTGGCTAACGTGATCGACAACAGCGCAACGGCCGTAGATTTGGTCGCAGCACTTGCTGAACCAATCGGATAACACAGGCGTGAGAAGGTAGAGCGATGCCAGATCGAATTCAGCGAAAGAAAACAGAGCGTCACGTTGACGAAGTGACTGAATCTGAAGTCACACCTACGGAGTCGGCAGCGATTGACGACCTCGACGATCTCCTTGACGAAATCGACGAAATCCTCGAAGAAAACGCCGAAGAGTTTGTACGTTCCTACGTCCAAAAGGGTGGTGAGTGAACGTGGCGATGCCTGTGTTTACGCCTGGAGATGACCCAGGAGCGGATTTCCCGATGTTGCTGCAGCGATCGGGCTACGGACCGGTCAACCTTCCTGCAGGGTCAACAATTGAATCTCCTCATGCCACCACTTGTGTGGCGGTTCGCTACGACAACGGAGTGGTCATGGCTGGCGACAGGCGCGCAACCTCCGGCCACCTGATTTCACACCGGACAATGGAAAAAGTTGTCCAAGCCGACCGCCATTCGGGCGTCGCAATTGCTGGGGCTGCAGGGCCGGCGGTTGACATGATCCGACTTTTTCAGGTGCAACTTGAGTATTACGAAAAAGTACAGGGCAGTGCGTTGAGCTTGGAAGGAAAAGCCAACCAACTTGCGTCAATGGTTCGGGCGAACGTTCCAGCGGCGATGCAAGGTATGGGAGTTGTGCCAATTTTCGCGGGATACGACATCCGTCGATCGGTCGGCCGTCTATGGGCATACGACATGCTGGGCGGGCGCTATGAAGAGCGTGACCATGTTGCGACCGGATCGGGCTCCCTGCATGCGTCAACGGTTATCAAGGTCGGCTACCGCTCAAATCTCACTCGCGATGACGCAGTCGAACTCGTCGCTCGCAGCCTCTGGGAGGCAGCTGATGCAGACTCGGCAACCGGCGGACCTGACATGGTGAGGGGGATTTTCCCGGTCGTTGCCACGATTGATAGCGACGGGTGGATGCTGGTGGCCGATGATGAACTCGCCGACCGGTATCGAACGATCATCAGCCAAGTCGGAGGCGCAGCATCATGAGCATGCCGTACTACGTCGCTCCCGAGCAGGCAATGAAAGATCGGGCAGACTTCGCCCGAAAAGGCATCTCAAGAGGTCGTGCGCTTGTCGCCCTGCGATTCGACAACGGCATCGTCCTTGTCGCAGAGAACGCCTCCCAGTCACTACGTAAGGTCAGCGAAATATACGACCGGATTGCCTTTGCCGGTGTGGGGAAGTACAACGAGTTCGATCAACTTCGAGTGGCAGGAATCAGATCGGCCGAACTCACGGGTTACCAATATTCCCGGGATGATGTCGACGCACGTGGCTTGGCTAATGACTACGCACAGTTACTTGGAAACTCGTTCACGCACGGCATGAAACCGATGGAAGTAGAAATACTTGTTGCTGAGGCCGGAATCGACGGTGGGCGTGATGACCAAATATTCCACATCATGTACGACGGAACAGTGATCGATCGCCCTGATACTTGCGCTCTCGGAGGCGAATCAGATGCGATCTCGACCCGGCTCCAAGCGGGTTTTAGCGAAGGTCTGTCGGTCAAAGATGCAATCAAACTTGGTGTGTCAGCCCTCTCAGGAGACGACCGGGAGATTCCAGCGAGTTCGCTTGAAATCGCCTTGCTCGAACGAAATGGTGCCCGACGTTGTTTCCGTCGGTTGGAACCATCAGAGGTTGATGCTGTCCTGCAAGAATGATCAGCAATGCCTTCGGTAGACCTGAATAGCGACCTTGGCGAGGGTTACGGAGTCTGGCGTCTAGGAGATGATGCCCAGATGCTCGAGATCGTCACAAGCGCCAACATTGCCTGTGGGTTCCACGCTGGCGACCCATCGACCTTGAGAGCCGTGTGTGAAGCAGCTGTGCGAAGCATGGTTCGAATCGGCGCCCAAGTGTCGTACCCAGATCTCGTGGGTTTTGGTCGACGCCGCATTGATATGGAACCGGCAGAACTCACCGATGCCGTGTTGTACCAACTTGGAGCGCTTGACGCGTTTGCGCAGGTCGCTCAAAGTGAAGTTTCGTATGTCAAGCCACACGGGGCGCTCTATCACGCAGCCTGTGCTGAACGCGCCGTCGCCGATGCAGTTGTTGAAGCAGTCGCTGATTACGACCATTCGATGGCGGTGCTGGGACTTCCGGGGTCTGCGTTGCTTGCTGCTGCTGACCACGCGGGTCTTGATGTCGCTGCAGAAGGGTTTGTTGATCGGGCCTATAACGACGATGGAACCCTGGTCTCACGTCGTGATGAAGGTGCGGTACTCACTGACCCGAAAATGATTGCGGAACGAGCAGTTCATATGGTGATGACGCAAACCGTGACCAGCATTTCAGGTCGAGTAGTCCCGGTTCCGATTCGATCGCTTTGTGTGCATGGCGACACTCCCGGAGCAGTTGGAATTGCTCGAGCAGTTCGTGACGCCCTCGAAGCCGAAGGCATCGGCGTCTACTCATTCACGTGATTGACATCGCCGGCGTCGATGTGGTGCCGATTGGCACCCACAGTCTTCATATTCGGCTAGATGGTTTTCCAACCGCTACGGTCGCCGCAGAACTCAGGGCTCTCAACCTTGAGGGAGTGTCAGACGTCGTTCCTGCTGAATCAACAATGTTGGTGAGGTGCGAGCATGAATCTGCTCGCCGCAACGCAGTTGTAAAGTTGAATGAGATTCTTTCGGTCGTTGACGTGGCCGAACGAAAACTGAACCTCGAACCGCTTGAAATTGAGGTGGACTACAACGGCGAAGACCTTGAGGTAGTGGCACGTGCTTGCGAAATGTCGGTTGAGGAGGTCATTTATCGTCATCTCAACTCTGAATTCGTTGCAGCCTTTTGCGGTTTTGCTCCAGGATTTGCCTACCTCGCTGGACTTGATCCTTTGCTTCATCTTCCCCGTCGCGAAACTCCTCGTACGAGAGTGCCCGCAGGATCTGTATCAATCGCTGCGATGTACTCAGCGGTGTACCCGAATCCCTCTCCGGGTGGATGGCACCTCCTCGGAACAACAGACGCGACGCTGTGGAATGTGGAAAGTAACCCGCCAGCCCTCATTGAACCTGGCCGCCGGGTGAGGTTCGTTCGCAAACCATGATTGGCTTCAGAATCATCGAGCCTGGGATAGCAACTTCGGTTCAAGACCAAGGCAGGCCCGGGTATGCGCACCTAGGGCTTGGTCGTTCAGGTGCAGTTGACATCATTGCTGCCGGAGTGCTGAATCGGGCGCTTGGAAATAGCGAGTTTGCGCCGGTTATCGAAACCGCTGGGGGTCTGGTCGTTGAATGCGTCAGTCGATCGCTTATCGCCACGAGCAATTGGACGTCGCCCAGGCTGGTTGTTGAGGGCGAGAGAGTAAAGGTGAGCCCAGAAGCGGGACGCCAGTGGGCGTATCTTGCGGTGTCAGGCGGCTTCTCAGGAGCACCAATTCTTGGTTCTCTTAGCGCTGACTCGATGGCTGATCTCGTTGCCGTTGACGTGTCGGCCGGAGCGGAACTGCAGGTTGGGACGGCATCGATTGGGCCGCCAACTGATCTCATTGCCTCTCGACCTGCCCAGTTGGAGATCACTCTGCTGCCGGGACCACACCTCGATCGACTTGGGCCGTCAGCGCTGTCGACCTTGACGTCGACGAATTGGGTTGTTGAGAACAATTCGCGGGTCGGTGTTCGCCTTGCAGGCGGCCTCCTTGAATTGCCGGACGGGTCAGCAAATGGGCAAAGTGAACCGATGATTGTCGGGGCGGTGCAGATTCCACCAAATGGTCACCCGATCGTTCTCGGCCGCGATCACCCTGTGACCGGGGGTTACCCAGTTGCAGCAGTCGTTGATGATTCCGGTATCTCGGCGGTGCTCGGCGCACGATTAGGTTCATCCCTTCGCTTTCGCGTGAAGTGAACGATCCGGCAGGTGTGCGGTTCGTTGGCTAGCGTGAAGAAATGGATCGCCGTATTTACGGTCTTGAAACCGAGTACGGAGTCACCTGTACGTTTCGCGGTCAACGGCGACTAACCCCTGATGAGGTCGCGAGATATCTCTTTCGGGATGTCGTTGCGTGGGGTCGATCATCGAATGCCTTTCTGCCAAATGGAGGTCGCCTGTATCTCGACGTGGGTTCACATCCTGAATACGCAACGCCCGAATGCGATTCACTTGTCGAGGCCGTCACCCACGATCGAGCAGGGGAGCGAATCGTGGAGCAGCTTGCCATCAGTGCGGAAGAGCGACTTGAGGCAGAATCGGTGAGAGGAACCGTCTTTGTCTTTAAGAACAACACCGACTCGGCAGGCAATTCCTACGGCTGCCATGAGAACTATTTGACACGGCGAAGCGATGATCCATCGTTGTATCCATCGCATCTCATCCCGTTTCTCATTACTCGACAGATTTATGCCGGAGCAGGCAAGGTGCTCAACACAGCAAGAGGCCCGATCTATGCGATTTCTCAGCGGGCTGATCACATTTGGGAAGGTCTCAGTTCGGCGACAACTCGAAGCCGACCGATCATCAATTCTCGCGATGAGCCACACGCCGACGCGGAAAGTTTTCGTCGGCTCCATGTCATTGTTGGCGACTCAAATATGAGCGAGTACACAACCTTTCTTAAGGTTGGAGTAGTCGCATGCGTACTCCGAATGCTCGAGGACCCCACGGTTTCATTTCGCGATTTTTCGCTCGAAAACCCGATTCGCGCTATTCGAGATATCAGCCACGACATGACGTGTCGACAGCGCGTGCAACTCGCCACTGGTCGTGAACTCAGCGCTCTTGATATCCAACGAGAGTTTCTCCAAGCGGCGCTGGACTACTCCGATCGCCGCGGATTTAACGATGAGGAGATGATGGCGCTACGAATGTGGGAGCACTGCATCACCGCCATCGAACGAGATCCGCTGGAGCTCGATACCGAGGTTGATTGGGTGATTAAGTACAAGCTCATTGAGGCATACCGAGAGCGGCACGGCCTCGCGTTAGGTGATCCTCAGGTTCAGCTCGTCGACTTGCAGTACCACGACGTATCACGAGAGCGGGGCATGTTCTACAAACTTGAGAAGCGAGACCGCGCACAGCGAATATGTGATGACGAATCGATCGAGATGGCACGTCGTGAGCCACCTCAGACCACGAGAGCTCGGTTGCGGGGAGAGTTCATTCGAAGGGCACGTGAGCGAGGGAGAGACGTGACAGTTGACTGGGTGCATCTAAAGGTGAACGATCAGGCACAGCGCACCGTGTTATGCAAGGACCCATTCGCAGCAACGGACGAACGTGTTGAACGTCTCATGCAACAACTGTGAGTCGAAGAAAAGTGACCGACGCTTAGGTCGGGCAGCAGGTACGGTTAGGCACGTCTATGAGCGAGATTCAGCACGAAGACCATTCGGTTGACGCCGAGGACAGCGATCACAGTCGCTCGATGAATACCGGCCTGGCTGCCCTAGGTAGGGGAGCAAAGGCCTTCTTCGATTGGGCCTTGGTCGTTGTCATTGCGCTCGTCGTCGCTCTCGGCGTAAGAACCTTCCTGCTAGCCCATTTTGTTGTTGAGGGTTCATCGATGTACTCAACTCTGGAGACCGGCGACCGGGTCTTTGTTAACAAAGTTTCATATCGCCTTCACGACCCGAATCGGGGAGATGTTGTTGTACTTCACGAGATTCGCGGTACGAATGAGCGCGATCTCATCAAACGCGTCATCGCTATCGGTGGTGAAGAGGTAGAAATGCGCAGTTGTGAGGTTCGCATCGATGGCCAGTTGCTCATTGAGCCGTATCTCGATCCGACAGTTGTGACCCCAGGTAACTGTGGGGGCGATTTCGGTCCGCTCATCGTTCCGGAAGAAACGGTCTTCGTGATGGGCGACAACCGCGCTGGTTCCCAGGACAGTCGAGCGCTAGGACCAATTCTGCTCGATGACATTGTTGGCCGAGCTTTTGTCGTCTTTTGGCCGCGGTCGAACTGGCAGTGGCTATAGGGAGCGTTCGGTTGCTGCATCGACCATACGGTCGACGTAGTCGCTGAAGATTCCGTCGAGCCCCATTCGAAGCCCTGTACGAATCTCATGTGGCTGTTGCAGATTCCAGCCAAAT
>JBMTDQ010000051.1:0-14169 GCA_049432165.1 Ilumatobacteraceae bacterium
CAACTTCAACTTCGAATCGAACGTATGGCTCAATCACGAAGTTAATCGAGGCCTCGCGTAATTGCTGAGCAAGCGCGTGAAACGTTGGTGGGTCGAGAATCACCCCGAAGTGCGGCACTGGAACATCGTGCCCATCCACCGGGTTCGACACATCAACACCTGCTCCCTCGTGCAGATGGGTGACGACCTGATGCCCGAACATGTTCCAATCAACCCATGTTTCGGCGCTGCGTCCCTGGGAGCAGCCGAGGACATCTCCATAAAACGCGACAGCAGCGGCGATGTCGTGGACAGGAATTGCGAGATGAAAACGAGGGTGGTTCATGTTGGCCTTTGCTGACGCGATGCGAATGCAAGTAAGTGGATAATGCGCACGCTACACCGCATTGTCGTTTGCGATGTTGACGCGACGTGATGAGGGAGACACATTTTCAGACACGGAGCGGCCAAACTGAAGGAGTGCAATATCAGCGCCCATTTTCGGTGACTTGGCGACTTGCATATGTCGTCTCTATTGCGTCAGCCATCTTCAGCACGCGAGCATTTTGGTGGCCCGGCAATCATGTAGTGAGTTACGACGGCGCCACCTATTCAGGCCCAAATACTGAGGTTTCGCTCCGAGCGATTCGCAACTGGCGGATGCCATTCCTGAATGAGTTCATCTTCGGCACGGTTCCTCATCTCGGTAATCACGCAGTGGCGGTCCTGTACCCCCCTCGGCTCATTGCGTTGATATTTGGCTCATCCTTTGGTCACGGACTGATTGTTGTTGGCCATGTGCTTCTGCTTGGACTCGGAATGGTCGCTCTTGCCAAACGACTCGGTGTATCGCCTCTTGGCGGTGCCGTGAGCGGTGCGGTCGTTGTCCTCGTGGGATCGACTCAAACAAAGACCGTGCAGTTCGAACAGATTCAGCCAATTGCATGGCTTCCCTTTCTGTTGTTGGCGCTACATGTATGTGTCGCGGAGCGGCATCGTTGGCGATCGGTTGGTGCTCTGGCGATCGTTGCGACCGCAACCTTGTTGAGTGGTCATCCGCAGCTCATCCTTGAAGTTGTCATTGTTGCTGTTGCGTTCACTGCTGGACTCGTACTGAAATACCGAACTGGAGTGCTCAGGCTCGTTGTCGCAGCGATGCTTGCTGGAGCGATGGCCCTTCCGCAGTTGTTGGCAACAGTCGATGCCCAACGAACTGCGTCGCTCGACGAGGGCAGGTCGTTCGATGATCTCGGAAACGGCATGTACGTCCTCCAGGTTCGCAAGGCGGCACAGGCGCTATTCGGAACTGTGACCGGAGGCGACCCAGCGGCATTTTCAGGCGCCTTTGAGGCAATCGGGTGGTTCGGCGTTGTTGCGCTGATGATCGGTGTGTTCGGTATTGGTTCGTCGGTCTCAAACCCGAAAAGCCGCTGGTGGGGACTCTCGCTCGGCGCAATCATGCTGCTCGGAGTGGTGTGGTCGCTAGGGCCGCGCACCCCGTTGTTTTCGATCGCCTATCGCATCCTTCCGGGTTTTGACTTAGGGCGAGTGTCGGTGAGATGGCTCGCCATCGTTGGAATTCTGCTTGCGCTCTTTGTTGGTGTTGGTATCGATGCGGCGAAGAACCTTCAGAGTCGACAAGTGAGAAGAGCCATGCTGGTCGTTATTGCCGTTGGCCTCGCCGCTATTGGGTTTGGTCCAATCACGGCAGGGTCTCGACTTGCAGGTGTCATCTGGCTCATCACCGCGCTGGGTGTATTAATGGCGACGATTGTGGTGAACCCGCGTCATGTGCGACAGGTGCTTGGGGTATTCGTTGTCATAGAACTTGCGGTGCTGTCGCTGTCGGCAATCCCAAATCGAATCACGATGGCTTCGGCCGTCGGAGCGAGCCCATCGCCAGCAATTGGAGATTTGATGTCGATGGCTACTGACGCTGGATATGTCGTCGCCTTAACACCTGATGCAGGTCCTCATGATGAATTAGTGAGGGGCCTGAGGCCAAACTCAAATACATGGTTCGGGCTGCGGTCGCTAGATGGCTACGACGGCGGCGTCCAAGTGACACAGGCCTGGACAGAGATGTTGTCTGCGTTCTCCGAGACACCTGCCCTTGACCTGCCGTTACGAAATTCGCTTTCTGCGCCGGTGCCAACCAAACAACTAGCTCGATTTGGCGTTCGGTGGATGGTTCTCAGCAACGATCGATCACCAACCGAATGGGTGCCGGACTGGCGTGGCCCGGTCGCGTCGGATGATTCATACACCGTCTGGGAGAACCCTTACTGGCTCGGTGATTCGGTCGCATGGTTCGCAACTCAGCCGCCTTCAGCCGAAGCCACCAGCGCGTTAAGAACCAACTACCAGCAAGTCTCAGAAACGGCCATTGCAGATGTCGACCTCAGCTGTAGTGCGCAGTGCTCGCCGCACAAAGTTGAGCTCTCGCGGCTGACCGCTGAACACATTGTCATCACAGCTGACGTTGACAAGCCTGCGCTGATTTCGGCTCACGTGCAGGCGTTAGAGGGGTGGACAGCGACTGTCAATGGTCGGCCAAGTGAAATCGCAGAGGTTGATGGCTTGTATCTAGGAGTGGTGGTACCACAGGGCAGTCACATTATTGAATTTCGGTATCAGCCGGCGTGGTGGTGGCCATCGGTGATCGTTGCGTTGGGTGGCGCCGTCATTTCGATCACAATGATTTCGAGGCGCCGACTCACATCGTGAAGCGCAGGCTTCGCGCCGCACGCTCGCCAAGTTCAGCCTCCCCAGACCAGGTGATGTGGCCTGAATCAATGCGTGTCTGCGGGTCGACTCTTCCGCAAGCCAGCAACGCAAAGGTTGTTGAGTCTGCGGTAATTGAGGCTGTGGTTGGATCTGAATCGGTGACGAGACCCGCCCGACCATCAACACGGATGGTGATCTCGCCGCCTACCGGTCCGCTGAGATGAACTCGTAACGATTCGCCATCAGCAACGCCGATTCGCTTTCCAGCGATGTAGGGCATCGACATTCGGATTTCATCGATTGACCGCTCCGCCGCCGCACCATCTTCATGTCCCGGCAGACCGAGAGGTGTTCGAATGTCTTGTTCGTGTACCCAGAAGTCGAACACCCGAATGTCCATGAAACGGCCATAAGTACCCGGGCCAACCGGTGTCATGACAGGTGTGGCGAAATCGTCGTCGGACATTGCGGCGAGTTCGGCTTTGCGGGCTGCCGTTACCATCCTGAACTTTTCGGCAAGTTCGGAATGTGTCAGTTTTGACATTGTTTCGGTGAAGCCTGCAACCTCTTCGAATGGAAGTCGCTCTGCAAATTCGCTCGGCGGGCGGCCCAGCAGCATTTCCTCAACTGCGACGAGGTGCATGACGACGCCAGCGACGTCCCAATCTGGGCACAATGACTGAGTTGACCATTGGTCGTCAGATAGTTCGTCGAGTAGCGCCTGTAGTGATGACCAGCACAGGTCAAGTCCGTGTAAGGATGGATGGCTCATGATGATGCTCCAGTGTTGTCAGGTGATGATCCAATTGGCACCACTTTTCCTCGATTGATTGATACCCAGTCTCGTGCTTCGAGATACGGGCGGAACGTCGTTGCAATCGCCTGTTCGTCTGGCGAGGTTTTCGGATGTTGTAGTTCGTACAGGTGCGGGAACTCGGCCCATAGTGAAACCGCTTCCCAAAGGCGGACCGCTTGTTGGCCTGTGGGTGGATCGAGCAATACGGGTCCGAACAGGCAGTGGTTGTCGATGTATAGCGTCGGAACTCCGTACCCGCCCGAAGCGACAACTCGATCATGGTCAGCCCGAACCTCATCGTGAGTTGTTTGGTCTTCGATGGCCTTGTCAACAATCGAAGGATCAAGCCCGAGTTCATTGAGAAGGTGACGGGCAACATCTGGGTCGTGCGGCTTGTGTCCGTCAACGTGAAGAGCCTTCCCGGCGCTCGCATACCATCGGTCGAGATCGTCCATTGATGTGCGCCTGAGGTAGGCCCCGATTCGCATCATCGACCACCCGTATGACCACTCGCGTTCCCACGGGTGCTTTTTGCCCTCGGCTCGATTGATCTCTTCAAGGCTGAAGAACTTCCAGTTGATGGTGAGCCCAGTTTCAGCGCGAACCGAACGAATCCACAACGAGGTTTGATACGCCCACGGACACATAACATCAAAGTGGAAGTCGACGCTGCTTGGTGTCTCCATGAGTTGACCTTAGGTTCTCATCGCAAAATTCGTGGTGTTGGGTGAGAAGCCAACAAGTCAACAAATCCGGTGTTGTACAATTTGTAAAGAGCATTCAAGGGGGGGACATGGGTGCACCGAAACAACTACGACTTGCAGATCGACTTTCCAATCTCGGAACTGAAACAGCGTTTGCAGTATCGAAGGCAGCCTCTCAGTGGGCTTCTGCCGGTAACGAAGTGTTCCCGTTCCATCTTGGCGATATCGATCTCGCGACTCCTCGCAACATCGTCGATGCGATGCAAGCGGCAATCGATGCTGGGTATACGGGATACTGCGCAGGCGCCGGTATCGAACCGTTGCGTACCGCTCTTGCTCATGACATCGGTTCAGCCCGCGGTCTGCAATTCGAGTCAAACAATATTGCAGTGCAGCCCGGTGGCAAGCCTGTCATCACGAAGTTCATCCAGACCCTGATGAATCCCGGTGATGGTGTGCTATTTCCATCCCCTGGATATCCGATCTACGAGAGTCAGGTCGAATACTTCGGAGGCACCCCACTGCCATACGGCTATTCGATGACCCCGACTGGATTCGAGATTGACCTTGATCGACTCGAAGAGCAGGCGCCAAAGGCCCGACTTCTGATTTACAACAATCTCCAGAACCCACTCGGTTGCGAAAGCAGTAGAGAAGAGATGGAGCGGATTGCTGAAATTGCAGTCGAGCACAACCTTTGGGTGCTGTCCGATGAGGCATATTTTGAAATGCGGTATTCAGGAACCTCGACGTCGATTGCATCCCTCCCGGGAATGAGTGAACGAACGGTCATTTTGTACACCTTCTCAAAACGATTTGCGATGACCGGATGGCGGCTGGGTTGTGCGGCCGGTCCGGTTCCAGTCATCGAGGCAATTTCAAAACTCAACACCAATGATGAAAGTTGCACGACCCACTTCGTTCAACATGCCGGGGTCGCAGCCCTCAACGACCCTTCGGGAGCAGCGCCGTTGCTTGACGAGCTCCGGAGGCGGAGAGATGCAACCGCGAGCGCCCTTGCCGATGTGCCAGGAGTCGAATTTGCCGTTCCAGAGGCAACGTTTTACCTCTTCCCTCGGGTAGCGGAAGCAATGGATCGTGTAGGGCATACCAATGTTGGAGAGTTCGCAACGGCGGCCCTTCATTCGACGGGGATGTCATTTTGCACACGACACCACTTCGGACGACCGCTTCCCGGCGAAGATGACAAGTTCATCAGACTCGCCTATTCAGGAATCGGGGTCGATCGCATTGAACGTGGCCTGCAGAGATTCGCCGAGTGGATTGACAAGGGAGCGAAATGACTACCCCAAAGATTGTCGTCACTGGTCGAATCCCCGAGCCAGGTATCGACCTGCTGAAAGAAGTTGGTGAGGTCTGGGCGTGGACCCACGACGACCCCATTCCTCATGGAATTCGTAACGAGCAACTTGCATCTGCCGACGCGGTTGTCACCATCCTCACTGACACTGTTGACGAGGCTTTTCTTGATGCTGCACCAAACGTCAAGATCGTCGCCAATGTTGCTGTCGGCTATAACAACATCAACGTTCCCGCCTGCCATGAGCGTGGCGTCACGGTGACGAACACCCCGGGCGTCCTGACTGACGCAACTGCTGATCTTGCGATGGGCCTGATCCTGATGGCAACTCGTCGGCTTGGCGAAGGTGAACGCCTAATCCGATCGGGAGCACCTTGGAAATGGGGGATGTTTATGATGCTGGGCTCGGGTCTACAGGGTCGCCAGCTCGGCATCGTGGGGATGGGTGGGATTGGTCAGGCGCTAGCGCAAAGAGCGCGTGCGTTTGGGATGTCAATCATGTACCACAACCGAAGCGCAGTTTCTGCTGACATCGAAGATGCCCTTTCGGCCCGGCGATGTGACCTGGACGAGTTGCTCGCCACCTCTGATGTGGTCTCACTCAACTGCCCATACAGTCAAGAAACACATCACCTCATCGACGCTCAGGCTCTCAGCACCATGAGAGATGACGCGGTGTTGATCAACACTGCTCGAGGGCCAATTGTCGACGAGTCGGCATTGGTTGACGCGCTTGTCAGTGGTGGCATCTCTGCAGCGGCTCTTGATGTGTTTGAGCACGAACCAGAAGTTCATCCCGGTCTGCTTGGTCTCGACAATG
This sequence comes from Ilumatobacteraceae bacterium, assembly GCA_049432165.1. Taxonomy (GTDB): domain Bacteria; phylum Actinomycetota; class Acidimicrobiia; order Acidimicrobiales; family Ilumatobacteraceae; genus Casp-actino5. The sequence continues at coordinate 6,348 of JBMTDQ010000051.1, forward strand.
CTGTTCTTGTACCGCATCTCGGCTCGGCAACAGTCGAGACACGAACAGCGATGGCCACTCTTGCCGCACAAAACGTCGTTAGCTACTTCGATGGATCGGGGCCAGTCACTCCGGTCACATGACACCTGCCGACATCGCACCTGTCGTTAGTCTCAAGAAATGAGCGATAACTACATTCCAAGCACAATGCAGTGGGTTGCCGATCAAGTCGCAGAGTACGAAGCCTCAGGCGGCACGCGTGCGAATACCCTTCGTGACACCGGCATCCCAGTGATCATTGTCACCATGACCGGTTCTAAGACGGGGGCAACTCGAAAGATTGCATTGATGCGGGTTGAGCACGAGGGCAGTTACGCGCTCGTTGCGTCAAAGGGTGGTGCACCAACTCACCCTGGCTGGTATTACAACCTGCTCGCCGATCCATCGGTGATGATTCAAGATGGTCCGGCACCGAGCGCGTACACGGTCCGGGAGATTAGCGGGGACGAGCGTGCGGAGTGGTGGGAACGCTCTGCCAGCGTATTTGCGCCGTTCCGTGAGTACGAGACGAAAGCCGCTGAAGCGAATCGCGTCATACCGGTATTTGTTGCTGAGCCAGCGGGCTGACACAGCAACAAACCCCCCTAACAACAGATCAAGAGTTCAGCAAGGCAAGGGCGTTGTTGAACGTTGCGCTTGGGCGCATTGCGGCGCTTGCGAGTTCATCGTTCGGCCGGTAGTAGCCACCAACGTCGCACGGAGACCCCTGAACAGCGGCGAGTTCAGCCACGATTTTGTCTTCACTTGAGGAGAGTGCATCAGCGAGCGGAGCAAATGTCGCAGCGAGGTCGGCATCATCTGATTGAGCGGCGAGCGCTTGGGCCCAGTACAGCGCGAGATAGAAATGACTTCCGCGGTTATCGAGGCCTCCCACTCGACGGGCTGGGCTGCGATCGTGTTCAAGCACCTGCCCGGTTGCTGTATCGAGTGTTGAGGCAAGCACAGCGGCCCTTGCGTTTCCAGTGACTTCAGCGAGGTGCTCGAACGAAACTGCCAGGGCGAGAAACTCTCCAAGCGAGTCCCAGCGCAGATAATTCTCTGCCTCAAACTGCTGAACGTGCTTTGGAGCTGAGCCACCAGCGCCGGTCTCAAACAATCCACCGCCGTTCATCAGCGGAACAATCGAGAGCATCTTGGCGCTTGTGCCAAGTTCGAGAATCGGGAAGAGGTCGGTGAGGTAGTCGCGCAGAACATTGCCAGTGACCGAGATGGTGTCCTCGCCGCGTCGAATGCGCTCAACCGAGAACTTCGTGGCGTCGACTGGCGACATGATCTCGATCTGGAGACCACTTGTGTCGTGGTCGTTGAGGTAACTCCGAACCTTTGCAATGAGTTCACGATCATGGGCACGTGACTCATCAAGCCAGAACACTGCGGGTGCCCCTGTCGCCCGTGACCGGCCAACAGCGAGCTTCACCCAGTCGCGAATGGGAAGGTCTTTAACCGTGCACATACGCCAAATGTCACCGGTATTCACCTGATGCGACATCAATACGCTTCCCGCTGCGTCGACAACACGAACCGTTCCGGCTGATGAAATCTCGAACGTCTTATCGTGTGACCCGTACTCCTCGGCTTTTTGTGCCATGAGACCGACATTTGGTACCGATCCCATTGTTGATGGGTCGTATGCACCGTGCTCCCGGCAATCGTCGATCACGACCTGGTACACGCCGGCATAGCTTGAATCAGGAATGACGGCTTTCGCATCTTGCTGATCTCCGTCGCTGTTCCACATCTGGCCAGAAGTGCGAATCATCGCTGGCATTGACGCATCAACGATGACATCGCTCGGAACGTGAAGGTTGGTGATGCCTTTGTCCGAGTCGACCATCGCAAGAGCGGGGCCATTTGAAATTCCGGCGGCAATGGACTGCTCAATTCGTTCGCGCTGTTCAGTTGGAAGGTTCTCTATTGAGCTGAGAACCGAACCCAGGCCATTATTCGGATTCGCACCGGCGTTCTCGAGAACATCACCAAACTCGGCAAAGGTGTCAGCGAAAAATGCTCGGACAGCGTGGCCGAAGATGATGGGGTCAGAAACCTTCATCATGGTTGCCTTCATATGAAGGGAGAACAGCACGCCAGATGAGCGAGCATCCTCAATCTGCTCGTTAAGGAACGCTTGAAGTGCTGCAACATCCATAAATGTGCTGTCAACGATTTCGCCGGCAAGAACTGAAACGCTGTCTTTTAAGACAGACACCGTTCCGTCAATGGCTTCATGCTCAATACGTAATGACGTGTCAGCCGCAATTGTGACTGACTGCTCGTTTGACCGGAAGTCGCCCTCTGACATCGTCGCCACATGGCTCTCAGAATTGTTGCTCCATGCTCCCATTGAGTGAGGGTGGCTGCGGGCATAATCCTTGACGGCTTTCGGCGCACGACGGTCAGAATTGCCTTCGCGAAGAACCGGGTTCACCGCTGAGCCCTTTACTCGGTCAAACCTTGCGCGAATCTCGCGCTCCTCATCAGTCGATGGGTTATCGGGATGGTCTGGAATGTCGTAGCCCTTTGATTGCAGTTCTGCGATCGCTGCCTTCAGCTGAGGAACTGATGCTGAAATGTTCGGCAACTTGATGATGTTCGCAGTTGGGTCTGCTGTGAGATCGCCGAGGAGCCCGAGATGGTCAGGAATGCGCTGATCCTCACTGAGACGCTCGGGGAACACTGCAATGATGCGACCAGACAGCGAGATGTCAGATGATGCCACGCCGATCCCTGCAACTCCTGAGAACGCTCGGACGATCGGTAGCAACGAATAGGTCGCAAGAGCGGGAGCCTCGTCGGTGAAGGTGTAATCGATTGCTGCAGGTTGGTCAGACATGTTGAAGTTCTCCGAATATCAAGAGCTAGGGGGCGGTGTTGGCGATGATTCATCATTTGGTGAATCCGTTACCACTGAGGTTAGCGGAGCAGTGGGTGGCGGAGCCGGTGTGGGATTTCGTTGAGAGGTCACAATGACTGAGAGCGCAATGACGACGAATCCCATAGCGGCAAGTTGAAGCGAAGTCAGCGACTCGCCCAAAGCAGCCCATGCGGTCAGCGATGACACGATCGGAATGAGCAACGTGAGTGTCGAACCAAGCCACAGCGGTACCCGAGTAAGCGACCAGTTCATCAGCGAATGGCCGAGCAGCCCACCGAGAATGACGAGAACGAGTAGGACCATCCACTGCGTTGGATTTGGAAGCGACATGTCTTGACCGGCAGCGAAACCGACTGGCAGGGCAACGAGAGCGGTCCAGAACCCTGTTCCAAGGGTGTACTCGGTTGATGTCAATACTCCGGCTGATCGCTTCGACATGACCAGGTAGCCCGTCCACGCAAACAGTGCTCCAAGCGCCGCAAGATCACCTGCTCCATTCCATTCTGGGCTCCCGGACGATTGGGTAACGACGACAATCACCCCTGCGATGGCCGCAAGCGCAGCAACAACTTCGCGGAGGCGAATCCGTTCGCCAAAGAATCGCGTTGCGATTGCGAGAATGATGATCGGCTGCAGTGCGCCGATGGTTGTCGCATTGACGACGGTTGTTGTTTTCACTGCCGTAAAAAACAGCACGACATCAATTCCAAGCGAGATGCCACCTGCAGCGGAATGCTTCAGAACAGACAGGGTTGGACTGGTGCCGCGAATTCGTAAGACGACATAAATTGCGAGCGAGTACACCGTGAACCGGTAGAACGAGATTGCAACGGGGTCGAGGTCGACCGCTTTGACTATGACCCCCGATGAGCCCCACGCGGAGACGGCTATCGCCGCGCCAATGAGGCCACTGCCGAGCGACTGCGATGTTGAGGGGGAAGAAGCTTCGGCTGACGGCACCAGAGCAGGTTACGTCTCGCGACCCGTGCTGCTTGGGTTGGGAGCTACCTGATTAACGCTGCAAAAGCTGCCCGAATGCCACTGAGTAATTCGGAGTATTCGTCGAGTGCGGGAAAGTCGAACTCTTCTCGAACGTTCTGAGGTGCTCGAAACAGGAATCCAGCGTGCGCTGCACCCAACATCGTCGTGTCGTTATATGAATCTCCTGCCGCAACAACGGTGAACTCAAGCGATTTCAAGGCGTTGACTGCCTTGCGCTTCTGATCGTCAATTCGAAGACGGTAATCAATGATCTGGTCATCGGCCGTGAGTAATTGATGACACCAGATGGTGGGCCACCCAAGTTGACGCATCAGTGGCTGGGCAAATTGCTCAAAGGTGTCCGACAAGATGAGCACCTGGAATTCTGATCTCAACTCATCAAGAAAATCCTTTGCGCCATCGAGAGGTGACAGCGTTGAAATGACATCCTGAATCGTTGACATCGTCAAGCCGTGCACACCGAGCAACTCAAGTCGTTGCCGCATGAGAACGTCGTAATCAGGTTCATCGCGGGTCGTGCGTCGAAGTTCTTCCACGCCAGTTCGCTCGGCGACTGCGATCCAAATTTCTGGAACGAGCACTCCCTCCAAGTCAAGGGTAACGATCTGCTGGCGATGCTGAGTCATTCGCTCAGCGTAGAGCCAGATAGATGTTCTGCCCCTGACTTTCCTCGGGGTGCAACCGACCTCACCCGACGAAGAAGCAGGGTCTGCTCAACGGCAACCTCGGACCCGATGGGAGCTGCTGCTCTGGCATCAACAACGATGGTGCGCGGTCGGTGAGAGTCGTCGAGATCAAGTGTGACCTCGACGATCGCTACTCCGTCATGGCCTGCGCCGGTGAGGAATGCTCGAAGTTTCTGCGTCACCGTGTGTGCCTCAGGTAGCCGAACGTCGATGACCGTGCCGAATAACGTTCTGCGAGCAAAGAGGTCGACGAATCCTGCAACTGCGACGCAGATTCCACCCAATAGGACAAGGAGCGCCGCTTGTCCACCGATTGACAGCAATCGCTCGACGTCGGTGATGGCAACTGGGCTGTCGGCAGAAAGGGAGGTCAACCAGTCACCTGCTGAGATTCCGTTAACCGCACGGCGAACCCCGAGAGCGATGACTGCGACCGAGAGCCCAGCGGTGATTGCAACTCGGGGTTGCGTGCCTTCGCCCGGACGCCAGTCACGTTGAACCCGCGTCAGTCGGACTGAGTCACCGGAGGATGACCAGATGAGGTGTTCATCGTGAGGAGAGAACAGTGGAATTTGTCGAGTTGCCCGTGTCGGTATTCCCAATGCAATTGCGTGAGCGATGTCGCGCGAGTCTCCAATACCGTCGTTTGAACTAACAGCTTCGACGAGTCGATCCCGCAGGTGGCTCAAACGGACTGCATAGTGGCGACCGGTTGGAGTGAGCACGTCAGAGCGCTCGATTCCTGTACGAAACGCATCTACCGCAACGCGAATGCCGAAACCACCGAGGACAAGCCACCAGACATTGAGTTCAAGAGGGTCGACTGCAGTCATCGCTCTTACAAGTGACCGAAGAGCGATAGCGAGGCCAGCAATACCGATCACAGCAGCGACTCCCGAAATAACGAAAAAGCACTGAAGAAATGGGCGTGGTTGTGTGAGTCCAAGTTCGCGTGAGCGCTGAGCGATCGCTCGTCGGTAACGCAACCACCACACCTGGATCGGTGGGTGGTGGGCCAGGGTTCCTGAGCCAACAACCGCTAGATCGTTGTCAGATCTACTCATCCGGGTCTGCAGCATGTGTACGAGTAGTGCATCGTCGCTACTGAGCTCTGTGGCATTTCCAAGTGAAATCGTTGCGGTGTCTCCATCGGTGGTGGCATGAAGGATGTTGCGCTGTACGAGATCGGCGACCTCTGCTGTGGCTGCTTGATGAGGGAGAAAGCAGGTTCCGCTATCAGCTCCGACAAGCACAAACGCCGCTAGGGCAGGTGGGCAATGGTCGACGTCGCGTACCTCGCCTGGCTGCCGTTTAGAGGACCCAGCCAAGATGTGATCGTTCGCCCCGAGCCACCAGATGAGCCGAAATGTTCCGAGCAGCACCGCTACTCCCCACAGCAACGGCGCTGACATCTCTAGGAGATCTCGCCCTCGTTGCGAACCCACACGGTGCGTTGCGGGAATGGAATCTCGATGTGATGTCGGTCGAACACAACTTTGACGTGCTCGCGGACGGCGCGCTGGATCGACCACTGGTCGCCTGGGTCAACCTTGATGGTGACGCGAAGGGTGATGCCATCTGCCCCAAGTGACTCGACGCCGAGCACGGTTGGTGGTTCAAGCACGGATTCGGTGAACTCCTCGCGAGCACAAACCTCAGAAACAGCCTCATTGAGAATGGACCGAACTTCTGCAAGGTCGCTGTCATAAGCAACATCAATATCGATGACCGCTACTGACCAGAGCTGGCTGAGATTGCCAACTCTCGATACCTGACCATTCGGGACATGCCACACCGTTCCGTTGAGCGACCGAAGAACAGTCGTTCGGAGGGTGACTTCTTCGACAACTCCAACCGCCTCACCAAGATCGATGACATCCCCGATTCCATATTGATCTTCAAGCAGCATGAACAGCCCGGCAATGCAATCTTGAACGAGGCTTTGGGCACCGAAACCGAGCGCAACACCGGCGATTCCCGCACCGGCGATGAGCGGGCCAAGGTTGATGCCAATTGTTCCCAATGCAGTTGTGAAACCAATGCTCCACACGGCAACTGACATTGCTGACCCGAGAACGTTCGATATCGACAGTGCTCGGGCGTGGCGGCGTTCGGTAACAATCGGATCTTCTTCGGGTTCAATGAGGCCGGTAATTGGAACTCCGAGACGGTCAAGTCGCTGAAATGTCGACGAGCGGTCAGCGGTCACGATGTGGGTGACAATCTTGCGGATTGACCGACGAAGAATTTTCGAGAGCAGCCAAGCACCAACGATGACGGCTAAGAACCTGATCGGACGGTCGAGGAACCACTCCGAAAACTGTGCAAGACGGTCGCTTCCACCAGAGATGTCGTACACCCACGTGCAAATAGCCCCTCCATCTGGGCAGGCGGTATCGACGCTGGATTGAAGCGGTGAGTTGATAACTGTCATCACGAAGTCGACCCTAGTTTCCCCGTTAGTCTCATGGGGCGCACTGCCCATGGCGAGATGCAGTGTGACGTGTTCGAGTCAAGCAAGAGAGAATATGACGCTATGAGCAATCCACCAGTCATTGGAGTAGTGGGAGTCGGCTATGTCGGTCTCACTACCGGTGCATGTCTTGCTCACATTGGCCACACGGTCGTCTGTGGCGATGTTGACGCAGAGAAGATCGACCGGTTGCGCAATGGTGAAATCCCAATTGTTGAGGAGGGCCTGAGCGAGATTGTTGCCGAGGGCATGTCTGCTGGCCGACTTGAATTTGTGGTCGGTGCAACTGAGGTTGCCGAGCGTTGCGACATCGTGTTCCTTTGTGTTCCAACACCGCAAGATGATGATGGGTCTGCGGACCTCACCTACATCAAAGCGGCAAGTGCCGAGATCGGACCTGTCCTTCGTGAGGGCGCCATCGTCGTCAACAAGTCGACAGTTCCCGTCGGAACCACCATCGTGGTCGACGACGTCATTCAACGCCCGGGCATCACTGTGGTTTCGCACCCGGAGTTTCTTCGCGAAGGAACTGCAGTCAGCGACTTCCTTCATCCAGATCGAGTAGTCGTTGGAGCGGACGACCGCAGCGCTGCCGAACAAGTCGCAGCTCTGTACTCGTCAATCGATACCCAAGTCATCATCACCGACGCCGCCTCTGCGGAGACCATCAAATACGCAGCGAACGGTTTTCTTGCAATGAAGATTTCGTTCGTCAATGCCGTCGCCGCAATGTGTGAAGCAGTTGGCGCT
>JBMTDQ010000052.1:0-13959 GCA_049432165.1 Ilumatobacteraceae bacterium
GGCGACCGCCTCATCGACAGTGTCAGCTTTGTCACCCGGGCTTACCGGGATGTCAAAGCGAGCAAAGTACTGCTTGCCTTGGTATTCGAACAGGTCCACTTGTTCAGTCCTCTCGTTGATCGAGTGTTGACTCCAACCACGAACTAATCGCTTTTAGCGATGCTCCTGGTTGGAAGATTTCGGAAACGCCTTGATTACGTAACTCACGAGCGTCTGCGTCGGGGATAACCCCACCGCCAAATACGAGTACCTCACCGAGATCTCGATTGCGAAGTTCCTCCATCACCCTTGGAAACAGAGTGAGATGAGCACCTGAGAGCAACGAGAGTCCGATCGCGTCGGCATCTTCTTGCAATACCGTCTCGGCGATCTGCTCCGGCGTTTGATGGAGGCCGGTGTAGATCACTTCAAACCCATGATCTCTCAGGGCGCGAGTGATTGTCTTTGCTCCGCGATCGTGACCATCAAGGCCTGGTTTCGCGACGACAACTCGATAAGGACGCTTCACAAGAATCGAACCCTACTTTCATAACGACCCGACTCACTAACTCACGGACAAGGCAAACTAGAGACGTGCAACTTCCGCAGTTCAGATCTCCCCTCGCCCGGGCAGTGATACCTGTTGTCGGGGGTCTTATCGTGCTCGCATGTATCGGCCTCTTCACTTGGGCGATGGCTGCGTATATCTCGTCTGGCGAGGTCACTACCTCTGACCGCCTTGCACCAGACACTTGGCCTGTTGGCAATGTCGAATATCTGTCTGAACTTGTCGAAACTGACGGACCATTACTCTTCGCTGAACTCGGATCAGCAGTCAATGATCGATCGATTGTGATCGATCATCAAGGTACCGATCCTCTCAACGGATGGAGAGTGCGTTGGGCCTACCCGGCCGATCGTGACTCGAGTTGCATCGTCACCCAAGAAGTAGGAACCGACACGTTCATTGATTGTGATGGTCGAGAGGTCACCGTCGATGACCTTGCAATTCCAACCGAAGTTCGACCAGTGGTCGTCGATCGCGTTCTTCTCGAAATCGACCTACGAGGAATCACCAGCGATTGACGCCGGGCAGTGGCTCAACTCGCGTGGTGCTACGCATTTAACAAAGCAGTCGCTACTGCGACATTGCGCCGATCAGACGATCGGCAAACACCTCCGAGTGGTGTTCGATGTGATTGCGCTTAATTTGAAGGCCACCCACCACCTCTGCGCCGGTTTGTCCGACAGCGGTCGATAGCCGGTCGAGACTCTTTCCTGCGTCAAGGGCGTAGGTAAGGAAACAAGCGGCCTTCTTGCCACGCATCACTGGCATATTGGCAATATCAGCAGCAGCCCACGGAGCTTGACCAACGAAGAACAAGCCGTGTGTCCACGTGCCAATCAGCACGATGTCTGCCTCTTGGATACTTGCGAGGTCAGGACGACGAACACGGGAGAGTCCGGTAATCGACCAACCCTCCTGCTGCAAGTTGGTCCCAATCATCTCGGCAGCCCGCCAAGTATTTCCGGTGAGACTTTCGACTAGTAAAGCGGCCTTCATCACGCTCTATTCAACCAGATCGACGGGTCAGCGGGGCGAAGGCAAGCGCAAGATGTTTTGTTCCAACGCCTGCGAAGTTCACGGTCGCCTCAGAGCGGTCGCCTGCGCCACTGATATCGATAATCACACCTTCGCCAAATGCTGGGTGGGTGACATCGTCACCGATACGGAAGCCGAGTTCGTGAGCGCCAGATTGCACAGGCCCGCTTCGTGAACTCATTGCCCGTTCAACAATTCGGTCTCGATGCTCATCGTTCTCATCACGATCAATGCTTCGTCGCCGATACGGCGGTGGCGAATCCCATGAGGAGGATGACCGATAAGAACTCTGATAACCCGCCGGACGGCGATCACCGCGAACATCAAGAAGGGTCTCTGGGATCTCGTCGAAGAAGCGGGACGGGGGGTTGTACTGGGTTGACCCGAACAACATTCGGCTCCACGAATGTGACATGAACAGCCGCTCCATCGCTCGAGTGATGCCGACGTATGCAAGACGTCGTTCTTCTTCCATCTCGTCGGGATCAGATAGCGCACGATGGTGAGGAAAGACACCCTCTTCAACACCGACAAGGAACACGTTCGGGAATTCAAGGCCCTTCGCCGAGTGAAGGGTCATCAGCACAACGCGATCGTCATCAGCGAGGTCGTCGGTGTCGGCGACGAGCGCAACTTGCTCAAGAAATTCGTCGAGCCGTGTGAATTCTCTCGCAGAACCTACGAGCTCACCCAAGTTCTCGATTCGGCCGTGTGCCTCAACGGTGTCTTCCTCTTCGAGTTCGGTGAGGTAACCAGATGCTTCCAGAACATGCTGCAGAAGTTCACCTGCGGTCAACCCATCGTCACCTTCGCGGAGTAGCAACTCACGCGCGCTATCGATGACCTCGCAAAAACTCTCAACCCCCCGCGCTGCACGACCGCTCACCCCAGCCTCGCTCGCGCGTCGTGCTGCATCAAGAAAAGAAAGGCCCTCTTGGGACGCGAATTCATCAATGCGTGCAACGCTCGTATCGCCAACACCTCGCTTCGGTACGTTCAGCACACGCTTCACACTCACCTCATCAGCCGGGTTTGCGACGACCCGCAGGTACGCAAGTGCGTCTCGAACTTCGCGACGGTCGTAGAACTTGGTTCCACCGACCACTTGATAAGGAACACCAAGTCGCATGAACGATTCTTCGATGACGCGACTCTGAGCGTTTGTTCGATAGAGCACTGCGGTATCGCTGAACATCGCTCCGGTTTCACGGGTGAGCTGGCGCGCAGTTGATGCAACAAATGTTGCTTCGTCACCCTCATCGCTGGCGTAGTAACGGACGATTCGATCACCCGAGTTGCCGTCTGTCCAGAGGTGCTTCGGCTGGCGGCCTGGATTGTTGACGATGACAGCATTTGCTGCGTCAAGGATTGTTTGCGTTGACCGATAGTTCTGATCGAGAACGATGGTGGTGACATCAGCGAAGGCATCTTCAAATTGAATGATGTTGCGAAGGTCGGCTCCACGGAATCGGTACACACTCTGGTCGCTATCGCCAACGACACAGACGTTGTGTGCCCCGGCCGGGTCGGTTGCACCACCGAGTGCAAGAACGATCTCGTTCTGGGCCATGTTGGTGTCTTGATATTCATCAACCAACAGGTGGCGGAACCTTCCCCGGTACTCGTCGAGCACATCTGGACATTCCCCGAGGAGCCTCACGGTCAGGGTGAGGAGATCATCAAAATCTGCAGCACCAGCACGTTCCAGCCGAGTTTGATACTCGGCATAGATCTCAGCGTGTCGACGGGCAAAGATGTCGTCAGCAGTGGCAATTGCACTTGCCGGATCAATCAGTTCATTCTTATATAGCGAGATGTGACCATGTACCGCTCGAGAGTTAAAACGTTTCGGATCAAGACCCATATCTCGAACGACGTACCCAGTGAGACGAACAGCGTCGCCTTGGTCGTAAATCGAAAATGTTCGGGGTAGACCGACACGCTCGGCATGAACTCGAAGGATTCGAACGCATGCCGAGTGAAATGTGCTCACCCACATGTTTTTTACGACCGGGCCGACGAGGTCGGCAACACGGTCACGCATCTCCCGAGCTGCCTTATTGGTAAAGGTGATCGCAAGAATCTGAGATGGATGCACACCGGTGTGAATGAGGTGTGCGATTCGATGGGTGAGCACCCGGGTCTTTCCTGAGCCAGCCCCTGCGACCACGAGTAGTGGGCCTTCGGGATGGATGACTGCGTCATACTGAGCCGGGTTGAGGCCCTCGAGAAATGGGCTTGTCGGAAAGAGCGAGGGGTCAGACATGTGAGATCAGTGTACGGGTCGGGTGTCTCACGCTTTGAACCTCAGCCGGACAACATCACCGAGAGTGCCGTCACACGCGACAGTGGGTGCACCCGCATTGCGGATGCACCCACTTTCGTTCTGAGTGCTGACCTGCCGGGGGGTGACAGATCAGCTCATGATCAGGCGTCTGAGTTCAACAGGTTGCTGAAATCTGATCCGCCGGTCGCGCCGCTCTCGATCGATACACCATCATCGGCGTGATCATCGTCAGCGTGCTCATGCCGGCCACCGTGACCCATACCACCGTGACCCATACCGCTACGTCGGCCGTTGAAGCCAGCCGGCGGAACCGTATTGAGACGCTCGGTGATCATTGCCTCCGCATCGGCCAACTTCTCGTCGGCCTCTTCCTGGGTCAACGAACCGTCTGCAACGTGCTCTGCAAGATGTGTTGCTCGTTCATCAACGAGAGCGCTCACTATGTCATTCACATCGACACCATTTTCAGATGCAACGTCGGCAACTGTCTGACCTGCTGCGAATGCGGCGCGAAGGGTTGCTGCGTCAACACCAAGCATGTCGACCACAGTTGTCGATAATTGGGCTCCACGTCGGAATCCATGGCCGCGACCACCCATCTGAGGAACTTCGTTCACTCGCTCAGAGATCATGGCCTCAGCCTTTGCAAGTTTGTCAGCCGCCTCGTCTTCGCTAAGGGAACCATCAGCAACATGCTCATCAAGGTGGGTTTCGACCTCTGCGACGAGGGCATCAACGACCGTTTCAATCTCGATGCCTTGTTCGGATGCGATGTCAGCAATCGACTTGCCGGCAGCAAACTCTGCACGAAGTGTTTCAACGTCGATGCCGAGCACTTCGGCCAGTGTTTCTGGCGATGCCATCTTGCCTCGCCGACCCTTGTGACCACCGTGGTCGGCATCGGTGCCATCAGCGTCGATGTCAATGGCCGATGCAGACAACATGTCAGTCGATGAATCGGTGGTGTCGATTGCGGCACTCGTCAAACCTGGAACACCAAGGATGAGGCCGGCACCGGTTCCGGCGATTGCTCCTGCGGAGAGCGCTGCGAACATTGCTTTCTTATTCATCTGCTACTTCTTTCTCTCTTTCAGAAACGGGGGGTTCTGCTTCTGTGAGTGAACATTTTCGGTGAGTACTTCAAGAAGTCTGCATGACCTAGGTAAGGACAGTGTGAGAACTTGTCCAACTACACCGATGGGGGTTCCCAGGCTGAGACGATCGGCAACGTCAGCCCAACAATTGCTCCTCCCCCAACTCGGTCTTCGACAAATACGTCGCCACCATGTTGACGGGCGGTTGTCGCCACCATCGACAAGCCAAGACCTGACCCAGGGAGTGTGCGAGCCGTCGCCGAGCGATGGAACCGTTCAAATACCAATTCGTGATCAGCCTTGGGAATTCCCGGGCCACGGTCAAGAACCGAAATCCGACCCTCAGCAATCACGACCTCAATAGGCCCATCGCTGGAATCAAATTTCACAGCGTTCTCCAACAGATTCGAAATTGCTCGTTCAAGTTGACCTCGACGAATGAGGACATCAGAGTCATCAGACTGAACCCGCACCTCGCGACCTGATCTCCGTTGTGCCCTCTCAGCAGCCACGCCAGCAACATCACCGATGCGAACCTGCTCCGGTTCAGAGTCATCGACTTCGCCACTTGCGACCTGAACAACTTCGTTGACGAGCGAAGTCAGTTCGGCTGCTTCATCCCGCATCGACTCGATGATGTCCGCACGTTCATCGGCTGGCAGATCTGGATAACGACTCAACGTATCGAGGCCGGTGCGGATCGCTGTCACCGGTGTCCGGAGTTCATGGCCTGCGTCCTCGACGAGACGCCGCTGATCTGCACGAGACCTAGCGAGGGCGCCGATCATGCGGTGGAATGCAGTCGACAGACGACCGACCTCATCGCGACGGCTCGTTGCCTCATTGTCAATAAGTTCAAGGCGACCCGATACTTCGATCTCAGAGGCTGCGTCTGTCAATGACCTCAACGGACGGGTGATACGACCGGCGGTGAGAGCCCCGAGGAGACCAGCAATCACAGTTACCCCAGCCATCAAGATCAATGTTCGTAAACGCAGACTTTCGAGCACCGAATTTGTTTCGGCAAGAGGTCGGCCGATCTGAACAATGCCGTCTTCAAAACCAATTGACCGAATGCGATACTCCGCTCGACCGAGACGAGCCGATCTGAAATCTGTTGAGCCAGGACGCCCGATCAGCTCGAGTTCCTCCCGGTTCGGCTTCATCTGATGTGGGAAGTTTGTACGGACAACCGACCCATCGGCCAGCACCGCCTGCACGACAAACCCATCGAACGGACCAGACTCAAATAGTCGCTCATCAAAGCGTCGTGCAGTGACGACAACTGTTGCGTCGACCAGTGAATCGTCCACCGCTTCTAGAAGTCGCGACGCTGTTGTTTGATACGAAATTGCGCCAACAGCAATCGTTGATGTCGCAGCGAGAACTGCCATCAGCAGAGCAATACGAATACGAAGGCTCATTGTTCAATCCGTGCTGAGTATCCGACACCGCGGACCGTATGAATCAAGCGTGAACCACCTTCATCTTCAGTTTTACGACGCAGATAGCCGATGTACACCGCCAGATTCTTTGAATCCGGCCCGAAGTCGTAATTCCAGATGCGCTCGTAGATGGTTGAGTGATCGAGGACGATGCCAGTATTCCGAACGAGTAGTTCAAGCAGATCAAATTCTGTTTTCGAGAGTTCGAGCTCACGATTTCCGCGCCGAACTCGGCGGCCCGCCGGCTCAATCACCAAGTCGCCAAGCACCAGTGGCTCGGTGTCGGTCTGCTCTTCAGCCTCGGTTGATGTCCGGCGAACGAGTGCTCGTAGACGAGCGAACAGTTCGCCAAGATCAAATGGCTTCAACACGTAGTCATCAGCGCCAGCGTCAAGTCCAGCGATGCGATCACTGGGCTCGGTTCGTGCGGTCAGCATGAGAATTGGAAGACGATTGCCCTCAGAGCGAAGGACCCGGCACACTGTCAAGCCATCAACTGCCGGCATTGACACATCAAGAATGATGATGTCGGGAAGTACACCGTTTCCAGCACCACTCCGAAGGTGCTCAAGCGCCTTTGCACCATCGGTCACAGCATCAACCTCGTACCCTTCGAGGGTCATTGCGCGTGTTAAAGATTCACGAACTGCGCGGTCATCTTCGGCGAGCAGCACCCGCAATCTCCCGTCGGTCATGCTATGAGTACACCAGAATGCGGTAAGCATCTGGTGAGAATGTCGTCCAAAATGTCAAAAAATGCTCTGAATTACACGCCAGCACACGCACTTCGATCGTTCGCAGCAACGGCCCGCTGGCTAATGCTGGGCGGTATTTCTGGACTTCTCGCAGGGATCGCCTCGTTCATCTTCCTCGAGGGCCTCGACCGAGTAACAGCATTCCAGACTGACAGATCATGGATGCTCTACCTCCTGCCAATTGCAGGGTTGATCATCGGGCTTTCAAATCATCGACTAGCAGGGCGCGCCTCCCAAGGAAATTCACTCCTTCTGGCCGAGATTCACTCTCCGACTCAATGGGTGCCGAGACGAATGGCACCACTCGTCCTTCTTGGCACGTGGTGGACCCATGCATTCGGTGGATCAGCCGGCAGAGAGGGAACGGCCCTGCAAATGTCGGGCAGTCTCAGCGATGGCGTAAGCCGTCTACTGCGCCTCCATGCTTCTGACAGGTCACTGATGTTGACCGCCGCTCTTGCCGGAGGTTTTGGCTCGGTATTCGGTGTTCCATTTGCTGGGGTGATCTTTGCCCTCGAGGTTCCAACCGTCGGGAGGCTCCGATACCAAGCGCTTGTTCCCGCTGTTGCGTCGTCATTCATTGGAGATGCGGTGGTGACATGGCTTGGCCATCACCATCCGACTCGGCCCAGCGTCGATCTGCCACTGTCAGCTTCCACGATCGGAACGCTCATCGTGGTCGGAGTTGCTTGTGGACTGGCCGCACGGATGTTCGTTGGAGCAACCGAAGCAATCCGAAGGGTCGGCGGGCGCTACATCACCTCCCCCATTATGCGACCCGTCCTTGGCGGATTTGCGGTCGTCGCTCTCGCAGGCCTGTTCGGTCGCGACTACCTAGGCCTTTCACTACCACTTCTCGACTCGGCCCTTTCGGGTACCTCGATTGCAATCTCCGTATTCGCACTCAAGTTGTTGTTCACTGCTGTGACAATCGGAACTGGTTTCCTCGGGGGTGAGGTCACACCGTTGTTCGTGATCGGCGCAACCCTCGGTGCATCGGTCGGAGAACTCACTGGCCTGCCAATTGGCATAGCCGCATCGATTGGAATGGTTGCAACGTTCGGCGCAGCCGCCAATACCCCAATCGCATGCACCTTGATGGGACTCGAACTATTCGGCGCGGCCGCAATAACCCCAATCGCAATCGGGTGTATCACCGCATGGGTGACGTCGGGAACTGGAACGATTTATACGACCCAGCGACACGAACTACGTCGCTCGTCAACTCGCCTTCAAGACTCGTAGCGGCAACTCACGCGGACCACGAATCTGACCGACACTCCACCTGGTGTCACCGTCGACGGTGAACGAGGGGAAACGTCGAACAAACTCTTCAACCGCAACTTTCAATTCGAGCCGCGCAAGGTTTGAGCCCAGACAACGGTGGATACCAAGGCCAAATGCCCCGTGACGGTTCTCTTGTCGATCGATCACGAATTGCGTTGCATGCTCAAACTGTTTCGGGTCGCGGTTTGCCGCCGGGAATGGCAACAGCACCCAGTCATTCGCCTTCATTGGGCAACCATGGAAGTCGTAATCCTCTTTCACGAGGCGAGCCATCGTTACCGGGGCGTACGCACGAAGGAATTCCTCAAGCGCGAACATCATCACATCGGGCTCATCGACGAGTCGCTGGAGATCATCAGGATGGGTGCCGAGGTGCCAGAGTGATGACCCAATGGCCGACCATGTGGTGTCGATTCCTGCAACGAGCAGAAGTAGGATCGAACCCCGAACGTGCTCATCAGACAATTTGTTGCCAGCGATCTCAACGTTGAGAAGGTAGTTGGTCAGGTCATCACGTGGATTCTGACGGTGGTCCTCAATCTGCGCATCGAGATAATCAGCAAGTGGTTGCATGAACTCTTCACGATCTTCAACCGGCTCGTTAATTCGCTCGAGCACATTGTGCACGAAGTCTCTGAAGAGGTCTTCGTCCTCAGTTGGGAAGCCCAACATGCGCGCAATCACGTTCACCGGAATGCTCTGGGCGTACTGAACTGCGCCGTCGACAATTGATTCACCTTCAGTGATGTCACCCATGCGATCGAGCAGCTCAAGGCAAAGTCGCCGAACCTCGGGTTCCCATTCGGCGATGACCTTGGGAGCGAACGGTGGCAGGAGAATTCTTCGAGCAATGTTATGAAAAGGCGGGTCGCTCGTAATAGGTGGTGCTGGACCTACTGGCGCCTCGGCAATGGGCCGGCCAGTATTTACGACAACGCCTTGAGAGGTGAAGTGTTCGGTGTCGTACGCGATTTCGTGCACCATCTCATAGGTAAATGGTGCCCACAACCCGTCGTAACGCTCACTGTGCGCTACCGGGCACTCCGAGCCCTGAAATTCAGCCCAGATCTCGTGAGCCCGCTCGTTATATTCCGGATCGGCGTGATCGAAGTCGTTCACCCAATCGAGAACCTTCTCATACATTCCAGTCATGGTGACCTCCTGCGGGTCAGTCTTCGATTGTGATGGCGTACTCGGGGCAGTTCGCAGCGGCGAGTCGAGCCTTATCCTCGAGCTCGGCTGGCACTACACCGTCATTTAATGCAATGGCGGTGCCGTAGTCATCAACATCAAAGAGTTCTGGAGCCAACGCAAAACAACGGTTATGTCCTTGGCATTTTTCTTCATCGACGATCACTCGCATACTGAGACACTAGTGCCGAAAGTGTCTCACGTCACACCCCAAATGTGACTTTCTTCACAAAACTTTCTGCCCGATACCATCAGAGTCGTGCACTCAGTTCTTATCGCTGCATCTGAAGACGGCATCGTGAGCCGTCTCACAGACTGGCTTGTCGACACATCGAGTGCGCAATGGTTCCTCATGGTGATCTTCGTCATCGCCCTCCTCGACTCGGTCATTCCGATTGTCCCAAGTGAAACCACCGTCATCATTGGCGGTGTTGCAGCGGGCGCAGGGGATCAGAACCTGCTCCTTGTCATCGTGGCTGGAGCAATCGGTGCCTTCATCGGCGACAACCTTGCCTACCTCATTGGAAGGTCATTTCACGGTCCCATCGCTCGACGGGCGGAACGCAAGCCGTCGACACAGCGGAGACTCAACTGGGCAGCGGAACAAGTTCGAGATCGCGGTGGATTACTTCTTGTCACGGCGCGCTTCATCCCAGGAGGACGAACCGCTCTTACCATCTCGTGCGGGCTCACACAGCAGCCTCAGAGATGGTTCGTCAAGTGGGTTGCACTTGCAGTGACAATTTGGGCGACCTATGCAGCGGTGCTCGGCGCAATTTTTGGACGAGCCCTGCAAGACAACCACACTGCGGCGTTCCTGATCGCGTTCTTCACTGCTCTCGCCATCAACATCATCATCGAGATCGTCCGCAAGCGACGGTCGACGGCTCATCTCTGACGACCTCTGACGAGAACTCACTCAGAGTCGACTGCAACACTGGAGAGATGAATGTCTCCGATGCCGTTGCCGCCCGCCGATCAATCCGCGATTTTCTTCCCAAACCCGTCGACGACGAACTTCTAAAAGACCTTCTAGAACGTGCTGCCCGTGCGCCGTCGGGAGGCAACGTTCAACCATGGCGCGTCTACGTGTTGAACGGATCGCGAATGACAGATTTTCTTGAGTTCCTTGAATCCCAACCAGCAAGCGAACCATCTGAGTACGACGTGTACCCCGCCAATCTCTGGGAGCCACACCGAACCGCCCGCTTCGAACTTGGAGAGCAGATGTACGGGTTGTTAGAGATCCCACGCGAAGACAAAGCAGGACGTCTGCAACAATTTGCTCGGAACGCCAGATTCTTCGATGCCCCCGCCGCGTTTTTTATCACCATCGACCGAAGGTTCAATGAACCTCAGTGGTCCGACCTCGGAATGTTCTTACAAACGTTCATGCTGCTCGCCGTTGAAGCCGGCCTCGACACCTGCGCACAGGAGTACTGGTCAAGTCGGCACGGTGCGGTCATGGAATTTGTCGGTGCCCCCGAAGAGGAGATGTTGTTCTGCGGGATGGCAATTGGATATCGCAACACAGATGCTCCGGTGAACAGCCTCGTTGCCGAACGGCTTCCACTCGACACCTGGGCAAAATGGGTGTGATCGACTGTCTCTCGTGACCTCAGCTCGCACCGAGACGGCGCTCGAAGCCGTCTGGAATGACAAGGTGATCGCGATGAAGGTCATGGACTGAGCGAACGCCCATTCCAAGAAGCGAAGAATCAATGCCCATACGCAGCACATCGAGGACATTTTCGACGCCCGCCTGACCGTTGGCTGCAAGCCCCCAGAGGTAGGCGCGGCCGATCATGACTGCTCTCGCACCAAGTGCAACGGCTTTCACCACGTCGCTACCGCGACGGATTCCTCCGTCGAGCAGCACATCCATTTCTGCGCCAACAGCTTCTGCAATTGCCGGCAATGCCCGCAGTGGAGACGGCGTTCCATCAAGGTTGTTGCCACCATGATTTGAAACTGACAGGCCAGTGAAGCCGGCGTCGCGGGCTCGACGAGCATCATCGACACGCATCACACCCTTGACGATGCAGGGCCCACCCCACTCTTTGACAAACCAGTTGAGGTCGTCCCAAGTTGGTTGAGGGGAACCCATCCACTGCCCGTACGCACCGAAGAACGTTGGCGGCGGCGATCCATCAACACTCATATTTGGAGCGGTCAGATCAGGCAAATGGCCTGACTTAAGAAAGCGCCCCAGCCACCTCGGTCGCGCCAGCACGGATGGCGCGTATTTCACCATCGTCTTCAGATCAATCCCGTCAGGAAGTTCAGGACTACCCCAGTCGCGGCTATGGCTATACGACCAGTCGAGAGTCAAGATGACTGCCTTGGCGCCGGCAGATCGTGCTCTATCCATCTGAGCGCTCACCCAGTCTCGACCATTAATCCAGTACATCTGGAATAAGAAGTTCTCGTTTATGGCCGCAATCTCTTCCATCGGCTTAGATCCAAATGACGAAAGCCCGACTGCAGTTCCGCGTGCAGCAGCCGCGCGTGCCACGGCCAGCTCACCATCTGGATGCACAGCCTGCACACCAGTCGGCGAGATCAAGACTGGCATCGATATATCAATGCCAACGACCGATGTTGCAAGCTCGCGCTCCGATGGGCGATCAGCGATCACCGGTTGGAATCCAATCTCGCGATAGGCGGCCCGGTTGTCATCAAGTGTCAACCCAGCCTCACTGCCTGCTATCAGAGCGTCGTAGACATGCCTCGGGAGAATTCGCTGCGCACGCCGCTGAGCAACCGCCACCGATTCAAACCATGGATTTCCCATACCCCGAGGGTATCTGCGAACCGTGCCTCCATCTGCCCTGCACACCGGTTCCGGTGCCGAAATTGGCGCCCTCGCTTATTACGTTCGGGGCATGAGCAACTCGCGTCTGACATCCGGAAACCGTTCAATTGCAGGCCGTGTCGCCATCGTCACCGGCGCAGGATCAGGAATTGGACGGGCAACCGCTCACCTATTTGCAGACGAAGGCGCGGTCGTTGCCGTCGTCGACCGAAACGGCGAAGGAGTTGCACAGGTCGTCGGCGAAATTTCCGATGTACATGGGACTGAACGAGTCAAAGGGTGGACACTCGACGTCACCGATAATGCTGCTCTCGATGCCCTTCCTGGTGAGGTCGCTGATGCATTTGGAGGCATCGACATTCTCATCAATAACGCGGGCGTCGTCTTCAACGCCGATATGACGACAAGCGCAGATGTGTTCGATGAGGCGTGGGATGCGACACTTGCGGTCAATATCACCTCATACGCCCGGCTCACGCGGGCTGCGCTCCCCTATCTCATGAAGAGCGACGGTGGCCGGATCGTGTGCACAGCATCGACTGAGGGACTTGGTGCAACCGGAGGAATCCCGGCCTACAACGCCTCAAAGCATGCTGTCATCGGCTTGGTTCGATCGCTTGCCGTTGAACTTGGTCGACATGGCATCACCGCAAACGCCGTGTGCCCTGGGCCGATCGTGACCGGAATGACCGCCAACATCGCAGATGAACATAAAGCGATCTTTGCGAAACGTCGCGTGCCACTGCGCCGATATGGCCAACCTGAAGAAATCGCTCATGGCATGTTGAACCTGGTGCTTCCCGCTTCGAGCTATATGAATGGTGTGATTCTTCCTGTTGACGGCGGGATGACCTCTCGCCACACCTGAGTTCGGCACCCCGCACGTGTCGCATCTCGTATCGGGAAGTGGTCCCTCACGTCTATCAAGCACTAACGCGCCTACGCTCATCGCGTGAGCACTGACACCCCACTCATACCCGGCGATCCAGCGACCACCGAATGGATTCGCACTGCAATGCCATTCACCGACCTTTGCGAAGTTGTGATCGACTCGTTCGACGCCGACAAAGTTATTGGTCGAGTCGCCTGGAAAGAAAAATTCTGCACAGTGAATGGAAATCTCCACGGCGGATACCTCATGTCACTTGCCGATGCTGTTGGCGCATGGCTGTCAGTTCAACATCTTCCAGACGGTGCAGGCACCTCAACAATCTCTTCGTCGACCAACTTTCTTCGACCCGCTCCGCAAGCCGTGTATTCGATCGTGTCAACCCTCGTGATGGCGGGCCGGCGCACGATCACTGTGACGACTGACGTCATCAACCCAGCCGGCAAAGTCGTATCAAGAACCACTCAAACCCAAGCTGTTCTCACAACCTGAGTAGGTGAGCTAGTCGACGCGGGCCGCGTGGCGTTTGGTCTGAGCGACAGCGAACGCTGCAGCAATTGCGCTCAACGTAGCGACCGTCGCCGCAAGAGTTGGTGCACCAGTCGTGTCCGTGA
>JBMTDQ010000053.1:0-13580 GCA_049432165.1 Ilumatobacteraceae bacterium
TGGTTCTGATTCTCACAACATCGGCGCATCGTTCTACGCTTCGTTCACAACCGAGTTCGCGGGGAAGCGATCTCTGATGTGGGGGCGATTGACATGGATGATCTAAAAAATCGAATCGATGCCGGAAAGTGGGCGATGGTCGAAGGCCGCGATGTTCCATCTGTCCTCGCATCTCGCGTGGCGAAGTATGGGTCGAAGCCCTTCATCGTGTGGGAGCCATTCGAAGGGCAGCCGACGACGTACTCGTATCGTGAATTCGGAGCGGCAGTTGAGGCAGCTGCTGGGGCTCTGCATTCTCGAGGGGTGCAGGTTGGTGATCGAGTGCTTGTTCACCTCGACAACTCACCAGAGTTTTTGATTTCTTGGTTTGCTTGCGCCCGAATTGGCGCAGTGGCGGTCTCCACCAACACTCGATCCGTAGCGAGAGATATGGAGTACTTCGCTGATCACGCTGGAGTTGTAGGCGCGATCACCTCTCCGGGATTCGCTGAACTTGTGCGTGACTCCGCGCCAATGATTCGTTTCCTCATCGTGACATCAACCGATGCCGGAACCCCTAACGATGTTCCTGCTGCCGTTGACTACGAGAAGTTTGATGATGTCATTGCCGAAGGTGGGCGTGCACCTGAGCGAGATATTGATCCGCTCGCAGACCTAGGAATTCAATTCACATCGGGTACGACATCTCGCCCGAAGGCTGTGCTGTGGACGCATGCAAATGTGGTGTGGGGAATGCAGATGAACTGCGCTCATATGAGGTTGACCTCTGGAGATATCACTCAGATTTTCTTACCGCTGTTTCATACCAATGCTCAGTCGTACTCGATGTTGTCGACCTTGTGGTCCGGGGGAACAATGGTTGTTCAGCCAAGGTTCTCTGCATCACGCTTCTGGGACGTCGCCCTTCGAAATAAGTCAACGTGGGCATCGACGATTCCATTCTGCGTAAAAGCGCTCCTCAGCCGAGACATCCCCGAACAACACCACTTCCGATTTTGGGGATGCGCAGTACGAATGCCAGAAGTGGAAGAGCGTGTCGGTGTCACCACATTTGGGTGGTGGGGAATGACAGAAACCATCACTCAAGGAATCGTTGGTGACCAAGATGAGCCTTGCGCTCCCTACACCATTGGTCGACCGTCACCGGCATATGAGATCAACGTTCGACGACCCGATGGAACTCATATTGGTCCTGGCGAAAGCGGTGAATTGTTTATTCGCGGGATTCGAGGAGTTTCACTATTTAAGGAATACGCCGGCAATCCTGAGGCAACACAAGGTTCGTTCGATGAAGATGGGTGGTTCGCAACCGGTGACTCGATCATCATGAACGATGCTGGTGATCTCATCTTTGGAGACCGTTTGAAAGACATGCTGAAAGTCGGTGCAGAGAACGTTGCTGCATCCGAGATTGAGGCGGTGATTATGGCAACCGGACTTGTGAGTGAGTGTGCTGTAGTCGCGCAACCGCATTACATGCTTGATGAAGTCCCAGCGGTGTTCTTAATTCCATCCGATTCAGCATCTGATGATGTCGCCGACGCCGTGATAGCGGCCTGCCAGCGTGATCTCGCAGATTTCAAGGTTCCTCGGACAGTCAGAGTGGTGGATGAGCTTCCTCGATCGACGCTCGAGAAAATCGCAAAGGCAGAACTTCGCAAGTTGTTAGAGCCAATTACTGAGTAACGCTCTGGTTCTCTTTGCGTCCTCGTAGACGGGTCGCCACCTCATCGATGATGTCATCGACCTCTTGAGTGAGGTCAGGTGCAATTCCTGAGCGGATATCGAACTCTTCAACGTGGATTGTTGATGCTCCGCAGTCGCGTGCCGCCGTGGACATCGCGCGGAGCAGGCTGTGGGGGCCACACATCACGACGTGGGCCCCGACGAGACCGCCTTCGCCGAACTCTCTCGTGACATCATCTGGAGATAGTCGTGAGCCGTCAGATGTCACATGCAGATGCAACTGAATCAGGCCACGCTCGTGGGCGAGTTGTAACTCGTCGAGCCCGATCGCTTCCTCTCGAGAAGAAACGGAGTAATAGAGATGGGGTACCACCGGTCGCGGGTCTGCTGACAGTGCGTCGATGGCAGCAAGAAATGGAGTGATGCCTACGCCTCCAGCGACCCAGAGCACCGGAGCTTCAGCATTTCGTGGAATCGGGTGGGAGCGTCCGAATGCCCCTTCAACAATCACCTCATCGCCGACTGCGAGTCGTTCGTTGACGCGCCCCGTCCAGTCCCCGTCGGTTCTCATCACAAAGCGGAGGTTGTTTGTGAGTGGGCCTGACGCGATGGTGAACGGATGGGGCTCGGTTAGGCCGCGTTTAGCAAGTTTGATGAATGCAAATTGGCCGGCTTGATGTTTGATGGGTTTTCCGACTGGCGACAACGTGAGATCGAGAAAACGAGATCCGCGATTGACCGACGAAACGATGTACGGGCGCCCGCGCTTGATCATGTCTCGCCACACCAGTCGATGTGCCCCGGCGGCGACTCCGATGATCATTGCAGTGGAGTAAAAGCGGCCCCACGCCTCGCCGTTTCCGAATGGCTTTTCTGAGGTGTAAAAGTGGATGCAAGAGATGATGTAGGCGGGATACATCAACTTGTGGGTATGGCGCCACCAGCGATAGGGCACCCACCGAATGAAACTTGCGATGACGAGTATGTAGAGAAACGTCTCGGCGGTGCCAGCAAGTTCTTCGGCTGCCTTGGCGATCGAGCGAGAGGCTCCAGGTATCCCTTTCACATCGTCAACAATTTGAGTGTGTAAGAAGACGGTTGCAACCGCAAGCGCTCCACTCCACCTATGCCACCGGTACATACGGTCGAGTCCGCCGAAGAGATATTCGAGTGGCCGAAGTCGCGTCGATAGAAGGTGCGACCAGGTCATCGCCATCACGGAAACTGCACCAGCGAACAGCGCAGGGCGGGCATCAAATGTCTGGCGGGAATCATCGTCTAAGCCAGTCGCTCCCGCAAACGCCCACCATCCAATGACAATTGACGCGATAGCGATCGCAACGCCGATACTTGGCAGACGAAGAGTTGGGCGCCCGGTAGCGAGAAATCCACTTGGCCGCCAGTCATTGCGATTGCCAACCAACGCCTTCGGCACCTGCCGAAAAATGGATAAAAGTTGCTCGCTTCGAGTCTGCTTGGTCACGCGGTTACTTTCAGGAGTTACAGGTGGTCTGAATAGTCGCGGTGATACGAGACGTGCAAAAGCGCATACCGTCCAGTGTAAATCAGACTCCCAGTTGGTGGCAGGCAAACGCTCTCTCTGAACGTTAGAACGCTCCGTGGCGTCCTTCGCCGTTTGCAAATCTTGTCGCACCGTCTCGAGTTTCGCCAGAGCGAATGACCCGAAGACCGAGCTGGGTTTCATGTTCTAGGGCATCAGCAAATTCAAGATCCCACTGCGCGTACGCCGACTCTCGATCGGACCTCAAACAGCCTTGGGGGAACGAGGCAAGTTGAGCGGCGAGTTCTCGTGCAGTCTCGAGGGCCCTACCGGGTTCACAGATTCGATTTGCAAGACCCATCTGTCGCGCCTCGTCCCCTGATACCCCTCGGCCCGTGAGAATGAGATCCATTGCGTGAGAGTGGCCAATCAAACGAGGAAGGCGAATTGTCCCTCCATCGACGAGCGGCACGCCCCACCGCCGGCAATACACGCCGAATACGGCGTTCGATGCAGCAACACGCAGGTCGCACAGCAATGCCAACTCAAGCCCACCCGCAACAGCGAAACCCTCAACCGCAGCGATCAACGGTTTATTCGTCATCATTCGCGTCGGTCCGAGCGGGCCGGGCAGTGACATATCGTCGTGCACTCTCGGCCCTTCACCTCCAGCCACAGACTTGAGGTCCGCACCAGCACAAAAGGTTCCGTGAGCACCGGTCAGAATCCCGACATCCACGGCGTCAGACTCATCAAGCAGCAGAAATGCCTCGTGCAACGCCTGAGCAGTGGGTCCATCAACGGCGTTTCTCACCTCAGGGCGATCGATCGTGATGGTGAGAACCCGGTTCTCAATCTCCGTATGAACTGAGGGCAACGACATGGTCAACTAATTAGCCCTGATCGCGAAGGAGGCGACGGAGAATTTTCCCTGAAGCTGACTTCGGAATTTCATCAACAAACTCGACAAGTCGGATGTGCTTGTACGACGCAACATGCTCAGCAACAAAGGCTTGAAGGTCCTCAGCCGTGACGGATGAACCAGGTGATCGGACGATAAACGCTTTCGGCAATTCACCCGCTGACTCGTCGGGAATGCCGATCACTGCAACATCATTAACTTCTGGGTGAGTAACCAGCAGAGCCTCAAGCTCGGCAGGTGGAACCTGAAAGCCGTTGTATTTGATGAGTTCCTTCACTCGGTCGACGATCGTCATGTGGTGATCCTCATCAATGATTGCGACATCTCCGGTGTGGAGCCAACCATCGCTGTCGAGGGTGGCCGCCGTTGCCTCAGCGTTGTTGAGGTAGCCCTTCATCACCTGTGGGCCGCGCACCCACAATTCGCCGCGTTCCCCAAACGGTAGGTCTTCGCCGGTGTCGGGATCAACGATGCGGCTTTCAGTGTTTGACACGGTGACACCAGATGATCCCGCCTTAAACATTCCAGGAGGTGTGGTGTGGCTGACAGGGGACAGCTCTGTCATGCCGTACCCCTGCACAACCTCGCAGCCGATCCGCTTCTCGGCTTCCATGGCAATTTCAGCACCAAGTGGAGCAGCGCCAGAGAATACTTGCACGAGCGACGAGAGATCGTACGAATCAACCGCAGGATGTTTCGCTAATGCAAGGACGACCGGAGGTACGGCAAAGAATCGGGTGATGCGATGTGCTTGTACGAGCGACAAGGCTTGCTCGAGGTCAAATCGAGGAAGGGTCACAACGGTGACACCGTTTGCGAGCAATCCATTCATCAAAACCTGCATACCGTAGATGTGGAAGAACGGTAAGAAGGCAAGCGCCACCTCTCCATCAGGTTGGTAAACGATCGCATGGTCACATTGACAGATATTTGCAACAAGATTGTGATGGGTAAGCATCACGCCCTTCGGCAGCCCGGTGGTGCCCGATGAGTACGGCAACACGACGACATCGTCGATGGGGTTCACTGGCGACTGTTCGATGGGGTTGCCAAATATGCTGTCGAGAGCGGTCGTTCCGTCCGCTCCATCAATGGTGATCACCTCAGAGATTGGTGTTTCCGCAATTGCTGCTGCGGCGACCTCGGCGAACATGCCAATGGTGATCAGTTCGGTTGCTCCAGCATCACGCAATTGGAACGCGATTTCCTCCGCGCCATAGGTGGGGTTCACCGTGGTTACAACCCCGCCGGCAACGGCAACGGCATGGAAGACGATTGCGTACTCGGGGAGGTTGGGTGCCATCAGTGCGAGAGTGTCTCCAGGGCCGAAGCCGCGTGCAGCAAGACCGCCAGCAAGGCGGTGGATGACATCACTGAGTTCGGCAAACGAATACGTACGGCCCGAGGCTCCATCAATGAGTGCTGGGCGGTCAGGGTGGTCCTCAACGCGACGAAGCACGAATTCTGTGATCGGAACGAGCGGAATCTCGACTGAAGGAAGGGGGCTTGTGTACAACATGTTCACTCCATTGATCTGGGAACCCCCGAGTCACCGAGGGACGACCGAGCATTCTACGCTGGGGGTGAAAGCCACGCTCGGTGGCCCTCAGCAAAAAAAGGGGTTTGGGATGATTCGTCATACTGTGATGTTCAGATTTAAAGAGTCTGCGACACCCGAAGAGATCGATGCGTTTTCAAACGGCCTTTCAGAGATGGTGCCAAAGATTGATGTGATTGTGAATTATCAACATGGTTCCGATCTCGGTGTGAACGAGGGCAACTTTGACTACGTCGTCACTGCAGATTTCGCCGATGTCGACGGTTACACGACCTACCGGGACCACCCAGAACACAAAGATGTCATCGCCCGTACGTCGCACGTGATTGAAGGTCGAGCCGCCGTGCAATTTGAGTGGCAGGCCTGATGGATCTCAAACTCGCTGGTCGCCGAGCACTCGTCACGGGTGCGTCAACCGGTCTTGGTAAAAGCACCGCTCTTGCACTTGCCCAGGAGGGTGTTGAAATAGCGATCGCATCGCGCTCTCGAGAGAAACTCGAGGCCGCACGGTCGGAGATCATCTCAATGGTGCCTTCCGCTGTTGTTCACGTCATTCCTGCTGATGTGACGAGTAATGACGAAGTCGCTTCAATGGCGACGGCCGCTGAACAGGCGATGGGGGGAGTTGACATTCTTGTCGCCAATGCGGGAGGCCCTCCGCCTGGAAACTTTGCATCGACGAGCCTCGACTCCTACGGCGAGGCGTTGCAGTTGAATCTTGTATCGACAGTTGCGATGTGCTCAGCGCTTGTTCCGGCCATGCAACAGCGCGGATGGGGTCGCGTTGTTGCTATCACGTCGCTGTCGGTGAGAGAACCAATCGGCACCCTCATTCTGTCGAATACCGCCCGCGCTGGCCTGACAGGATTTTTAAAGACCCTTGCCCGTGAGGTGGCGCCAGATGGCGTCACCGTCAATTCCCTGCAACCTGGTTTGCACCGCACGCCCCGACTAGAAGCTCTTCATGAAAACCTTGATGAGGCAGCCGCAGCGATTCCCGCTGGAATCATCGGTGACCCTGACGACTTTGGTCGGGTTGCTGCGTTTCTTTGTTCTGATTTCGCGAAGTTCATTACTGGGGCAGCAATCCCGCTTGATGGCGGTGCTGCTCATGGATTGCAATAAGGAGCAGTCATATGGCAGCCAACACCTATTCACATCCGGAATATCTCGTCACCGCTGATGAGCTTGAGGAGATGATGACAAAAGGTGGTGTTCGAATACTCGACGTCACCGCCCGTTTGACCGGCTCGCTTGAAAATGCTGCTGAGGAGCGTTGCTTTTCCGAAGGGCACATCCCAGGGTCAGTGTTTTTCGATGTTCCGTCAGCGAAGGGAGCACTCTCGGACGGAACATCAGATCTTCCGTGGATGTGGCCGTCTCCAGAGCATGTCACGGAACAGCTTCAACGGGTCGGTGTCAACAACGGTGACAAGGTTGTTCTCGTCGCATCAACTCCACGACCCGGTATCGACTCCGGAACAATGTGGTGTACCCGAGCATGGTGGACTCTGCATCACATGGGGGTGGATGTTTCGATCTTGCATGGAGGTGTCGAAGGTTGGGTTGCCTCGGGTCGGCCGCTCGATACTGGTTCGTCAAACGTCGAGCGTGGGAATATCACGGTGACGGTCAAGGGTCTTGAAGCGCGGGCGACAAAAGAGGATGTCTTGGCTGCCATCAATGGTGGAAGTACCTGCCTGATCGATGCGTTGTCGGCAGACAACTTCAACGGGATTGAGCCCGGATATGGGCCGCGCCGAGGCCACATCACTGGGGCAACTAACGTGCCGTACCTTTCACTGGTTGATGGTGAGACAGCTGCGTTCTGGCCAGCGGACGTGCTCGAGAAAAAGTTGACTGCGATTGACCGTGATCGGCCAATTATTTCGTACTGCGGTGGGGCGATTGCGGCAACTGTCGTCGCATTTGCTCTTACCCTCACCGGTCAGACCGGCATCCGGGTCTACGACGGAAGTTTGATGGAGTGGAGCCGTGATGACTCGCTACCGATGACTGATCCGTCTGCGAACGAGTGAGGTTTCTTCGGTGCTCTTGCGGCGTTGATTGATGTTGGGTGACGTGCGTTGAATCACAACAGCAATGATTGTTGC
The DNA here is from genome assembly GCA_049432165.1 of Ilumatobacteraceae bacterium. GTDB lineage: Bacteria > Actinomycetota > Acidimicrobiia > Acidimicrobiales > Ilumatobacteraceae > Casp-actino5. The sequence continues at coordinate 7,782 of JBMTDQ010000053.1, forward strand.
TCCGACGAACAAGATGATGAGTCCCACCACCGGCCGGTAGACGCCAACGATGATTGATGTGGCGATCACTAGGGCAATCGACACGATGATTGCAACGGTTCGGAGGAACCATCTGATGACGCGTTTTGCCCCCTTGACCGCGGAATCAGCGGTTGCTGTTGCGGCGCCTTTCAGGTCGTCCGTGACCCGTTGAGCATCACGTTTGATCCCGCGCCAGAGAATTCCGGCATCAGAACCACTGACTGCAACATCAACTACCGATCCCACGGGATGGTTCGTTCCGGGTGCGGGTTGCTGCCCGATAACTACGTCGGCGAGTCCATCATGATGTTCGGGAATGAGCACGAGTCGTGGTGCAAAACCAGCAGAGACAAGTCTTCGAACCGCAGTAACGACAGAGACGTCAAGTAAGTCAGGTACGGGTTTCAACTCGCGTCCACCAGCCGACGAAACTCCTGACCGGTCATATCGACAGCGACGTTCAGGGTCGCCAAGCACCTCCCATGCGGCCTGCACAGCTTGGAACTCTCCGGGTTGGCCACCTGCATCTGGATGAGTTTCGCGGGCGCGCTGCCGGTAGGCAGTTCGAAGATCGTCGGCTGATGCCGTTCGCTCGACTCCAAGAATCTCATAGAGATCCGCGTGTTGCTGCGAGTGAGATGAAGCGCTCGTGTGCCCCGGGTGACGTAACTTCTGTCCGCAGTCACAGACCGTCAACAGAAGTGGTGGCGGCAGGTGATGAACAGCGCCGCATGAAGGGCAGCGAATACCAGAAGCCACGGTGATGATCGTAGTGCTCTTCGGAATTGGGCGTCACCTGCTGTGAGGATTCTCAGACGGAACACTCCGTGAGTTGTGCAGTTCTTCAGTTAGGTCAGGGCTGGGGTGTCAGCGCAGCCACGACCGTTGGCCTTCACCGGTCAGTAGCCGGCCAAATTGCAGTCCCGGAAAGTGCGCCGCTCCAACCAACGTGGTTGAGCCTTCGAGTTCAGCGGCAAGTGCCTCCCGAGTACGGCGGGCAAGATCACGATCAACATCGAACACCGCCTCCCAGTCGTTCTCGGTGAGTTCTGCCGGGCAGTGTGCAATATCGCCGATCAGCATTGCTCGATCATCGCCACTTGAGATGATGACGATGACTGACCCTGGTGTGTGCCCTGGGGCATGGCGCACATCGACCCCAGTAGCGAGGGTGTGGTCAGTGTCGAACAACTCAAGGTGCGGAGCGATTGGCGACAATTTTCGAATTGCTCCAGCATCAGCCGTGTCGCTTTCGATGAAGTGTTGCCAGTCTGCAGAGTGGCATCGGTATGTCGCGTTCGGGAACACGATTTGGCCTTTTTGTGTCGCCCAGCCGACATGATCAAAGTGGAGGTGGGTGAGGACGACATCTGTGATGTCAGATGGCTCGACGCCGAGATCAAGGAGGCTGGAGAGTAGTCCGCCCCCTTGGTATTGGCCGTTGTTGATCATTCCAACTCCGGCGTCGACAAGCACGAGACGATCGCCAGTGCGAATCAGGTATGCACCCATCGTCAGTTCGAGTTGTCCCTCGGCGTTGAGAAGATCGCCGTGGTGTGCCCATGGGTCACCGCTGAATGTTGGCCGAAGCAGAACTTCACGCGGGTTCTCGAAGGCGCGTCCGTCAAAGACCGGTGCAATCGCAATATCGCCAACAAATTGTGCGGATCCCCATTCAGACATTGCGCTCATCTCTCCCTTGATCTCGTGGTTTCAATCATGTCAGAGCGATCTCTTGCGAAGCCACGCCGGTATTCCTAACGCAATAAACACATCGACCCTTGGCTTGGTGCCGACATCTTTCCATTGGGTTATGCAGTGGTGCCGTACCCGCTCAACCCGAGTTGCTCAACTGCAGCGTCTCGCAGGAGGTATTTCTGAATCTTTCCGGTCACTGTCATCGGGAAGTCGTCAATGCTGAGCACGTAACGCGGGACCTTGTAGTGGGCAATTTTGCCCTGGCAGAACTCTCGCACCGCCTCGGTATCAACGGTGACGCCGTCACGGGCTTGGACGAATGCGCACACCTCTTCGCCGAATTTGGTGTCGGGCACACCAACAACTTGCACATCGATGATGTCAGGATGGCTGTAGAGGAACTCTTCAATCTCTCGAGGAGAAATGTTCTCGCCGCCACGGATGATGAGGTCCTTAATTCGCCCGGTGATGTTGACGTATCCGTCGACATCCATCACTGCAAGGTCGCCGGTATGCATCCATCCTTCAGAGTCAATTGCTTGCACCGTTTTCTCCTCTTCGTTCCAGTATCCCTTCATGACGGAGTAGCCGCGAGTTTGGAATTCCCCTGATTCTCCGCGAGGTACCGTTTCACCGGTTTCAGGGTCAGCAACTCTGATTTCGACATGCGGATGGACCCGTCCAACTGAGCCGACTCGCTTGTCAATTGAGTCATCCGCCCCTGTCTGTGTTGATACCGGTGACGTTTCCGTCATTCCGTAGGCGATCGTGACGTCATCCATGTTCATTCGTTCGATGACTTGTTTCATCACCTCTACTGGGCAGGGTGAGCCAGCCATGATGCCGGTTCGCAGACTTGACAGGTCATATGACTCAAATTCTGGAACGCCGAGTTCGGCAATGAACATTGTCGGGACGCCATAGAGCGAAGTGCACTTTTCCTCCTGCACCGCTGAGAGAACAGAGACCGGTTCAAAGGCGTCGTTGGGGATCACCATTGTCGAACCGTGGCTCGTGCACCCAAGGTTTCCCATCACCATTCCGAAGCAGTGATAGAACGGAACCGGAATGCAGACTCGGTCATGCTCGGTGTAACCACACGCTTCGCCAACGAAGTAACCGTTGTTGAGGATGTTGCGGTGTGTGAGCGTTGCACCCTTCGGGAGGCCAGTCGTTCCTGAGGTGTACTGAATATTGATCGGGTCTGTGTTGGCGAGGCCTGCTGATCGTTCAGCGACCTGCTCACTGCTGACATGTTCAGCGCGCTCTAAGAGCGTTTCCCAAGTTGGGTCGTCGAAGAACACCGCCTCGCGCACACCAGGGCATTGTTCAGCAACATCTGCCCACATCTGTTTGTAGTTGCTGGTCTTGAAATCCGGTGCGGCAAGAAGCATCACCGATCCAGACTGGTTCAATGCGAATTCGAGCTCATGCGTGCGATACGCGGGGTTAATGCACACCATGATTGCACCGATGCGAGCCGTTGCGTACTGAGCGAGGACCCATTCATATCGATTGGGCGACCACAGCGCTACACGATCACCAACGTTGAGCCCACTTGCGAAGAGAGCTCGGGCCAGATGATCGATGTGAGCATCGAGTTCGTTGTATGACCAGCGAATTCCTTGGTGGCGGACCACGAGTGCCTCACGATCACCGTGGGCGCTGACGGTTGCACGGAAATTTGCGTCGATTGTGTCCTCAATGAGCGGCGCGTCGGTGGCGCCGGCGGTGTACGAATCTGCACTCATGAGTTCCCCCTGCATGTTGCTGATATTGCTGCACACATCGTAGCCGTGACGCCTAACGCCTGCTGGTGGCCAACAAGGTAGGTTTCAGGCGTGCGCCGTGTTGCTCAGCTGTTGCTTGCTGCCGTGGTCGTCGCGTCATGTGGCCCAGGTGGTCAAGACAGCGAAACCACGGTTGTCTTCGCGGCCTCATCTCTCGTGGATGTGCTCAACGATTTATCGAATGATGGTGAGTCCGCTTTCGCCCACGCAGTGATGTCATTTGCAAGTTCGGCGAGCCTGTCTGCCCAAGTTGCCGATGGGGCGCCGGTTGGCTTGTTTGTTTCAGCTGATCGGCAGCAGATTGATGAATTAGTTGCGAGTGGGTTTGGCATGTCCGATCCGCGAGTGGTGGCTCGCAACTCGCTCGTCATTGCAGTCGAAACTGGTAACCCTTTAGGAATTCAGACCCTTGACGACCTCACGCGCTCAGATCTGTTGTTGGCAGTTGCAGCCCCCGGAGTTCCACTTGGCGAATACTCTGAAGCCATGCTTATTGCCGCTGGAGTTCAAGTGTCGCCGGTGACCTTTGAAGCTGATGCGAGGGCAGTTCTCGGGAAAGTTGCGCTCGGCGAAGTTGATGCCGGCATCGTCTACGCAACCGATGCGATGAGCACAACAGATGTCGACGCAGTGCACATTCCCGAAGCCGACTCGGTTGCGATCGAATACGTTGCGCTTGAGATCACAACTGCCCCGGGCCGTGCCAACGAATTACTCAGTGAGTTGCTAGGTGAACGGGGTCAGCAGGTGTTGCTTGAACGAGGGTTTGTTCTTCCATGACCTCTCGGCAGAGGCACGAGGCTCGAGCGCCGCTCGTGCTGTCGATATTTGGCACTTTCGCTGTCATCTTTTTTGTGCTTCCGTTGTTTGCGCTTGCCGTCAGAGTGCCGTGGACCTCGCTGGTTGATGTGCTTGGAAATGAGGCCACAACCGAAGCCCTTGTGCTGTCGATCATGACAAGTGTGATCACAACGATCATCGCCATCATCTTTGGTGTTCCCTTAGCGTGGTTACTAGCGCGGTCGTCAATGCCGGGTCGTCAAACGATCAGAGCGATTTGCACACTCTCGATGGTGCTACCGCCAGTGGTTGCAGGTGTTGCACTTCTTGCCTCGTTAGGTCGGCGCGGACTAGTTGGTCAGTTACTAGATGACTGGATCGGATTGCGGTTGCCATTCTCGATGCCGGCGGTGGTGATTGCCCAATTATTTGTCGCAATGCCATTTCTTGTGCTCACGGTTGAATCCGGATTCGCTCGCAGTTCAACGACAGTGGAGGAGGCGGCTCGTACGCTCGGCGCCTCACCCTGGTACGTGTTTTCTCGGGTGACTGTTCCTGCAACTCGATCTGCAATCTTGGCCGGAGCGGTGCTGACGTGGGCTCGCGCGCTCGGGGAGTTTGGGGCAACTATTACCTTCGCCGGTAATTTCCCGGGCGCAACGAGAACCTTGCCGATTGCGACGTACCTCGCCCTCGAGACAAATGTTGATGATGCGCTGCTCATCAGCATGCTGATGGTGATCCTCTCACTTGTCATTTTGGTGGCATTGCGAGGCCGGTGGATCGGAGCGATCGGGGGAGAGCGATGACTCTCGTTGCTGATGTTCGACGTCGGATTGGCTCATTGCAACTTGACGCGTCATTCAGTGTTGGCAGGGGTGAAACGGTTGCAATTGTCGGACCTAATGGTGCCGGCAAGACATCGTTGTTACGCACGATTGCCGGGTTAGCGGCAGTCGACGAGGGCAGGATTGCCTGGGATAGATCCGTTTGGGATGAATCTGCCTCGGGAGCGTTCGTATCACCTGAGCAGCGGCCCATCGCATATGTCTTTCAGGACCACGCTCTATTTCACCACCTGACGGCGCTCGACAATGTTGCCTTCGGTCTTCGCGCATCAGGCATGGGCCGCAGGGAGGCTCGAACCCGGGCGCGTGCTGTCCTCGAGGTTGTCGGAGGGCTCGAACTTGAGCGCCGAATGCCGTTTGAGTTGTCCGGGGGAGAGTCGCAGATGGTTGCTATTGCACGAGCCCTCGCAACCGAACCACAGTTGATGTTGTTTGACGAGCCGTTTGCTGCGCTCGACACCAGCGCTCGGGCGGAGGCTCGGCGCCTCTTTATGTCAATGGCGAATCCGTCAATGTCACGCGTTCTTGTCACTCACGATGCGGTCGAGGCTTTGACGTTGGCCGATCGAATTGTCGCAATTGAAGGTGGATCGATTGTTCAGATCGGAACCCCATCGGTATTACTTGCGACGCCGCGCTCACATTTTGTTGCTGAAATTCTC
>JBMTDQ010000054.1:0-13046 GCA_049432165.1 Ilumatobacteraceae bacterium
GATTCGCTCAAGTAATCGACCGCCTCGTCGAAGACGAGTTACTCACGAACGAAGAGGCACCCGAAATCGCTGAGACATTCGTGTTGCCTGAACGCGTCAATCAAATCCCAACTCGCGATGTCGAACGGACATATTTCTCTGAGACCGTGCGCAACCTGCTGCTCTACGGTTCTGACATTCTCGGAGACACCTACGAAGAGCGGTACACGGCCCTGTATCGAGGTGGTCTTCGGATCTACACCACTCTTGATCCTGAGCTTCAGGCAGCGGCGGAGTCGGCTCGCAACGAACTTCCTGACACCTCAGAGGGGTTTGATGCAGCGCTCACCTCAATCGAAACAGAAACCGGTGCAGTCCGTGCAATGGTTGGTGGGCGTGGATTTATTCCTCAGCAGAACGAGGTCAATCTTGCGCTTGCTCCAAGCCAAACCGGGTCGAGCATCAAAATTTTCATCCTCGCAGCCGCAATTCAGGCTGGTGCCCAACCTAATGACATCATCGACGGGACGCGGCCGTGCGTGCTTCCAAATCCGGGAAATAACGTCGAGCCTGAGTTCGTCATTAGAGACGGCGTGAGCGGGGGAGTTGCCACATTGGCCGAGCACACCTACCGATCAATTAACTGTGCATTTGCCCGGCTCTCACAAATAGTTGGGCTCGATCGGGTGGTCGATACGACCTATCGGATGGCCGCCTCAGACTTCCTGCGGCCGGATCTTCCTGACAGCGTGCGAGAACCGATCAAGCCATACGCGAGTTTCGCAACCGGTGCAAATGAAATGAGCACCCTCGATATGGCGTCGGGGATGCAGTCGATTGCGAACGAAGGAGTCCACCACGAGCCATATTTCATCGAGCGGGTAGACGATTCGGCAGGCCGACGTCTGTACACCCATCAAAGTGACGGCGAACGTGTGCTCGACCGGTCAGCCGCACTCACGACGATTGACACGATGAAGGCAACTCTCACCGATGGGACAGCGCGTCGGGAACTTGCAGAATTTGCTCAACTCATTCCCGCTGGTGGAAAGACCGGAACCCAGCAAAGTAACTACACCGCCTGGTTTGTTGGTGCATCGACCTACCTCTCAACCGCTGTGATGGTTCGAGACCCTGACCGGTACACCTCGATGGTGAACATCCCCGAATTTGTTGAGGCAGGAGTCCCACGCGTCCAAGGTGGCACATTTCCAGCCCGCATTTGGGGTGCGTACATGCAGCCTGCTCATTCAGGAGTAACGATTACTGACTGGCCAGCACCGCCCCCTCTGGCTGGTTCTGCAGAGCGGCTGTACCTTCCAGGTACCGAATGCGCGTCAATCGTCATCGGCTACGAAACTCCGGTGACAACGACACTTCCCGATGCCCTTCTCGTGGAGCCAGAACCTGAGCCGAGCGAACCGGTTCCAATTCTTGAAGAGATCACAACCGACACGACAATCCCTGCCGGAGTGATTGATCCGTACGCCGAACTGCCATCTGTGCCGGCTGACGCGTATGTTGTTCCATGTGAGTGACAACGAAACCGCTAGTGCCTCCTCGGCCAGCGTCGGGCAATTACTACTGCAACTGCAGGGACTCGACACCGCCAGCGACCAGGCGCAACACCGAAAGTCTCATCTAGAAGAGCGTGACCACTTGAACGCTGTTGCAAAATCGGTGGTTGAGTGGGAACGGCGTTGCAAAGAGCTTGAAGCGCAGATCGCATCTGTCGAGCAGTTGGTTGCAGCTGCCGAACAACAATCTGAAGAGATCGGCGCGAAACGAGTTCGTCTTCAAGAGCAAATGAAGACGGTGATCGCTCCTCGCGAGGCTGAGGCCTTGCAACACGAGATCGAAACACTTGATGAACAGCGTTCCACCCTTGACGAAGAGGCCCTCGTCAAGATGGATGAGCAATCATCTGCCGAAGCGGAACTCTCTTCTTTAAAGAATCGCGAGGGAGACCTGCGGGCGCAAGCATCTGCTGCAACGACGGCCCTAGCTGAGGTCGAGGCATCTATTGACGCTGGCCTACGTGAACTCGCATCAAGTAGGGAGCAACTGATCGCATCGCTGCCCTCAGCGCTCGTGCATCGATACGAACAGGTGCGAGCTAAATTGGGTGTGGCGGCCGCAATGCTGACCGGCAGTAAGTGCGAGGGATGTCACCTTGACTTGTCACCTGCAGAAGTCGACGAGGTGCGACGGGCGCCTGCAGATGAGCTTCCCGATTGCCCGCAATGCGGAAGGCTGCTCGTTCGCTGATGCTGTTCTGGTTCATCGCAACATCAGTGCTCACGATTCACTACGTCTTTACTGACCCTCAGTTCGACTATCGAATGCTCATCGTCGGTTCTATTATCCCTGTCGTCGGAGATGTTGGGGGAGGCTGGTTGTCAGCCCTCAACTCGGTGACCTTCGCCGTTGCCGTGCTGGTCATTGTCATGGCGGCGACCATTGGCCGTCGAGCCACTCGACGGATTCTTCTGGGTTTGCCTATTGGCTGTCTGCTGCACTCTGTGTTTGGTGCTTCGTGGAATACAACCGAAGTGTTCTGGTGGCCATTTGCCGGGGTTGATCTTGCTGGCTCGCAAGGAATGGTGTTCGGTCGAGGAGCGTGGTCGGTCGTGCTTGAACTCATTGGGCTTGCGTTGACGTGGTGGATACTCAGGCGACATCAACTGACGTCAATCGGTCGCTTGAGAGCGTGGAGCCGTGATGGAAGGTTGACATTCTCATGATCATCCTTGTTCGGCACGGAAGAACCCATCTGAATGCAAGTCGCTGTTTACAAGGCCGTATTGACGCAGATCTTGACGAACTTGGAGCGCAGCAGGCAGCGGCTGTTGGTCGGTATCTCACTAACGCAATCAGTCCAGCACGAATCATCTCAAGCCCCCTGCGCCGTGCCCAGCACACAGCCGCAGCGATTGCATCACAGTGCGGAGTCACCGATGTCGAAACCGACGAGCGTTGGATCGAGATCGACTACGGAATATACGACGGACTTCCACTTGGTGATGTGCCTCCCGAAGTATGGAACCAATGGCGAACGCAGCCGAACTTCGTTCCAGAAGGTGGTGAAAGTTTTGCCACACTCCATGATCGCGTTCACGCCGCCTGCCGCGACCTTGTCGAATCTGCATCGAGTGCTGACATCATCGTGGTTTCGCATGTCTCGCCGATGAAATCTGCATGTGCCTGGGCGTTGGGCGCTGACCCCGCGGTATCCCACCGGTCGCGACTCGATCAAGCGGCAATTTGTCGAATTGACGTCTCAGGTGAAACGCCAGTGCTGGTCACATTCAACGAACGACCTTGAGCGAGGATCTCCGCCTACTTTGGTGCGGCTAGCCCCGTTCGTATCTGGGCGTTTGCGAAGGGACGAACTCTGTGAACAACGCTAAGACCTCACCGGGCTCTGCGTGCCGGCCGGTTTCGGCTTTTGAGTAGATGGTCTCATCGTTGACGACGACATCGAATACCCCGGCTGACCCAGTCACGAGCGTCAGCGACTCAATGACATGCTGGTAGTGGTGGATCAGATCTCTTGCCGCGCTCACGGCGCGGTCTGAATAGTCTCAAGGCACGCAATAGGTAATCGAGATGCGGTATTTCTGCATGACCCCGACCGTAGCAAGAGTCGTGCGGTCGACGAGATGATGAGGTGGCGACGGGGAGTTGGCCTGTAAGCGGGATCCTGTGACGCCGAAACGTCGGTGACCATCCATCTACGCGGCCTACCCGGAAGTATTGAGCGGGCCACTCACTCCCTGCTTGGCCTTGCTTCGAATGGGGTTTGCCAAGCCATACGAATCACTCCGCATGCTGGTGCGCTCTTACCGCACCGTTTCACCCTTACCTGTGGCCAGTTTCCCGGCCCATCGGCGGTCTCTCTCTGTTGCACTATCCGTCAGGTCGCCCCGACCTGGCTCTCGCCAGCACTCTGCCCTAAGAAGTCCCGACTTTCCTCGACATGGTCAAGCCATGCCGCGGTCACCCGTCCAACTCCCCGTCGAGTGCGGAGTCTATGGGCGTTGGCTGACGACTACGATCGCCCAATCATCGATCATTTCGCTGGAGACCACCGAAGGGTTGCCTGCCATAAACTCGTCGAATCGTTGTTGCTCCGCTGCGAGCCAAAACACCTCAGCGATCTCTGGGGCCGCTGCAACCTCGGCAGCCCATGACGGTTCCCGATCGAAGTAGGTGGCGGTAACGATGAGTTCGGGTTGGTACCACGCGAACAGGTAGGCCGACCAGTAGTCAGCCCTGACATGGAGCAATCCGCGATCGACAAGTTCTGCGGCGATGGTCTCAACACCGGTCGGTTGCATCCGGTGGTCTCTGCTCAACACCGTTCCGACAGAGGATAATGCAAGCATTGCGGCAACAACAGTGGCCCTGATAAACGTTGCCGCACCGGAGCGCCCTGCTGTTGCTGTAGTCAGGATGATGGCAATCGTTGGAACGACGAAGATGTAGTAGCGGCCTGTGCCGACGTACCAACCATTTGGCGCAAGTCCCTGGAGCAGAACGAATACGGGAATGACGCCGATAATTCCTGCGATCGCCCGCCGGTGGGATCTGTACGCGATGACGGTTGCACTCACGAACAGGGCTGTGGCCAACACACTTAGCCACGATGCGGATTCAAAAATCCATCTTTCGGAAAATGGAAGCCGAAGCCCAAATGCCATCGGCCAACCAACTGAGAACTGAGTGGATAGGTGGTCAATCAGTGCGGAGGGTCTTGGAGATTGAGACCCTCGCGATGCAAGACGCGTTGCATAGTTGGTTGCAATCCATGGCGCAGCACCAATGCAAAATCCTGCCGAAATTCGAACGAGGTTTCTTAGCTTCGTGCACGACAACCCACACGTAGCAAAGGCTGGGATAGCAAAGAAGAGGATCTGAGAAGACGTCCACCAGCCCAGTCCGCTCACAAATCCGACCATGATCCATCGATCTGCGGAGCGGCGAGGATGCAAGAGTAGAAGCAATACAAAGCCCAAGATCAACGTTGGTTGATAGAACAGCATCGGGCGAAGCGAGAACCATTGCCATAGTGTCGGTGCTGCCCACACCAGGCTTGCAGTAAGTAGTGCGTCTTGCTGTGAAAGAAAGTTGCGGCAGTACGCAAAGACGAGTCCCGTCAGAAGGATGCTCTCAACAAGCGGCAATATCGCAAGTGCAGATGACCCGAAGATTGCAATGGCAGGGGCGAGAAAGATCAGTTCAGCGGTTCCGCCATATTGCTGGCCCCAGAAGAACGTAGACCAGTCGCCGCTGAGTAGGTCACGCGCCATCAGGCCAGCAACTGCCTCATCGGCATGGATGCGGCCTGCGCTACCGGTGTGAAACAGCCATCTGTTAACTACGCCGACAATGGCTGCAGTCGCAGTCAGGAGGTATGTCACCTGAATTCGACGGGCGAGTTGAAGTTCTCGCAGACCCGCCATATTGAACACCTAGCAGGACATGTAGTCGTAAACGAAGGTGTTCTCTGCTGGCGTTTGCAGCGACGTGGCGTAGCGAGCCCCTTCATCGTCAACTGCACCAACGACGAGAGGGATTTGACCAACCTGACCGAAGACCGCAGGAAGGGCATATCCAACCGGGAAGCCAGCCGAGTCTGTCTCAGGGGCATCAGCGTTGATTCCGGGGCCAAAGTAACCAAATTCAGAGCCACTTGACTGAGCGGCAAGAAGGGCAGAACGGCGCGAGGCCGATGCCCCAAGAGCCATCAGACCGTGCCTGATAGCGGGAGAAGCGGCAAGGCCAACGAGGTGCTGGTACGAGTGAGCGAGCATCGTTTCGAATGCGTGGGCTGCACTGCGGGCATCACGGTTGGAATCGTCTGAAGAATTGGTTGCTGTGAGGACAGGGTCGACGTAGCGGCGCCGAACCCAGGGGTTCTCACATGCAAATGGTTCTCCACCAGCCTCTGCAATGTGTCCACCGATTACCTCGGAAGCTGCAACGTGGTCGACAATAAAACGATCGATGTAGCTCTGTTGTGCCGCCATGAAGTGACCGGATGCAGTCAGAGCGGTCAGTAATTCGACGACCGAATGCTCGAGCGATTGCATCGTGCGAAGGTAAACAACATCGTTCACCACGCCCTCTGGGAGCATGGTCTCGCCTTCAACAAGACCGACACGTCCGGGGGCGGTGTCGCCACCAAAGTCAGCTGCGCAAGCTGAAAGAAATGCGCCAAGTCCAAGCGTAAGACCGCCACGACGTAGAAGCGTTCGGCGATCAAATCCGGGAGTCTGAGAAGGATTAGGAGTATTCATCTTCGTGCCTCTCACGCTTCAATCGGTTGTGCCGAGTTGACCAATGTCATTCCGAGATCGTTGCCGCTGCCGAGCACATCGGCAAGAACCACGCAATGTCGTGATTCTGAAGAGGCAATCGACGCAATTACCTCGGCCGCTCCTGAATCGGACAGCTTGCCGATGAGGTCAATGTGAGTTGCTGCAGCCGCCGACTCTAGGTCGTATGCAGTCTTGGCTCGATCGGCGCCACGCATTGCATCCCGGTATTCGGCGAAGACTGCTTCGTTGCGCTCGTTTGCGCTGAGCCCTGACAATCCGGCAATCGCCTGTGCAAATGATTCATGGCTGTCAGACATGGCAGTCCACGCTGCAGAACCTTTGTCAACATCTAGAGCTTCGTCGTACAGGTCGCGGAGGGTGAGCTCGAGACCTTGAGCAAACTTGAGAAGGTCAAGATCCGCTGAGGAGAGTCCGGCTGCAGACACACGACGGTTTCCGACCATCGTAAGCGCGAGCGCAGCGGTCCCACCAGCGAGCAGTTTGCGGCGCAGGTCGGTTTCGGTGAGTTGTGGGGAGTCGTCCCGGGTGCTCGTCACGGGGCTGCCTTTCCTATGTGGTCGTACGTGTGCCATTCTGCCGGGGCAGTGAGCCAGTTACCAAGTTTAGAAGCCCGGTGTGCCTGTGGGCGGCATTCGCCGGGATTGTTGCGTTCAGGAAACTGTCGCAGAAATGAGGCTCCGCTTGCCTTACGAAGATGAATAACGAGAGCCGAGCGTCAGAAATCGAGGCTCGAGAGCTCGGGAATCCAGCCCAGTGATCGAGATGTTGCCTTTTCCCACTGAGTACGAGCCCCAACACGGTCAAAGGAGTCCTCGGGACGAATGATGATCTGAGGGTCCCAAAGATCCGCGGTTTCAGCCACCTGAGCAATTTGGTTCAGCCCAACGAGAGCAAGTCGGCCAGCTCCCACCGTCGTACCTTCTGTGTGAGGCGACACCTCAACATTCATCCCGGTGAAATTTGCAAGTGCCTGAACAAACGTCGGGTTTCGGCTCATGCCGCCGTCAACTCGTATGACCTCGATATTGGCAATCGCATCGGATGCCACGGCAGCGACAAGGTCTGCGCCACGATGAGCGACACCTTCAAGGACTGCTCGAACCATGTGAGACCGAGTGGTTCCTCTCGTGAGTCCAACGAACGTACTTCTCGCGCCGTAATCCCAGTGGGGCGTCCCGAGACCGAGCGGTGCGGGGACAAATAGCACCCCTTCAGTCGATTGGCACATCGATGCGACGTCGTGGCTCTCCGCGCTCGACGAAATGAGGTTGAGGTCTTCTCTCAGCCAGTCGATGTTCGACCCTGCTGCGAGCATGATCGATTCAGCCCCAAACACTCGTTTGCCGTGCTCGGCCCAGGCAACGATGCCGAAACACCCGCCCTCGCCCCGTTGTGTGGTCTGAGCGAGTGGTGATTGTTCGCTGACCACAGTGTCGAGCATGCCCCCTGTGCCGAACGTAATCTTCGCGAGCCCAGGCGAAACACAGCCCTGACCGACAAGCGATGCCTGCTGGTCACCAATCACGGCAACAATCGGGGGTGCACCAGGAAGAGCGTGAGCAACCGCACATTCGCCAACGCTGTCGACGATGAGAGGAAGCATTGATCGCGGTGTATCGAATACCTCGCACAGTCGGTCGTCCCAGTCGGCTGTGTGTGGCAGGTACCACCCGGTAACGGCGGCATTTGTGTGGTCGGTGACATGCGATTGTCCTTGCGACAATGACCATACGATCCACGAGTCGACGGTCCCCACGCAGAGATCGCGATCTCGAGCATGTTCGACAGAGTTCAACAGCCATTGCGCCTTCGTTGCGCTTTGGTTTGGTGCGACTGCGACGCCATGTTCGCTCTTAGCGATGATGCATTCGCCAACGGTGCGCAGATCTTGCCAACTCAGTCCGGGTCCAATTGGCTCACCGGTTATGCGGTCCCAGACGACGGTGCTCGCTCGCTGGGTTGTAATCGCAACACCCGAAATGGGTTGCGCACGTGTCATCACCGAGGTTGCCAACTCGATCACCGTGCGAGCAAGCACCTGTGGATCGAATTCGACCAGACCAGGAAATGGCGTTGAAGGAGGTTGCTGCTGCTGATGGAAATCAACGATGTCGCCGTCGGAATTCATCGTTGCGACACGGACACTGGTCGTGCCGACATCGACGATGAGAATCATTGAGTTGACCGTTCGAACGATGGCACGAATCCCTTCGAGCGGAGTCGCCGGCCGATCCAACCACCGACAAGGCCCACGCCCGCCACAACCGAAAGATTGAAGAAGGCGCCGAACCAATTCACGGTGCCCCCTGTGATGAGTTGCACCAAGATGAACACCGTTTGAGCGGCGGCATACGTTCCGATCGCCGTGACAAGTCCGTGGCTGAGCGGAAGGTCGAGGCGTTGGACCCATGCCGCACACCCGGCGCCGAGGGTGAACCCTCCAACTGCGCCCAGCACAAGCCAGATTGCAAGTGCAGTTGAGCCGCGGCTGGCGGCCCACGAGGCACCAATAGAGAACGGGATGGCGAATACCAACGACACCGTCGCGCCCATGCGAAGCGCCTGGGTGTCCCAGCGCTGTGAGGATTGTGAAGTCACCATCCTGAGCTTCCAAATCTGTCGTGAAATCCCATCTTTCCAGGATTCATGATGCCGGTCGGGTCGAGAGCGTCTTTGATGTGTTGCAAGGTGTCAAAGGATGAACCGAGAGCCTCGTGCATGTACCTCGAGCGGTTGAGTCCAATACGATGATGATGAGACAGGTTCGCTCCCGCTCGCAGGGCAGCGCGTTGAGCGGCATCCCATAACGCGCGATGTGTGGCGTCAATCTCATCGAGTGGTGTGTCGCGAGGTGGCCTCGAGGCAAGGCTGAAATACAGGCAGGCGCCATCAAGGTAACTGTGGGAGAGATGGGCAGATGCCGAAACTGCGTGCGGAGTTGCAAGGGCAGCCTCTCGCACCGCTTCGTAGACGTCGTCGAGTTTCGACCACGGAACCGTCACCTCCATCGTGTCGATGACAAAGCCTTTTTTAGTGAGCCCTTGGAGTGCGGTGGTGTCGTTTCGATGCTGTAGCCAATGCGCAACGCGATCTTCAGGGTGCTGTATTGCTCCGCAGGCGGTGAAGAATTCATCGACTGTTGCGAGAGTTGCGTCGACAATCTTCTGGTGTCCTTCGTCGAGCACTAACACGATGGTTTCTTTTCCGTCTCCACCGTGAGATCGGGCCGATTCAATTGGGTCATACAGCCTCAATACGGCGGGAGTTGCATCATGTCGGATCGTCTGGCGGCATGCCTCAAAGGCATCTTGCAACGTTGGAAACGAGTATGAGGCAAACCCTTGGTAATCGCTGACCGGGTGGGTGCGAAGCGTCACCGAGGTGATGATCCCAAGCGTGCCCTCGGAACCAACAAATACCTGGTTGAGGTCGGGGCCAACCGCCCCAGCTGCGTGGCCTCCGGTGTGGATAATCGAGCCATCTGCAAGTACCACTTCAAGACCGACGACCATGTCTTCGATTTTTCCGTAACGCGTCGAATACTGCCCGGCCCCTCGACAGGCCACCCACCCTCCGACGGTGGCGAGGTCGAAACTCTGCGGGTGGTGTCCAACGGTGATGCCATGAGTGGTTCGGAGTTCTTGTTCAAGGTCGGGCCCAAACACTCCACACTGCGCAGTCACGACACCTGAGATGTCATCCACATGCTCAATGGCATTCATTGCTGACAGGTCGAGAACGACTCCACCATGAACTGGAATCGAGCCTCCGCACACACCAGAACGGCCGCCAGCCGCGGTGACTGGGATCGCCTCCTGACTGCAGATTGCAAGTACCTCTGAAACCTCTCGTGTCGATCGAGGGTGCGCAACGACGGCCGCAAGTGAACCGACTTTGCCGTGAAGTGCCCAATGCAATGCCAGCGGCCACCAGTCACGGCTCAATTCGGCAACCGCTTGCGGATTGTTTTCTGCCACGGTGACCGGACAGATTGCCGCCAGCGTTTCAGCAATCGACGCTGAGACTGGCACCTGCACGCCGGCAAGATGTGCTGCTGATCCGCTGAGTTCGATTGGGGGAGTGGGCGTCGTCGGCATTACACAGCTCCTTTACTCATTGCGTCAATCTCGGCACGGCACACGCTCGCATACGCAGAGAGTTCATCATCTCTATGTGTGTCCGACCAGCCGAGCTCACGTTGCATAATTCTTGAAACCGGTGCAGCGCAGCGCTCAGCGAGGTCTCGATGCAGGAGGTGAAGCCGAGATCTTCTTGTCATCACATCGACGAGATGGATCGCCGCCTCAAATCGAACGGCGTACACGACGTCAGCCTCACTCAGCTGTGCGCCGGGCAGGAGTTCACTATTTGACGCTCCTTCGGCGCAAATCTCTCTCAATATTTGATCATTTCGGTCCGCAAGCACAGCTTTGCGGGTAGAGCACGGCCTTCGCTTGCCGAGCACTTGCTCGACATGGTTGACCGTGTCCTCTGCCATTGCCCGATAGGTCGTGAGTTTCCCGCCAACAATCCGGACGTACCCAGATCTACTCGCATCAACGCGGTGCCTCCGACTTACATCGGCCGTCCGGCCCTCGTCAGCATCTTCGGAGGTGACGAGCGGTCGGAGGCCTGACCAGACTCCAATCACATGGTTCGGCGTCACCGTGGTCTGCATTGCTGAGTTGACGGCACGAAGTAGGTACTCAACGTCTTCGAAGGAACACTCGGGATCATCTAACGAGCCGTCGTGATCGGTATCGGTGGTGCCGATGTACGCGACTTCGAATGACCCATCGGGCCCCGCCTTGTCGGGAACAAGAAACACACTGCGTTTGTCGCCCGGCACCGGCAGAACCATGGCAACGCTGGTTTGCACAAGTTCCCACGGAATCGTGACGTGGACACCTCGAGCTGGGCGCACCTTAAGTGATGGAAGAGGTTCAGCTAACTGCTGATTAACCAAATTGTCGATCTGCTCAGCCCAAACCCCCGCCGCATTCACCACGCATCGAGCGGGTAATGAGATGTTCGTGTCATCAACGTTGAGCACCACTCCGCTCGTGTGGCCATCGTCGACCGTCATTCCGACGACGCTGCAATAATTAATCACCGTGGCACCTGCGTCGGAAGCGGATGTAACCACATCGAGGGTGAGTCTGGCGTCGTCAGCACGGGCGTCGTAGTAGAGGTATCCACCCGCAATGCGATCACTATTGAGAAGTGGGGCCAATTTCGCAACCGCAGATTTTCTCAACCTGCGATGTAGTCGGCCGATGCGCCATCCACCAGCGGTGTCATATGCCCAGAGCGCACTGCCTAGTGCCCGAGCGATTCGCCGTGGAAACAGCCCATCGCGAGTGAAGATCGGCAACAGAAATGGGAGAACGTCGACACGTCCAGGTGCAATTCTTTGCAGGATGCTTCGCTCGCGCAGAGCTTCGCGAACGAGTGGAACGTCACCCTGTTGCAGATATCTCAGTCCACCGTGCACCAACTTCGAACTTTTCGATGATGTCCCTGATGCAAAGTCACCACGCTCGACCAGGAGCACATCAAATCCGCGCAAGGCTGCGTCAAGTGCAACTCCTGCTCCGGTAATCCCACCACCGACGACGACAATGTCAAATGGCGCCTCAGCATTCGCTCGCTCCTGCAGCCGCTGGACCATTGCGCTCCGACTGACCCCTGAACTCGGTTTGGTGGTGCGCATCACCCCATCGTAGTGATGCCGACGTGTGCGCTGAGCAGACGTGTGAAAAGTCAAAAAATCTTCAAATCTGCATTGCGCACCGGTGTTTTAGCGATCTAGTGTCAAATGTCACAGCTGGTAACCAAAGGGGGGTAGCAGCAATGGCAGATCACGACTTCGAATGGCGAATGGCCGGAGCGTGTCGCGGTTTAAACCCGGACATCTTCTACCCAGATGACGACGATGACGCCGAAGTAGCCAAAGATATTTGTGGGTCCTGTGTTGTCCAAGTTGCTTGCCTCGAACATGCACTCGCTCGGCGTGAGAAAGTTGGTGTCTGGGGAGGAGCCACAGAGCGTGAGCGCCGAAGGATCATTCGGCAGCGCCGACGCTCCGCCTGAACGCAAAGGGCGTATTGCTCTTAACCTTCGCCTATGGCAGAAATCGATGATGTAGGCGGTTGGGGCACGATTCTCTCGAGGGTGCTCGCTGGTGAAGAACTCGACCCAGTATCGGTGACCACTGCCCTCGAAGTCATTCTTCAAGGAGATGCGACACCAGCACAGATCGCAGGCTTCGTAGTTGCAATGCGTGGCCGAGGTGAAACCTCGAACGAGCTGTCGGCGATGTTGGATGTCGTTCTCAAGCACGGCGTTGAAGTTCCGTTGACCTCTGAACAACAACGACACGTAATCGACGTAGTTGGTACAGGCGGCGACGGGTCGGACTCGATCAATGTGTCAACGATGGCAGCGCTTGTTGCGGCTGGCGCTGGAGCGCCAGTGTGCAAACACGGCAATCGATCTGCCTCATCATCATGTGGAACTGCCGACGTGTTAGAGCAGCTCGGTGTCAACATCGCAGCCGATGCCGAGACAGTTGCCCGATGTGTCGACAAGGCAGGGATCGGCTTTTGCTTCGCCCCCACATTCCATCCTGCTTTTCGCTTTGCCGGACCGCCAAGGAGAGAACTTGGAATCCCTACTGCGTTTAACTTGCTCGGACCGATGGCAAATCCCGGCCGTGTTCAA
>JBMTDQ010000055.1:0-12107 GCA_049432165.1 Ilumatobacteraceae bacterium
CGAGGTAGATTACTCGGGCACTCAAGCCTGTCGCGTGCTCCGCGAGGAGGGGTACCGCGTCATCCTTGCAAACTCGAACCCGGCAACGATCATGACCGACCCGGACTTCGCGGATGCCACATACATCGAGCCGTTGACATGGGAGGTGGTTGCGGCGATTATCGAACGCGAGCAACCCGATGCAGTGCTTCCAACCCTTGGTGGGCAGACAGCGTTGAACATTGCAATGGAACTCTTTGAGCGCGGTTTGATCGGTGTTCCTGGAACTCCTGAAATGATTGGTGCGAACGCAGAAGCGATCGCGACGGCTGAAGATCGTCAGCAGTTCAAGGACGCAATGATTGAGATTGGCCTCGATGTGCCGCGTTCGGGAGTTGCTCATACGATGGAAGAATCTCGAGCAGTTGTTGAAGAAATTGGTCTCCCCGTCATTATTCGACCCGCCTACATCCTTGGCGGCCGTGGTACTGGCATCGCATCAACTGCAGAAGAATTTGAGCGCATTGCCTCTAACGGTCTTGCCGCTAGTCCGATTAGTGAGATTCTCATCGAAGAATCAATTGCTGGTTGGAAAGAGTACGAACTTGAGGTCATGCGAGACCGTGCTGACAACTGCGTCATCATCTGCTCGATCGAAAATGTTGACCCGATGGGCGTTCACACAGGGGACTCCATCACTGTCGCTCCGCAGCAAACGCTGACCGACGTCGAATACCAGGAGATGCGTGATGCCGCAATTCGCTGTATCCGTCGCGTGGGGGTAGAAACCGGCGGTTCAAATGTCCAGTTTGCTGTCGACCCTGCAACCGGTCGACAGGTGGTCATTGAGATGAACCCACGCGTGTCGAGGTCGAGTGCACTTGCCTCGAAAGCGACTGGCTTCCCAATCGCAAAGATGGCTGCGCGGCTTGCAGTGGGCTACAGCCTTGATGAAATTCCGAACGACATCACACGAGCGACGCCAGCCAGTTTCGAACCGGTTATTGACTACGTCGTCACGAAGATCCCGCGTTGGGCATTTGAAAAACTGCCTGGGTCCTCAGGGGTTCTCGGAACCCAGATGCAATCGGTGGGTGAGGCGATGTCTATCGGTCGAACCTTCACTGAGAGTGTCCAAAAGGCAATGCGATCCCTCGAACAGGGCCACGATGGGCTCATCGATAGTCGATCAATGTCGTCTCTTTCGGCACATACCGATGTCGAACTACTCGAGATGTGCGCGATTCCAACCCCTGACCGCCTAGTGCAGGTAGCGGAACTCCTCCGCCGGGGTGTCACGGTCGAGCAGGTGCATGACGCCTGCCGCATCGACCATTGGTTCCTCGATCAAATCCTGATGCTGTGCGAGGAACACGCCCACCTCTCGCTAATGACGCTCGAGAGTTTCGATCGTCGCTCAATGCGTCGGGCGAAGCGGCTTGGCTATTCGGATCGCCAGATCGCCGGAATAATCGGTGTAACTGAGAATGATGTGCGAGCGGCTCGTCTTGGATTAGGTGTTGTCCCGACGTATAAAACCGTCGATACATGTGCTGCTGAGTTCGCGGCTGACACTCCGTACCACTATTCGACGTGGGAAGACGAGAATGAAGTCCGTGAGTCTGACCGCACCAAAGTTGTCATTCTTGGTTCTGGCCCCAATCGAATCGGCCAAGGAATCGAGTTTGACTACTGCTGCGTTCATGCAAGTTTTGCGCTTCGCGAAGCTGGTTTCGAAACGATCATGGTGAACTGCAACCCCGAGACTGTTTCGACCGATTACGACACGAGCGATCGTCTCTACTTTGAGCCCTTGACGCGTGAGGACGTGTTAAACGTCATTGACGCAGAGCGTCCAGCAAAAGTGATTGTCTCTCTCGGAGGTCAAACTCCGCTGAAGTTGGCTGGGGAGATTGACGTCGACCTTGTTGCTGGGACGTCAGCTGCATCAATCGATGCTGCTGAGGACCGAGAAATCTGGAACCGACTTTGTGACGAGCTCGCTATTCCGCAGCCTCCAGGTGGAACCGCTGTCACCCTCGAAGAGGCTCGCAAGATTTGCGACGAGGTCGGATTCCCGGTGCTTGTTCGACCGAGTTATGTGCTCGGCGGTCGAGCCATGCAGATCATTCACGACCACGATCATCTCGCTCGGGCAATGGCGGAGCTCTCAGGGGCAGGAAGTCTCGGAAGAGAAGGCGGCTTGTCAGCTGAGCGCCCTGTGTTGATCGATCGTTTCTTGGCCAGTGCTGTTGAGGTTGATGTTGACGCCATCCGGGATCACACCGGTGAGGTATTGATCGGCGGCGTGATGGAACACGTTGAAGAGGCAGGTGTTCACTCTGGTGACTCGGCGTGTGCAATTCCTCCCCAGACACTCCCTGAATGGGTGGTCGAGGTCATTCGCTCATATACATCTGCTATCGCTCAGCGCCTCGATGTGAGAGGCCTCATCAACGTGCAGTTCGCAGTGGTTGGAACAACGGTGTACGTCATCGAAGCAAATCCTCGGGCAAGTCGAACAGTTCCCTTCGTTGCGAAGGCGACGGGAGTTCCGCTCGCAAAAGTTGCGACCCGGGTGATGATGGGCTCGACGCTTGCAGAACTCAGAACTGAGGGGCTGCTATGCGACCCTGTCGAAGGTCATGTCGCCGTGAAAGAGGCAGTGTTGCCGTTCAACCGATTCCCTGAAGTTGACCCAGCACTCGGTCCAGAGATGCGTTCAACCGGTGAAGTGATGGGAATTGACACCGGATTTGGACGGGCTTTTTCAAAAGCTGAGCTCGCCGCAGGTAGCGAACTGCCGAGTTCGGGCATGGTGTTCCTGTCGTTGAACGACACCGATAAACCGGCAGGAATTGTTGTGGCTCGCCGACTGCGTGAGCGAGGCCTTGCCATTGCGGCAACCGAAGGAACCGCAGCTCACCTAGCCCGATTCGGGATTGATGTCGATCGGGTCCTTGGAAAGGTTGCCGAGCAGGATGGTCCAACAGCCATCGATCTCATCGCAGACGGCACGATTAACTTCGTGGTGAACACGCCTCGCGGCTCGTCTGGGCGTAGTGACGGCGAACAGATTCGTAAGGCAGCCAGTCTCCATCGGGTGAGTTGCGTGACGACAGTTGCAGCTGCACTTGCCGCAGCTCAGGGTCTTGCTGAGACCTCGAACGAACCATTGACGGTTCGAACACTGCAGGAGTTCCACCAAAGGTGAGTCGCCGTTCCCGTCACCAAGTTGCCGACGTCGCGGCCATCGATCGACGTGTCAACATCGGATCTATCACGCTCTCGAGTCCGCTGATGACTGCGTCTGGCACTGCTGGTTATGGCAGCGAATTGGCGCCGTATCTCGACCTTTCGCAGATCGGAGCGGTAGTTACAAAGTCAATCGCTCCGTACGAGTGGGCAGGTAACCCAGCGCCGCGTGTGCATACGGTGCAAGCAGGAATGATCAACGCTGTCGGCTTACAGGGGCCTGGTGTCGAGTATTGGCTTACACATGAGCTTCCCAAGTTGATCGATGTTGGTGCCTCTGTTGTGTGCTCGATTTGGGGTCGAAGTGTCGACGACTATGCACTTGCATCTCAGATGCTTGCTGACGCCCCAGACGAGGTGCTCGCTGTCGAGGTCAATCTTTCGTGCCCCAATCTGGAGGGCCGTGGGTCGATCTTTGCTCACGATGCTGAACTCAGTGCTTCGGTGATGGCAGCGACGGCAGCCTGCGGAAGGCCTCGTTGGGCAAAATTGAGCCCGAACACCGACCGACTTATTGAGATTGCAGATGCGGTGGCAACGGCTGGAGCAGAGGCAGTAACTCTCGTCAATACGTTGCTGGGCCTTGTCTTTGATCCCGAGACTGCACGACCGGTTCTTGGTAACGGCGGAGGCGGGGTCTCGGGTCCAGCGATTCATCCGATTGCGGTGCGTGCGGTCGCCGATGTACGACGCGCGTTGCCCGACTTGCCGATTGTCGGGGTTGGCGGTGTGGCCAATGGTTGGGGAGCTGCAGAACTGATGTTGGCCGGTGCGCATGCGGTGCAGGTCGGTACCGCCACGTTTGCGAATCCCGCTGCGATCGAATCCATCCAGAACGAGTTGCTCGCATATGCATCATCACGTTCGTTGTCAGCGATTTCTCAACTCACATCTGCTGGAGTGCTCGACGCCTGAGAATCAAATTCTCCCCGTTTCCGAGTTCCACGGTAAATTCGAGAGATGGCGCCTCCTCCACAACTCACTGATGCGCAACGTGCAGCAGCGCTTGCAAAAGCGGCTGAGGTACGAACCGCCCGAGCTGCGGTCAAAGCCCGAATTAAAAACCACTCCATGTCGCTCAATGATGTGTTATCGAGTGATGATCCGAACGTAGTCGGAATCAAGGTGCTATCCATTCTCGAGTCCTTGCCAAAAGTCGGCAAGGTCAAAGCGCGCCGGGCCATGGATGAGATCGGAATTGCGCATAACCGGCGAATCCAAGGTTTGGGCACCCAACAGCGCGATGCATTGTTGAGGGAGTTCGGTGTCTGATCAGCCAGATCCCCTGATTGTTGTTGTTTCTGGCCCGGGAGGGGTTGGCAAAGGAACAATTGTTGATCGTCTCGTCGAACGGGACTCTCGGCTCTGGTTGAGTCGGTCGTGGACTACCCGGGAACGGCGGGACGGCGAATCCCCAAATGCCTATGTGTTCTGCTCCGCTGAAGACTTTGAGCGGCGAATTCAAGCGAGCGGTTTTCTCGAATGGACCGAATTCCTCGGCAATTATTACGGCACCCCTGCACCTGATCCATCAGCTATTGGTGGCCGAGACGTGGTTCTTGAAATCGAACTCGATGGAGCCCGCCAGGTTAAGCAACAATTTCCTGATGCAGTGCTGATCTTCCTTCTTCCGCCGTCTCGCGAAGAGCAGGAACGTCGCCTTCGTGGTAGGGGAGACCCAAACGACAAGATCTTTGCCCGCCTAAAAAAAGCGGAAGCTGAGGAGCCAATTGGTCGTGAAATCGCTGACCACGTGCTTACAAATGATGATTTAGAGCAAACAATTGACGAGATGCTTGCTGTGATCGAGAACGAACGGTCTCATCGTTAACTCCGGTACACTTCCAGACGTGCCACAAACGAATGAAACCATGGTGAATCCACCGATCGAAGGACTATTAGATCGCGTTGACTCAAAGTTTGGGCTTGTGACCCTTGCCGCTCGTCGAGCACGTGACATCAACTCATATTTCAACCAGTTGGGTGGGGGACTTGGCCATATGATTCCTCCTCAAGTGTCCTCAACTGCTCGTAAGCCACTGAGCGTTGCATTCGAGGAGATTTCGGCCGACAAGATCTTGTGGGGCGAGCCAGTTGAAGAGGTCGACGAAGCTGGTCTCCCCGTCGGTGAAGGCTTCGATGCCGACACTGAAGCAGATGACTGATTGAGTTCTCATGCTTGCGGGCAAGCGAATCGTCCTCGGTGTCAGTGGTGGAATCGCTGCGTACAAATCTGTTGAGGTTTGCCGGCGCTTAGTTGATGCCGGGGCACATGTATCTCCGGTGATGACTGCGGGTGCTCAACATTTCCTTGGTGCGACAACTCTCAGCGCTCTTGGTTCTGAACCGGTTCGTACCTCGTTATGGGAAGGCGCTGACCCGATTCCGCATACCACTCTTGGTCAGGGCGCAGATTTGGTACTTGTTGCGCCTGCGACGGCGCGTTTGCTTGCGGCTTATGCCCACGGGCTTTCAACCGACCTCCTCACGAACATTCTCATTGCGACGCGCGCTCCTGTCATTGTGTGCCCGGCGATGCACACCGAGATGTGGGAGCATCCAGCTGTTGAGGCGAACATCGCTCTCTTGAAGTCCCGGGGTGTTCATGTCGTCGAACCCGAAGCCGGTCGCCTCGCCGGAGGAGATATTGGCAAGGGTCGTCTCGCTGATCCCGCTGACATCGTTGCTGCGGTCGATCGTGTTCTCGGCAGTGGTGACCTTGAGGGGTTACGTGTCGTTGTGACAGCGGGCGGGACTCGCGAGCCGATTGATGCTGTCCGGGTCATTGCGAATCGGTCGTCCGGCAAACAGGGACATGCAATTACCGATGAGTGTGTTCGGCGTGGCGCCCATGTCACGACAATTACGACGACAGAACTTCCTACCCCTTCTTCAGTGGAGCGAGTGCAGGTAGAGACGGCAGCCGAGATGCAGAACGCTCTTGACGCTGTCGTCCCTCACGCTGACATCGTGATCATGGCGGCTGCGGTTGCTGATTTTCGACCAACACAAGCGGTGACTGAAAAAATTAAGAAGGCGGGCGGTGTGCCTGAGATTGTTCTCGAGCCAACCCCTGACTTACTTGAGGCGATCGGGCGAAACCGGCATAGTGGGCAAACTATCGTCGGATTTGCGGCTGAAACCAGTGATCTCGTAACGAACGCTCGCTCAAAACTTGAACGGAAGTCCCTTGATCTCGTTGTCGCAAATGACGTGAGCGCAGAAGGGGTCGGCTTCAGTCATGGAACGAACGCCGTGACACTGGTATCGGCAGTTGGCGAGCGTGAACTTGCGTTGTGCTCAAAGGCTGAAATTGCCGTCGGTATCGTCGACGAAATCGTTAGGATACGCGAAGCGATGCGCTCGGTAGATGCCGGTCGCGTCAACCCCACCAACTGAATTTGCGAAGCCCCTGCTCGAGGGTGATGCAAGATTCGCTACGGTTCTTGTGACATTCTGAGAATCGTTGAAACCACTTATGGAGGAGTCGACGTGGCCCGTTGGACATTTACATCAGAGAGCGTGACCGAAGGTCATCCCGACAAAGTTGCTGACCAAGTCAGTGACTCAATTCTTGACGCAATCCTCGAAGTTGACCCTGCGGGTCGAGTCGCTTGCGAAACAATGGTGACCACCGGGTTGTGCGTAGTTGCCGGTGAAATCACCACATCTGAATATGTTGAGATTCCAAAGATTGTCCGCAAGACAATCACCGATATCGGCTACGACGACGCAAATGCTGGCTTCGATGGAAACACCTGCGGCGTCATCGTTTCGATCGATGAGCAGAGCGCTGATATTGCGCAGGGAGTCGATGCGTCAGAGGAAGTTCGGTCGTCTGGTTCGACTGATGATGATCTTGATCTTCAGGGTGCTGGTGACCAGGGGATGATGTTTGGATTTGCCTGCGATGAAACACCTGCTTTGATGCCACTCCCTATTTGGACCGCACATCGTCTCGCTGAACGTCTCGCCGAAGTACGCCATAAGGGTCAGGTGCCGTATCTCCGGCCCGACGGCAAGACACAAGTCACCTACGAATACGAAGACGGTCGTCCAGTTGGGATCAAAAATGTCGTGATTTCGACCCAACATCAAGATGGCATCGATCGTGACACAGTGATTCGTCCTGACCTGATCGAACAGGTGATCAACCCGATTATCCCCGAAGAATTCGCCGGCGATGACTACGACATTTTCGTCAACCCAACCGGTCGCTTCGTCATTGGTGGACCTCAGGGCGACTGCGGTCTCACCGGGCGAAAGATCATCGTCGACACCTACGGCGGCATGGGGCGTCACGGCGGTGGAGCGTTTAGCGGCAAAGACCCGTCAAAGGTCGACCGCTCAGCGGCGTATGCAGCTCGCTGGGTAGCAAAGCACGTTGTTGCTTCTGGTGCGGCGAAGCGTTGTGAACTTCAGGTTGCGTATGCGATTGGTGTTGCTCACCCAATGAGCATTCTTGTTGACACATTCGGAACTGAGTCTGTTGATCCGGACAAGATTGTGGCCGCAGTACGTGAGGTCTTTGATCTTCGTCCTGGTGCAATTGTTCGCGACCTTGAGTTGCTCCGTCCTGGCTACCAGCGCACCGCTGCCTACGGTCACTTCGGTCGTGATGGTTTCTCCTGGGAGACACTGTCACGCCTCGATGACTTCACATCTGCTGTTGGATTGTGAGTGGCTGATCTCCCGACAATCGCACGAGTTCTTTGCGACCGATCGGGACCAGATCGCGCCTTTGATTACCAAATCCCGGCTGAACTAGCTGATCAAGTTTCAGTTGGGTCAGTTGTCAGAATCGACCTCCATGGCAGACGTATAGGGGGATGGATTCGAGAACTCGATCCCGTAGATGCCTCTCCACACGAAGATCTGCTACCTCTTCGGCGGGTGTCGGGCGTTGGGCCGGACGAAGAAGTGTGTGAACTTGCTGAGTGGGCTGCCCATCGTTGGGCTGGACGCCGGTCACAGTTCTTTCGAGCGGCCTCCCCACTGCAGGTGATTCGTGCTATCGGTATAGCGACGTACTCGGGTATTCATCCAGAGCCACGTTCGCCCGCAACTGCAAAATTGTTGGAGGCAGGTGGAGGGGTGCTGCGCTTACCACCAACTTCTGATGTATTGCCATCGGTGTGGAGTTGTCTCACAAGAGGGCCCGTATTGGTCATTGTTCCAGGGGTTGACGATGCCGCCATCTTGCACTCGCGGATGTCTCGAGCCGGAGTGAGTACGGCACTGCTTCCAAAAGATTGGGCTCGTGCTGCTGCTGGTGTTGACGTTTCGATCGGTACGAGGACTGCTGCGTTTGCCCGGTTGCCAAAGGTCGGGTCAATCATTGTGATTGATGAATTTGACGAGCGACTTCAATCTGAATCATCGCCGACTTGGCATGCGCGTGAGGTTGTTTCAGAGCGAGCGGCACGCGTCGGTGTGCCTTTAGTTCTGGTGTCAGCGGTGCCAACACCTGAGGGGCTGTCGTCTGGAGTTGTCATCGCCCCATCACGTGAGCGTGAGATGGCGGGATGGCCTGACATCGTCGTGGCCAATCTCGCTGATGCTGATGGCCCGCGAGTTGGTCGCCTCTCATCGGCGGTGATTGAGGAGCTGCGCGACTCTTCTCGTCGTGTGCTGTGTGTCATTAATCGCACTGGCACCTCGCGCTTGCTGTCCTGTCGCAATTGTCGTGAGCTTGCGTCCTGCGAGGAATGCGAATCGTTGATGTCGCAGCCATCAGAACACGAGTTGCACTGCGCGAAGTGTGGCTCTCACCGCCCACTGCTCTGTCGTAGTTGCAGCGGTATGTCATTCTCTAATCTTCGGCCAGGTACAGCCCGGCTTGTAAAAGAACTTGGTGCCGCAGCAGGGCGGCCAGCGGTGTTAGTTGAAGGTGACTCGTTCCCAGAATGGTCGTCGGGCTCCACTGACGTGCTGGTCGGTACCGAGGCGCTGCTGCATCGAGTACGTCATGCAGACACCGTTGTGTTCCTCGATGTCGATAGTGAACTGTTTGCTCCTCGTTTCCGGGCAGGGGAGCACCTTCTCGGATTGCTTGCCCGTGCTGCCCGAGTCGTTGGCCGCAATAGCGACGGTGGTCGTTTGATCTTGCAAACGATGCACTCTGATCACGGGGTGCTCGCAGCAATGGGTCAGGTTGATATTGGAGTAGCGACTGAAGCAGAACGGGTTCATCGTGAGCAGTTACACCTTCCCCCTTACGGAGCCTTAGCGATCATTGAAGGATCGTCCGCCGGCGACTTCGTGAGCACGTTGCCGTCCACCGTTCGCGTCGGGGGGTCTGGCGACAAGCGTCAGGTGCGAGGATTGAACGCAGAGGTTCTCGCTGACGCACTCGCGTCTGGCCAACGTCCTGCAAAAGGAAAATTGCGTGTTGCGGTGAACCCGGGTCGCTAATCGTGCGGGCGTGAAACCGAGAGCAGCCTGAAACCCGAGCGTGAGCCAAGACGCGAGACATGCCAGCCTTCTGTTTCAAGCCAGCGATGAAGGGAATCTGCGCCAAGGTGCCGATTGATGACAAGAATCGCAACCCCGTGGTCAGAGAGTCTGATAAGCCACTCCGCCAGTAGTTCCCGCAGTGCCTGTTTTCCAATTCGAATAGGCGGATTTGACCAGATCAGGTCAACGGTCATGTCTGCTGGCACATTGTCTGGGTGCAAGGTTGTCACCGAAACTTCATTCGCGGCGGCGTTTGCGGCGGTGAGTTCCCGGGCTCTGCTGTTGGGGTCAACTCCAACAACTGTTGCCTCTGGAGATCTGAGCGCAAGAGTGAGTGCGATGGGGCCTGCACCGCATCCGACATCAACAAAGGTTCCCGTGGCCGGCGGTGGTGGCGCCTGTTGCAGCAAGAAGGCGGTGCCACTGTCAAGATGTCCGTGGCTAAAGACGCCTCGGTCGGTTGTGAAGGTGAAGGCAAGGTCGGGAAGCACTACCTCGACGGTTCGAGGATCTCGAGCAGCATCAGGTGCTTCATCAAAGTAGTGAGTGGCGATGAAAGGTAGCCTGCCACGTATGGCGCATGAAATTCGCACCTTTGGTGATCCGGTTTTGAAATCTCAGGCAGCACCGATTACCGATATCGATGGTCGGCTCGTTCGTCTTGTTGATGAGATGTTCGACACTTTGGGGACCAGCAACGGCGGGATTGCGCTTGCGGCTCCTCAAATAGGCATCCAGAAGCAGATCTTTGTGTGGGACCTTGATGAGGGTCGCGAAGTCATTTTTAACCCTGTCATCGCGGAGAGCGACGGCGAATGGGTGTACGACGAGGGGTGCCTTTCAATCCCTGGCCTCTTCGTTGAGATTGTCCGCCCGCGCCGGGTGCTATTGCGTGGTCTTGATATTGATGGAAATGAAGTTGAGCGTGAAGCGGACGATCTCGAGGCCCGGATGTATCAGCACGAACTCGATCATCTTCACGGTGTGCTGATGTTCGACCGGATGACTGCTGAGCAGCGAAGTGAGGCTCTTGCCGAGTATCGACGCCTGAGTGCTCCCGAACCTGAGCGTCGAGGGTTTCGTCGACTTCCTTTACGGTGAGCGGTCCCCAGCCACTGGTCTTCCTCGGCAGTCCGGACGTTTCTGCAGAGGTGTTAAGAGCGCTCGTTCGCGCTGGCCATGATATCAAGTTGGTCATTACAGGGGCTGACCGTCGTCGGGGTCGCGGAGGCGCAACATCTCCGACTCCTGTTGGCACTGCTGCGATCGAGCTCGGACTTCCTGTCAGCCACCAGGCCAGCGATGCTGCTACCTGTGGTGCAAGGCTCGGCGTGGTCGTTGCGTACGGGGAGATCATTCGCCCTGCTGTGCTCGATGTCATTCCGATGGTGAATATTCATTTCTCGTTACTGCCACGTTGGAGGGGTGCGGCACCAGTTGAACGCGCAATTCTTGCCGGCGATGATCACACAGGTGTGTGCGTCATGGAGGTGGTTGAGGCGCTTGACGCCGGTGGTGTATTCGCATCCGAGGCGGTACCGGTTGACTCGGATGCAACGGCTGAGTCGCTGACCGCTCAATTAGGTGAGGTGGGAACTGACCTATTGCTGAGATGCCTTGACGAAGGATTTGGCGACCCAGTTCCTCAGCATGGAGAGGTGACGTACGCGTCAAAAATCTTGGCTGAGGATCGTCACATTGACTGGTCTGAGCCAAATCATCGCATTCTTCGGAAGGTGAGAATCGGTGGAGCGTGGACCTCTTGGCGAGGTGAACGCTTTCGGATTCACTCTGCCCTCGTCGTCGACGATCGGGTCGTCCCGATAGTTGTTCAGCCACCTGGTAAACCGCAGATGAATTTCGACGACTGGATTCGGGGCGCTCGCCCAGCTGAAGGCGAGTGGTTTGAGTGAGCGATGATCCACGTCGTGTTGCACTCACTCTGTTGAGGCGAATCGAGGACGAGGGAGCGTTTGCGAACCTTGTGGTGCCGTCAACTCTTGATCGAAGCGATCTGTCACGAAGTGATCGAGCGATGGTGACCGACCTTGTCTACGGTACGACCCGTCTTCGCCGGGCGTGTGACGCACTTGTTGATCGTCACATTTCTTCGCCACCCGACGCAGCGACGCGTCGCATCCTTCGTTTGGGCGCGTACCAGTGGGGCTGGGGAGGGGTGCCTGCCCACGCTGCAGTTCACGAAACAGTGTCGCTTGCACCTCGCAGGGTGAGAGGATTCGTCAATGCGATCTTGCGACGAACGGTCGAAGGCCCGCCTCCTTCAGATCTCAAATGGCCCTCGCTGGCATCCCAGCTGAGCGTCCCGGACTGGATCTACGACCTGTATGTCGACGAGGTTGGTGCCGAAGCGGCTGTCGCATCGCTCGCTCGCATGAATGTTCCCCCAGCGCCTATTG
>JBMTDQ010000056.1:0-12106 GCA_049432165.1 Ilumatobacteraceae bacterium
ACCACCACCACCTGATGATCACGAATCGCGTCAACGAGTTCATCGGCGTATTGCGCTATCGGCAATTCCTCCGGAATGTGAACTCGCTCAACTTTGATCGACATGACGGCGACGACGGTAACCGCTAAGAACTAGCGTCAGTCGCATGGCGCATTGGTTGATGAAATCAGAACCCGACGTGTTCTCCTATGACGACCTCGTCGCA
Source organism: Ilumatobacteraceae bacterium (assembly GCA_049432165.1). Taxonomy (GTDB): domain Bacteria; phylum Actinomycetota; class Acidimicrobiia; order Acidimicrobiales; family Ilumatobacteraceae; genus Casp-actino5. The sequence goes on from JBMTDQ010000056.1 coordinate 206, forward strand.
GTTCGTCGTGAAGGGTGGGATGGTGTTCGCAACTACCAAGCCCGTAACTTCATGCGGGAAATGAAAAAGGGTGACCTCGTCATCTTCTACCACTCAAATGCGACCCCTCCTGGTGTTGCAGGAGTCGCAAAGATTGTGAAGGAAGCCGAACCTGACCCAACACAGTTCGACCCTTCATCGAAATACTTTGATCCGAAGAGTCCACCTGAAGATCCCCGCTGGGATTGGGTCACACTCGGGCCCAAGAAGCGATTGAAGTTCCTCCCTCTTGACGACCTACGTGCCATGCCAGAACTCGTTGACTGTCGCCTGCTTGCACGGGGAAACCGGCTCTCAGTGATGCCTCTCACTGAGGCTGAGTTCGACGCAATCGTCGCTGCCGGCTCTTAACGGCCGCGGCTGATGAATCTGGCGCTCATACTGATTGCGCTCACGGCTACACCCGCAATGAGCATGGTGTAAGCAGGACCCGAAACGCGGCCAACAAGACTGTTGGCGATCGCTCTCACCATCTCGGGTCGAGCAACTCCATCAATTGGGAGCGCTCCAGACATATTGCTGATTCCAAACAGCACAACCCCTGCAAGGACGAGCGCTACACCAACTGGTAACAGCCGACGAATAAAGGCTGCTGGTGAAAGCACCAGCATGAGACCAGCTGAAACAACCGCCAGCGCAAGCCCAATGTTTGACCACATCCGAACCGAGTCGACAACCCCCGACAAATCAACATCACTCTCTGTTCGTTCAAGAACGATCGGTTCGATGCCTTCGGCGAGTACACCTTCTTCAATCGCGCTCACCACTTCGTCAGTTACCGCCGCAATCGAACCTTCGTCAACCTGAATTCCGAACTCTTCAGCCATCTTCGCTAGCTCACCGGAGTCAGTGGCTGTCGCGAGTTGATCGAGAGCTATCGATGCGAGAGCGTTGACATCAATTTCTGCTGATGGCGCACCCTCAAAAAACACGTCATAGGCCGCCACGCTGACCTCGTCAGAGAACTCCTCGAACTCGCTACTGCTGAGCACGGTCTCCACGGCGGCCCTAACAGTTTCGTCGTTCGCATATTGACTGATGGTCGGGTCGGAGGCGAACTGGTTCGCAATCTCGTCAACGAGTTCTGTTCTCACTTCGGGCAAGTCGGTGACCTCACCCACGATTGCCGAGACCGCCTCTGCGGAACCCGCTATTCCAAGGACTACTCGACCGAGCACGAATACCACAACACCGATGGACATCGTGATACTTGCGACGACGACAATAATTCGGCGAAACAGCACTCTTACAGGGTAGTCAGTTTGGTTCGGCCGCTTGACATTTCAGTTCAGCGTGGATGCTGCCGGCAGCTAGTCGTCCATTCGTCGATGGCCGGCTTCCCAATCTTCTTCCACTGGCTGCTCAACGATGCCGCCAAAGATGTTGAGTTGGGGGGTTTCACGCAGCGATCGCTTCATCTCGGCGAACCCAGGGAACGCAGCAAGCGTCATCAGGGAATCCCACAGTTTTACTGCATCGGCCCCTCTCGGAATTCGAGAGATGACCGGGCCGAAGAATGACAACCCATCTTCGCCAAACGAAATGATCGGGGTGCCGACGTCTCTGCCGGTACGGGACAGCGCCATCTCCCCTTCCGCGTCGATCATTGCATCCCAAGAAGTGTCATCAGCGGCCGCTGCAAAGGAGCGATCGATGCCTGCAGCGTCAAGAACCTCGTTGAGGTGATCTGAGGTCGATAGGCGATCCCGCATTCCTGAACCTTGTGGTTTGTCAAAGTACGACTCGCCGTAGGCCGTTACTACCGGCCCTAGAGCATCACGGCCAAGTTCCTCACGAATATGAGCGGCTACTCGAAGCATCCGAAGCCCTGCCGTGTGGCCAAATTCGTAACCGGGAGGAAAGTCAGTTTCGTAGTTCTTGGCTTTGTTGATGAGACGCAGAGAAATAAACCGCCAGTCGACGGTTAACCCAGTCTCTGACCGAACCTCTTCGATCCACCTTGATGCGAGCCACGCAAACGGGCAGACCGGGTCCCAGAAGAACTCAATCGTGCGATTGGGATCGCGCTCGGGTGGTGCGGTTGGAATGGGGCTCGTCATGAGTCGAACGCTACGGTCATCATGTGCGTTTCAGCGACTCGAGCATTGATGACTTCAGGTCCGAAGTTCAGAAATTCTTGGTCGAATCTCAGGCCACAGGGGTTGCCTGTGGCGAGTACGGGACGATCCTTCCACCCGCTCTCATCGATGCCGCCCAACGGTGGCAACACGCCATCGCGGCGGCGAGATTTGCTGGAATCGACTGGGCAACAACGCATCACGGGCAAGGGCTCACTGAAGCCCACTCGGTGATTTGGTACGAGGAGTGTGCCCGGGCCGGTATTGCACCGTATGCAAATTTTCAGGGCTATGTGCTGACAGCCGGAGCACTACGAGCATTTGGAACGACAGAGCAAGTCGACATACATCTTCCCGGCATCCTTGACGGATCGGTGGTGTGGTGCCAATTATTTTCCGAACCTAACTCGGGATCAGACCTTTCAAGTTTGATGACCCGCGCTGAACCCGATGATGAGGGCTGGCGAATATCTGGCCAGAAAATTTGGACAAGTACCGCCCAGGTCTCACAGTGGGGAATTCTTCTTGCTCGAACTGATTCTGGTTCTCGTGGGGCGAGAGGAATCTCGTTCATGCTCATCGATATGAACCAACCTGAGATCGATGTTCGTCCCATCAAGCAAATGACTGGCGATGCGGAGTTCTGCGAGGTGTTCCTCGATGGTGCGCGCGTTGAGCCAGATGGATTACTCGGTGAACTACACGGCGGTTGGCAGGTTGCCACGAGTGTGCTGGCTGATGAACGCGCGGCTGTTGGGGCGGCATCGATTCGGCTTGACCGTCGGCTCGGCCGCGTTGGTCCCGGCGCTCCATCAGGTCTTCGAGATCGCGGCTTTGCATTACGACGGCTTCTTGACCGTACGGGAACGAATCCTCGGCTGGGTCCGCTGTCAAAACTTGCGATGACCGAGTTCGAGACTCAGCTAAGCCGGGCGTTACTCGAACAACACGGCGCGGATGCGATGCTCGTCACCGACGACACCGAACCGTTTTTGTATGCCCCCGGAATGCGGATTGCTGGTGGATCCAGTGAGGTGCAACGCGACCTTGTCGGCGAACGACTACTGGGATTACCTCGCGCACCGAAACCACCACCGACTACCGATTGATAGACCTCTTCGTTCGTCAACAAAGGCGTTGGCGAAGTGCGCTCATTCGCAATGAAGTTCGGTTCATCGCCGATATCACCGAATCGATAGTTCCGATCAGCGTGACTCGCCGCTTGGCTCTCGTCACGGCGGTGTACAGCAACTCACGGGTTGCGAGACGTGACTGCGCCGGAGGAAGTACCACCACCACGTGATCGAATTCAGAGCCTTGACTCTTATGGATCGTCATTGCGTACACCGTTTCGAGGTGTTCGAGAGTGGTTGGTGCCAGAGATGGTTGGTCAGCTCCGGGAAATGCAATTCGTGAACCACCAGGTGTTGCGACAACAACTCCGACGTCACCGTTGAACAACCCTGAAGTTGGATCATTCGCAGTCACCATTACCGGTCGACCTGCATCGTGATGTCCGACATGTGCGCCGGCGTCACTTAAGAGGCGTTGGGTGTACTGATTCCAATAACTCACGCCAAATGGTCCTGTTCGATGTGCGCACAGCACCCTCATCGCATCAAGTTGATTGACGGCGTCTGTCGGGTCATGTCGAGCATGTTCAACAAGCGACATTCCATGCTGGATGAGGAGATTGCTCATCACGGACAGATCGGCCGTGATCTGCAACATCGGCTCATTCGCGGATTGTTCGTCGAGCGACCGCTGCTGTGCATCCAACTCACCGAGCACCGTTTGGGCGAGCTCGACATCATGAGCGAGGATTGCGGCGGCAAATCGACCGATCTGACTGTCGGCGTCAAATCGATGAGTTTCTGTCAGTTCAGCTACGCGCATGCCGACCACTCCGGGAGCACCCGCAATGTCACCAAGAACAGACCCGGCATCAACGCTTGCAAGTTGCATTGCGTCGCCTACCAAGATGATGCGGCTTCCGGGCCGCATCGCGTCGAGAAGCGAATCAATGAGGGACAGCGACAACATCGAAGCCTCATCTATAACGACAACGTCATGTGGAAGTGTGTTGCCTGAGTGATGCCAGAACTCATCGCTACCTCGCCGAACTCCGAGCAGTCGATGCACTGTTGTCGGTTGAATCGCTCCGATGGCAATTGCGGCTGATTCGATGCTGCTCTCACCTGATGCCGCCAGATAGCTCACCGATTCGCTCAGGCTGCCGGCCATACGTGCAGCAGCCTTACCAGTAGGCGCCGCAGCTCCGATAACAAGATCGGGTTTTACCGCAAGCAGAGCAGCGAGGATCGCTGCGACTGTTCGCGTCTTTCCTGTGCCAGGTGCTCCCGTGAGCACGCCGAGCCGGGCCGAACAACAGCGCTCAACAGCCTGACGCTGGCTGTCACTCAAACCAAGGACCGCGCTCACCAAGTCAGTGGGAGGCACCTCGCACTCGTTAGCCGCCAACGACGCAATCTGGTCAGCGACACGAACCTCGGCGGTGTGGAACCTTCGCAGATACACCAGCCCGTGGTCAACGACGATTGGTGCGTGATCAGCGGTGACGAGTGGACTCTGTTCAATGCTCTCTCGCCAATCGGAGGCATCAGTAGGCCATGGCAAGGCGAGTACCGCTTCTACTGCGTCAGGTTCCGAGCGTTCCACACGGCTGACTGCATGATCTTTGACAAGTTCAAGATTGACGGCGGTATGACCTGAGCGAGGCGCTCCAACTGCGAGAGCGACTGCGAGAAGCACCGATGGGGAAGACTCACCACAGATATCGGCCAACGCAGCTGCGACAGCAGCATCAGCTTCGCTAACAACATCCATCTCTACCCACGGCCTCAAACTCTCAACATGCGCACGGCGCTGCGTTAGCGACGACATCAGTAATCACCACCAAACAAGTTGGTATCGATGTCGGCGATCAACGACATCGGTGGCGTCCACCACATCACGCCAGATGTTGAATCAGTCTCTGCGACCATGCCACGCACAAACAGATACGCGGCTCCGATAATCGAGTCATCGACGTTGCCTGCAGGGCTGCGCAAGCGCAGAAATCTGCGAAGCGCTACGAGATACAGCAGGGCCTGGAGCGGGTACCCATGATGAACCATCTCGGTTGCCATTTCGGCGATTGAAAACGTTGCATCATCTGCGATGCGGTTGGTCTTGTAATCGGCAACGAAATACCGGCCATCACGTCGAGCAACGAGGTCAATCGATCCGGTGAGCATTCCTTCTATCTCAATCGACAATTCGCCCTCGGCAACCGTCACGAACCAAGGTTTTAGCGGGTCGTGATCGTCAAGAGCCTCCGAAACCCGCTGCGCAAGGTCCCGTGTTGAGACTGAGGGGAGCGGCAGAAGAAATTCAAGTTCGTCGCGACGGTCGTGGCGGTTGAGGTCTGCCAAGCGAACGTCACCTAGTGGGCCACCGAGTTCACAGCGCAATGCGCCGGCGAGGCCTCCCGCAATGGCCGGTGCTGGAATTTCAAGACCACGCTGCTGCATTCGATCTTCTAATTCACTGATGAGGTCGGCTTCAATTGTCGGAGATGTGAAGTCAACATGTTCGAGAACCTCGTGCACGAGCGTGCCGAATGCGGCCGAGCCAGGAACGTTACGAAGGTCTTGTTGCGCGGACGGTTCAGAATGCGGGGCTTCGACGCCTTGCTGCTCATCGACACCACCGAGTACCGGGTCAAATTGATATCGGATGAGAGGGTCAGCTTTACCGGTTCGAAGTGAACGATCGATAGAGGTGAACGACCAGATTCGCCAGTGATCATCAAAGGTTCGATCGGTGCTGTGTACCGCCAATACTGAACTTGACGGTTGAGATGCCGCAATGGATTTACGATTCGGGCGGTCAGTGACGGCAATGACCTCTATCGCCAGCGGATTCGCCTTCGCCGCTTCAACAGGTGCCAGGCCGCACGACCCCTCAAGAAGTATCCGTAAGGGCTGAGTTCCCCACGTGTGATCCGGGACGGTCCACAGAACTAAACGGTGGGCGGCTCTCGTCAACGCAACATAAAGATCACGCTGGTGTTCTCCAGCTTCTTCTTCCTTTGCGAGATCACGAACCGTCTTTACTGCCTTCGCGGTAGATGTTCCTCCGGTCACCCAATAGGAGTCGATCAACCGGGTGCCAGAATCGGGTGCAACAGCGTGTGGGGCAGATTTCGAATTCGAATTTTTGCTATTCCACAGCAATGGACACATGACGATTGGGAACTCGAGTCCTTTCGCCTTGTGAATTGTCATGACGGTCACCGTGTCGTCATCTCGATCGAGCCGTCGATCGAGAATGTCACGAGTTGATGAGTCATCAGACAGGGATCGAAGATCTGCGAAACCCATTGCGAGATCGGTTGGTGTGCAGGGTCGCCCTCCGGTGGCTTGATGGAGTAGCTCACCGATGTGTTCGATATCGGTCAGCAGCCGTTCGCCATCAAGATCGCCCAGCACTCGTGAAGCACATCCATGTTCATGGAGAGCCGACATCAGAGCGCTGACGCCTCCCGCTCTCATCGAACGGATGAGAGTGCGCTGCCATTCGATGAGATTTGCATCATCGTTTGCTTCGAAGTTGTCAAGAGCTTGGATGTCAGCGTCGCCAAAAGGACCGAGAGCAACGACTCGCGCCAACCCAACCGACGACGGAAGGAGTAATGCCTGGACAAGTGCTTCCCAATGACCTGCTGCGGGAGAGTCAAGCACCGGGTCAGTTCCGCTCGTTGAAGCTGGAACCCCTGCCGAGCGAAGTGCGTTCGCAAGCAGCCGTGCGTCATTGTTTGAACGAACAACAATTGCGATGTCCGCTGGACGAAGCGCAGTTGCCTCTGCACCCGTGTCTCTTATGAGCATGACGTCGCTCAGATAGTGAATGACTTCGTTGACAACATCTGACACGATCCACGTTTTTGCAAGCGGCGCTTCAACAGCCCCTTTGTCGTTTGTTGGTGGGCGAATCACCCTGAATTGGCAGGCGGAAAGGTGTTCTCCGGAGGGGCCAACGACATGTTTGCCATCGCCCAGTCGACCGGGCTTCACGGACTCAAACCGCACCTCATCATCACCGAATGTGGCGCCGGCAAAGATGACCTCGAGGCCTTCAAGCAGCAGCGCATCAGAGCGATAGTTCGTATCGAGCGTGTGGATGTCGCCTCCGCTATTGCGGGCGTAGTCAACAGCAGTCAGGTAGGCAGAGAGTTCGGCGCCGCGGAATCGGTAAATCGACTGCTTCGGATCACCAACTACGACCATGGCTGTCGTGTTCTCGCCTCTCGTCTCATCAAGAAAAGCGGTTCTGAAGATCTCCCACTGGACGAGATCGGTGTCTTGAAATTCATCAACAAGCACAAACCTGAACCGACGTCGGAGCTCGGCAACAGTTGCGGCGCCGAGTGATTCGTCGACAAGAAGGTCTCGAGTCTCGGTCAGCATCGAATCGAAGGTTCGACGTCGCCACTTGGAGCGGCGCTGTTTGACTTCGTCAACAGCTTCTTCGACAAGGCCCACCACCTGATTGATGTCATCAATGACATCTGGTTTCGCTGATGGGAACTCAGCAAGTTGTGCATCGGGTACCGATAGCCGCAGTTTTGTCGCGGCGATCACGCGGTCGGGCTTCGCAGGAAACACCTGGTTACGAAGCATGACGTCGTGCACCGCTTCTTCAACATCACGCTGGTGTATCGAGATGCCAGTTGACGAGCCAACAGATGCCAGCAGCCGCTGACAGAAGCCGTGAATTGTCGAGATTGTCATCGCATCAAACTCGGTAAGCGCTGACGCAAGTCGGCTGATGCGCTCGGACCGTTCTGACTCGCCTCCGCCTCCAACGTCGAGCAACGCACGGTCGACATCATTGAGTTCTTCTCGTTCGCTTACATCAGCTTTTTGTAACAGCTCGATAGCTGTCACGAGTCGTGAACGAAGTCGTCCCGACAGTTCTGAAGTCGCCAACTCTGTAAATGTGACCACACAGATATCGCGGGTTGTGACTGTGCCTCGCGCCAGAGCGAGCACTGTCATTCCCGCTATTGAGAACGTTTTTCCTGTGCCGGCTGAGGCTTCGAGCACAGTGAGTCCAATCTTGGGCTGCCGAGAAATGTCGAACGGGGTTGCATCGATCATTTGTCGTCACCGAAGAGGTTGGTCAAGGTGTCTGCTGAGTCGTTGATTGTCACTGCTGTGATGAGTGGCATCAGGATGTCTCGAACCGGGGTGCCTAGATCGACATTGGATTCAAGGTCATCGAATGACATATCAAAGAAGGCAGCGTTCCAACCGCGTGATCTCAAGCCGGGTGAATTATCGCTGCCGTTCCATTCGTTTGCCGCAGCGCTTCGCTGTTGCCGCGCAAGGGCCACTCCCACTCTGGGGAACCAAGGAATGGGTTCGCTCATTGCCTGAATGCACAGGTCTACAGACAGTTCGAATATTGACTGCGCAACAAGTTGATCTCGAAGTTGTAGCTCAATTCGACGAACGCCAGCAGAAGATTGTGGAGCGTAGATGACACAGCGCCAATCAACCGTCGAGTCAACAAGGGCGAGTGCGGCGAGGTCAACAATTCGTTCGAGAACAACCTCAACAATTTGCGATGATGATCGGGTCTCGATGATCACGTCGTCGATCACTCCCGACACCACACCACGGACGCGTGCACCGCTGTCGTCTGCAACATGGTCGATGTGGACATCTCGCCAAACTGCAGGAACGCTCAGGCCATCAGCGTTAGCCGCTGCGACTATTTCGTCGACACCAGCGACCTCAAGATCAAACGCTGTCGTGCCGTAGGTAAAAGGCGGAAGATCTCCGGATGCCTCGACATACTGGCGCCACGACGCAGGGCCGACGCCCTCGACAGCGGAGGACAGCAGTCGGTCTCGGAGCGAATACCGATCGAGAGGCCCCAAGCCGAAGGCAATGTCAGACGAGATGTCGCCGTTGTCGGCCGATGGTGTTCGAAGTCGAAGTCGACGTTCTGCAAACAGTCTCAAAGGATTGCTTACCGCTCGGCGCACATCGGCAAATTCGATAAGGCCAACACCCTGATGGTCGAGAGCCCCGAGCAATGTCGATGATGCGCGCTGATCTCGACGGGCCATGGCAGCCTCAGCTGCCATCTTGTCGTGGCTCCATGGATACCCCAGAAACGTTCGAGACTCCGCGAATGATTCCTCCGACCAGGCCTGACGAGGGTGCACCATCTCCTCGAATTTGCCGTCAGTGAGTGATGCGAGCGTCTCGGTGAATTCTGCAAGCACCGATGACGGCGGAATCACTGCGCCATTAGTAATTGAGAATCCGTTCGACGCAATGATGAGGTGATCCTGGGCTGCAAGAACTGCATCAAGAATCTGCGCTCGATACTCACTCGCCGCGTCTCGATCACCAACACAGGGTTCCAGCCCTGAAAGGTCGTCGGGGTTTGCGAACCCACTCGGAGCAGACTCTCGATCGAGGCCAAGAAGGCACACGACCTTGTGTGGTATCCCTCGAAGCGCCGTGAGCGATGACACAGTTACTCGTCCGCTGTTAAAGCGCGGATATCCAGCGACTAACTCAAGTTGGGATGCCATCAGTGAGGCCATCTCAACGGGATCGATATTGTTGGCCTCAAGGTCGACTGCTACCGACGTCATGTCGTCGGCCAACTGACTGATCGCTCGCTCGATTGCCAACCAGAAGTGAATTGAGTCGTCGTCAACGGCAACAAGACCACGAATTGCGGTTTCAAATTGTTTGAGCCAGATCAGCGGAGATTGGGATGTGCAAAGAAGTTGGTGGCTACTTCGCAATTGCTCGACAAACAGCGCCCCTTGTGCGAGCACCGGGAGGTCATCGAACCCCACACCACGTAACGCCGCAACCTTGCCGGCAACAAGATCAGGGCCTCGAACGCCCGACACCGCAGATGCAGTGAGGCGATCAAGGGCGTCAAGCACGGTGTAGCGACCAAGTGGCGCAAAGCCGACCGCCGACTGGTCGTCGCAATCGAGCCCCCAACGCGCATTCGCTGCGCCGAGAAGGTCGATGAGTCGTGATGCGTCTTCGCTGGTGAGTTCAAAACGCTTGGCGACCACCTCGAAACCGAGCAGAGCCGAAATATCAGCAAGGCGAAACCGTCCGTCGAGCATGTCGATCATTCGCAGCGCAACTGCCGCAATTGGGTTAGTAACACCGACCGATCGATCGGCAATCTGAACTGGGATCTCAGGAACACCATGACGTGGATGGCCAGAGAACACTGCCTCAACCAACGGAGCAAACCGTTCAACATCGCTGGTCAAGATGACGACATCTCGTGGCTCGTAGCGATGAGATCCATCGTGATCTGTTTGGTCGAACAGGTGGAGAAGATGATCACGAACCACCTCAACTTGCCGGTGGGCACCATAGGTGCGGTGGCTCATGATGGTCTCGTCGACGACGACTGCTTGTGATGGCAGCAGGTCTGACCTCACGCAATGCTGCACATGCTCCAGCAGAGTGGTTGGCGTACCCTCGCTCACCGATGGCCCGATGACATTCCCTCCAGCGGAACGTGCGGTGTCAACGAGGAGTAGGTGACCCTCTTCGTTTGCGCGAGCCCAACCGTTGTTTAAGTGGTGTTGAGCCGGAATGCGGTCGGCATCGCTACGACGCTTTGGGTGGTACAACTCGATTGAACGGTCAAATTGCTGTTGCCATCTGCTCGGAGATACGCATGGTGAAAACAGCGCGATATCGACATGCCGCGACAGCGATTGCAACACCTCAAGATGCGGTAGTGGCATCGAGGAAATTCCGAAAATCGAAATACGACTCTCGGTGTTTAGACCCTCAGGGGCAGTGTGACCAAGTTGTTCCAGCAAGCCCAGCATTGCAACGGCATCGCTGACACCCAGTCGCTGTTCTAGTTGTCGCCAAAGCTCAGGTTGCCAAAGGTGATGTGACGGCAACTCGTTCAACATTCCGTCGACGTTTCGTCCTTCAGACCATTGGCGAACCATGTGTGGCCGATACAGCGTGTAACGATCGAACATGTCGGCGATTGCGCGAGATCGCAAGAGGTCTCGCTGCTGGCCATCGGCGGTGAGCGACTGCACGGCCCACGTCAACGGACCGGTCTGCCACCGCCCGAGCCCGCTACCCGCCCCGAGCGCAGTCCAAATCAGTGCCGCCGGATAGGTGAATGACAGGTTGGCGCAAATTCCGAGTCGGTGAGCCAGAGCGTGAGACAACCACGCCTTCACACCAGCCCCGGGGACAACGATCGTTTCGGAAGTGAATGGGTCTTCTGCCGCTTGGCTCAGCCGATCTGCAAGGCGATCTGCAAGTGCAATCAGATCACGATCGACATGAAGTTCAAAACCCACAACAGTGATCGTACGCGTTGGGTGTCACACTGCTGTTGGTGTTTGACCACCACCGACCACTGCCCTCGACCGAGACCGGCGGCGGTAGCCTTTGGTCGTCATCCCGCCCTCGTAGCTCAGGGGATAGAGCATCGGCCTCCGGAGCCGTGTGCGCAGGTTCGAATCCTGCCGAGGGCACCCTTGAAAACACCGCATATGCAGGCCAAACGCTGGATTCTCGCCATCGGGTCCTCTGCCGCTGACTGCCGTTATTTACCCCTGTCAGCCACTGATTCAGTATCCAGACGGCATCCGGGTCGCCGTTGGTTAGCCGGAGAGGCTCCGGCTAACCAAAGCTCGAACTCAAGCTGTTGCAGTTACTTGTCCAAGACGCTCAACAACACAACACCC
>JBMTDQ010000057.1:0-11931 GCA_049432165.1 Ilumatobacteraceae bacterium
CGCGACGGCACAAGGCACCCGGTTGGGAATGCGCCGCTCACCATGGGTAGGGCAACAAGTAACAACGTCCAGATTGCTGACGGTCAGGCCAGCCGGCAACACGCAGAAATTCGTTATGAGAACGGCCGGCACATCGTTGCCGACCTCAACTCAACGAACGGCACGTTGGTCAACGACCAACGCATCAATGGCTCGCAACCTCTCAACCACGGCGACATCATCACCATCGGGTCAACCGAGTTCCGCTACGAAACATCCTGAAGCGGGTATCGGAAACATCATGGAACCCTCTGGCCAGAGCACCGATCCGATATCCAAACTCTTCACTCAACACCGGCTTCGTAAACTCAGCCAGTTTCTTGTGCTCGCCGCAGTTCTTTGCGTCGGCATCCTCTTGAGATTAAGACTCCTTCACAGTGACCGAGGAGAGCTTCTCGCAGACGAAGCGTTCACTGGTTTGCTCTCAGCCGAAATTGTCCGAGGATATTTTCCCCTCATCATCTCGGCGATTGGCTACACCGCGCCGATCGAGAGCTATCTGTTCATCCCTTTGATGCAGGTGTTTGGTATGTCGGTCGTCGCACTGAAAATGACATCCACGTTGCTCTGGCTGACAGCCGGCGTTGTCATCACAATCGGAGCGCGGCAGATACTTGGCAAAGGACCCGCACTCGTTGCAGGCATTGTGGTTTGGATGCCCATGGGGGCGTTGCTCGTCATCTCCTTTAGGGCGTATGACGGATATTCGAGCGGTCTCGCCACCTTCGCCTTGCTCAGCGTGGTCGCACTTCATTCAGTCAACAAGAGACATACCACAGTACGTACGACCGACAGCTTTCTCATTGGATGTACTGCAGGTTTGCTGCTGTGGATTCACCCCGTGTACCTGACAGTTGCCGTTCCAGTGGTTGCAGTTGTTGCAGTTGTTCATCGTCGAGCCTTCCGAAACTGGTGGATCCCAGCAATTACCGGTGGCTTCTTAGGAAGTTCGTTGTTGCTTGCCTGGAACCTTAAGAATGACTTCTTGTCGTTTCGACAACCAGCAGTCCCGTCAGAGTCACTCGGTGATCGATTCAAAGGCCTACTTACTGAACTTGTTCCCCGTGTGCTTGGAGTTCGAACCTACGGAAACGCCTGGATTTTTCCGAGGTTCATTTCGCTGATTGTTCTCATCATCACCATCTCCCTCATCGTGATAGGGATCCGCAAACTCCTTGCCGTCGATCGGCAGGTCGCTGCTGTCGTTATCGCTCCACTAGTTGCTGGCCTTCCACTACTCACCCTTCTTCACAACGCGAGCTTCACGGATGACGCCCGATACGGAGTTGTGTTCGTAGTTCCGATCGCTCTGGCAGTTGGTGCGGCCTCTCGCTCTCAGCATCGCCAACAACTTTCTCCCACGTTGCGAATGTGGTCAGTGCTCACTGTCTGGATTCTGGCCGTGGTACTGCCTTGGTCATTTAAAGGAGTCACCTACGGCGTCACAAACGGGTCTGACCACACCGATCAGCTCATCCAACTTGTGCAAACAGAGGGTTATGACCGACTCAGCGGGTACTACTGGTCCGTTCTTCCGGTCGAATACATGTCACAACAAGAGATACGGGTGTCGGTGGCAGGACACCCGTTCACCGTGCTGCTCCCAGATACTCAGCGACTAGTAGACGCAACCACTCCAGAGAGGCTCCCACTGGTATTTCTGGGTGACCCACCCGATGCACTGCTGCGAATGCCTCGAGAAAACTACAAACAGGTAGCCCTCAACGACCTCATCGTGTTCCTTCCGGTCGATACCGAGGTCAGCGGCGACGGCCAATGACCAGCATCTGTCCGGCTAACGGCCGTACGGGGCTGCGGAGGTACATCGATGTCAGCCTGTGGCCGTGTCGTAACCTTGACTTCATTGTGAGGGGGAGAAAGCGAGCCTCCTTCCGCACGACATCAAACCCCGACACTGTCATGACGTCAGTCATCGACACGTCAGTAAAAATCGATCGGTGCGTGTAGTCATCAAAATATTTCTTGGCGCACAGCCTGAAATTCGGTTGGACCACAACCATGTGACCGCCACGGCGAAGCATTCGGGAACACTCCTCCAGACAGGAGTAGACATCATCAAGTTCGAGATGCTCGAGGACATTGCTCGCGATGATCGTACCGATCGAACCATCTGCGATCATCGGCAAACTTGTCGCATTGGCTAACAGCCCTTCGACCCCTTCAAGTTGGAGGCACCGAGCACGGTCATCTGAATCGACAGCGAAGCGAGTTGGTGCGTCAATCTGACCAATGATGTCGCCGGTACCGGCCCCAATTTCGAGAACTGGTGAGTCGTTGTCGATCCAAGGACTCAAGTAACGCAGCACCCGAGCCCACACAAGTGAACGCTCGTTGACTTCTCCAAGCCGAACCGCCTGATAATCAGCCAACGCATACTCCTTGTGATCGAATGTGAAGAACCTTGAAAGTAGTTGAGAGATACAGCACGTCGCAAACAACCTTGCTGCTGACGTCACGTTTCCAACCTGTTCACCCGATTCACTCGGCGATGTCTCGGTGTACCAGCAGGAGATGCAGGGTTCTCATCTAGGTGCTGGAACTATCGTCATCAAATGTAAGCCGACGTAACTGTCCTCACCCTTATGCATCCCGAACCGATGAGCCCACCACAATGAGCGCACCTCGATGAACAAGGTCATTCGCCAACTCGGCGTTGGGCTGTTTGCTCTCTACCTCATCTTGTTCGGCGCCCTCATCTACTGGCAGGTCGTCTCGACCGAACGGCTCTCCAGCGAGGAAGGCAACAACCGCGCCATCTTGCGGCAGTACGAACGTCCCCGCGGCATCATCGTGACGAGCGATGGCATCGTCGCAGCACAATCTCGATCAACACCAGAGGCCGAATCTCCATTTCAGCGGATCTACCCCCAAGGCGACCTTTACGCCCACCTCACCGGGTACTTCACACTCAGACTTGGCTCAACCCAACTCGAACGCCTTTGGAGCGATGAACTCACCGGAGACACCGCCGCCCAACAATTGCTCGCCGTCGGTGACCTCATCGGCGGGCGTGTTGCCGACACGTCAGGATCGGTTCGGCTCAGTCTTCGACACGACCTGCAAACCGCTGCAAGAACTGCTCTCGGCGACCGTGAAGGTTCCGTCGTCGTACTCGACGTCGAAACCGGTGCGGTGCTCGCCATGTGGTCGTGGCCGAGTTTCGACCCGAACATCGTTGCCGACCCCGACTACGACACTGCCTACGCCTACCTCGACGAACTCATCAACGACGATCGCGACCCGCTGCTCGCCAACGCCTACCAGCAGCGATACATGCCAGGCTCAACAATGAAAGTGCTCACGACATCGGTTGCACTCGCCAATCAGACAACGTCGCTTGAGCAAACATGGCCCGAAGAGGCTGCTTGGCTTCCACCACAAACGAATGACCCGATTCAGAACTACGGCGGATCAGTCTGCGGAGGTGATCTCACCGAAGTCTTCCGGCGCAGTTGCAACATCCCGTTCGCCCAACTCGCCATCAACATGGGGCCAGATGCCTTCGCCCTTGGCATGTCAGCCTGGGGTGTCGGCACCCCGGTTCCCATCGATCTGCCGAGACCTGCTGCGAGCACCATCGGCGACGACCTCGACACCCTAAATGACAACCTGCCGCTACTTGCCATGCGAGGCTTCGGCCAAAACGAAGTGCAGCTCGTTCCCCTTCACCTTGCGATGATCACCGCTGCTGTTGCCGATGGTGGCGTCATGCGAGTGCCGTACGTTGTCGACGAGGTGCTCGATCACACCGGCGGCACTCTGTATTCCACAGAGCCCACCATCTGGCGAGAGCCCATCAGCCCTGCCGTTGCGAACACGATGGTCGGACTCATGGAAACAGTCGCAACATCAGGTACTGCCTCGTGCTGCATCGGCCTTAACGGTGGAATCACCGTTGCGGCAAAAACAGGAACCGCCCAACTCAACGGTCCCGGGGAGCCCGAACGATCTCACGCATGGATCACCGCATTTGCACCTGTTGAGCAGCCTCGATATGCAATCACTGTGATGGTGAAAGGCACCACCGATGAAATCTCCGCCTCAACAGGTGGTCGGCTCGCCGGCCCGATTGCGAAAACGGTTCTCGACACCGCATTCGCAAACGAGAACTGACTCCTCAGTCAGTCTCGAGGTCAACACAAAGCGACCACATTGGAAGCAGTTACCTCGGTAACCTCTTGAGAGGTACGGCGTCACGACACCGCTTGATGACGTCACACCAGCGTGAACATGAGTGATAACGGCAACAACGCCACGGTCATCAACGACCGATACAAAATTGAGCGTCGCATCGGCCGAGGCGGCATGGCTGATGTGTTCTTGGCGCGCGACCAATTGCTTGCCCGAGACGTCGCCGTCAAAGTGTTATTCCCTGAATTTGCTGTCGATCCAAAATTCGTCGAACGGTTCAGGCGAGAAGCGCAATCTGCAGCTGGCCTCACCCACCCAAACATTGTCAATGTGTACGACTGGGGACGTTTCGAAACGACCTATTTCATTGCGATGGAGTACGTCGAAGGCCGCACCCTCGCTGACATCTGCCGCAACGGCCGGCAACTTGACCCCACCCAAGCCGCCGAAATCGCGTCCGAAGTAGCAGCTGCGCTCGGCTTCGCCCACGACGCCGGTCTTGCACACCGAGATATCAAGCCCGCCAATATCCTCATCGGGTCGAGCGGCACAGTAAAAGTCGCCGACTTCGGTATTGCTCGGGCGATGAATGCCCCGGTTGAGCAGAACCTCACCCAAACCGGCTCTGTAATGGGAACAGCGAGCTACTTCTCGCCAGAACAAGCCCAGGGTGGGCAACCCGACCCGCGCAGTGACCTGTACTCGCTCGGCATCGTCATCTACGAAATGCTTGCCGGCCGCACCCCATTCTCTGGTGAGAATGCTGTTGCAATCGCCTACAAGCAGGTGCACGACACAGCGACTCCGCTCGCAGAAATCAATGCAGCCGTACCACGACCTCTTGAGGCAATCGTTGAACATCTCATGGCAAAACAGCCAGACGATCGTTACCAGACTGCTCGTGAGTTGCGCGATGATCTCAAGCGATTCCGAAACGGTGAGACCCCGTTTGCGATGCGACGCGCGGGCACCGCTCCTGTTGACCCGAACGCTCAAACGACAGCGAACCGGATTACCATCGACGATTACAACGGCACCTCGGTTCCTGGCTCAGGCACAACCCCAAATGCTGCCACGACCGTAAATCCCACTGCTGACCGCTCACTGTCAGGTCCGTCAATTCCTGGCAACCCAAAGATCGAATCAGAGCACATCGGCCCTGATGACATGTCGAAATATCCGCCAGGATCATCGGCAGAGGCCACCTATTACGAAGACATTCCGCCACGAACCGGTTGGTACGCGCTCGCTGCATTTGTCGCCCTAGTTGCGCTCGTCATCGGTGGAGTGGTGCTGTATGGCCAACTCTCGTCGAATGAGACAACCGCAACCACCCGAGTGCTCGATGACTTCACCGGACAACGACTGTCTGCAGTGACCGCAGCGCTCGATGAACTCGGTCTCGAATACCGAGCGATCGCAGAAGAAACCCAAGGCGTCGCAGAAGAATTTGTCTTCCGCACCGACCCAGCTGCTGGAACCGTCGTGGTTGAAGGCACAACGATCGTGCTCTATTACAACCCAACCGAGGCATTGCAGTCGGTGCCAAATGTTGCCGGATTCACCCTCGACGAGGCTCGTCGCCAACTTGTGTCGCGTGGCTTCTCAACGAGCGAGACCACTGAGGTGAGCGAGGTTGCTGTTGGGCTGGTCATTCGCACCGACCCACCCGCTGGCAGTCGCATCCGTCAGGACGAAGGCATTGTGATCTATGTCTCTGGTGGGCCTGACGAGGTGTCTGTTCCTGCGATCGTGCTCAACCAAAACGAAGAGGCTGCCATCGAGTTCTTGACGAATACCACCGGCCTGTCGGTGACAGTAGAGCGCATTGTTGACCCGGTTGTTCCTGAAGGCACAGTGATTCGCACCGACCCGGCACCGAACACGATCGTACGACGCGGCTCAGAGATCACGCTGTTCGTGTCGAGTGGCCCCGGCAAGACCAACATGCCCGTGCTTGTTGGCCTGCTCGAAGCCGATGCAACTGATCTGCTTGTCAGCGAAGAGCATGATCTCGTGTACGTCATCGAATATGTCGACCTTGACACCCCTGATGACCCTGACGACGGACGAGTTACCGAGCAAAGCATTCGTGCTGGAACCGAGGTTGACCGAGGGACAGAGGTAGTTCTGGTGGTCGGAGTGGCACCTGCACCAACGACCACGACGTCAACAACTACGACGACGACTGTGCCGCCAACGACCTCCACCACTTCAACAACGACAACGACAACATCGTCGTCAGTTGCCTCGTAATCAGCAGAATTACAGCCGGTTCAAAAAATTCTGCAGCAGGTCATGACCTGCACCCGTCAGAATCGACTCGGGATGGAACTGCACGCCCTCAACATCAAGTTCGCGATGGCGGACTCCCATGATCATTCCGTCGGCAGTGCGAGCGGTGATCTCAAGACAGTCAGGAACCGAACTCTCATCGAGCACAAGTGAGTGATAGCGAGTTGCGGTGAGCGGTGACGGAAGCCCCGCAAATACTCCACCACCATCATGAGAAATCTCAGATGTCTTGCCATGCATCAGTTCAGGCGCACGCACGACCTCGGCACCATAGACATGACCGATTGCCTGATGACCTAGACAGACGCCGAACACCGGTGTTCCCTGAGCAGCGAACGCTGTGACCGCCTCACAGATGATGCCAGCGGCTTCTGGGCGACCAGGTCCAGGCGACAGCAACACTCCATCGGCACCTAGTGCAACAGCCTCATCAACTGTCAGCGCATCATTTCGGTGAATGATCGGATCAGCCCCGAGTTCACCGAGATACTGCACCAAGTTGTAGACGAATGAGTCATACGAGTCGATGACGAGAACGCGAGGCACCCGCACAGCCTGCCGTGAACATTTACGAACACCACCATTTCTGTTCGGCATCCTCGTGAAACATGCCTAGACTGGTCAACCGTGGCTCCTCCGAAGCGAAAGTCTGGCGGTCGTGTGACTGCATCTCCATCGGCAGATCAATCAGCTGGACGCGGGCCTGCCGCGAGTTCTCGGTACACGCCACCAATTCCGCAGTCGGAAAAAGTTGGTCAGCCATGGGTGCCGGTATTGATGCTCGTACTGCTCATCGTTGGCGTCATCGTCATCATGTTGCGCAATCTCGCATTTGCCGGCAACAACTGGCTGCTCCTCATCGGCCTGGGGTCGATTCTGGGCGGTCTCTACACCGCCACCAAGTGGCGTTAGCACAGCGCTGTTTGCCGCCCGCGTGCCGCTTCGGTTAACGCGTCATCCACAGCGAGAAGTGACGTGATTATCAACCTTTGCGCGAAGTTATCCACAGATCTAATGGGATAACTTACAGACCTGTCACTCGAAGGTCGGAGCAACGATAACCATGTCTTCCAAGCAGTGTTTCGGAGGCGGGGGATCTTCGTCGGGAGCCATCGTGAGCTTTAGCTCTACCCCGCAGACATCGCAGCGAAATCTCATGTTCACTTTTCGCATTTCCCCGGGTGGCGGCGGAGCAGGAGTTGCCATGGTGACTGCACGCAACATCGTGATTCCGACACGCCACAGCACATACATCAGCACCACGCCGAAGGCGAACCACACCACAGAACCCAAGGTCACAGCCATCATGCTAGGCACCCCGCCATGAAGTTATCCACAGGAGCTGGGGATAATTTGAAATGGTCGTGAATTGACTAAATAAAGAATCGATATCAGCCAAGACGCTCGATGATGGTGGCATTCGCCATACCGCCACCCTCACACATCGTTTGTAAGCCATAACGGCCGCCGGTGCGCTCGAGCTCATTCAGCAACGTCGTCATCAAACGAGCACCAGAACACCCGAGTGGGTGACCCAATGCAATCGCTCCACCATTCGGATTGACCTTCTCCATGTCTGGGTGGAATTCCTTCTCCCAGGCAAGGACAACGGATGCAAAGGCCTCATTGATCTCAACAAGATCAATGTCATCCATTGACATGCCCGCACGTTCCAACACCTTTGCGGTCGCCGGAATCGGTGCCGTCAACATGAGGCGAGGGTCGGCTCCTGCAAGCGAGAAGTTCACGAAACGAGCACGCGGTGTCAACCCAAGCGCATTCGCTTTCTCTTCACTCATGATGAGCAACGCTGATGCGCCGTCAGTGATCTGGCTTGAGTTGCCGGCGGTTACACGACCACCATCTTCTTCGGCGCGGAATGAAGGCTTGAGATTTCCCAATGACTCCATCGTCGTGTCACGCAAACCTTCATCAACCGACATCATTTCGCCATCAGCGCCAAGCACCGGAAGGATTTCACGCTCAAAACGACCCTCGTCAGTCGCCCGGCGTGCGAACTCTTGGCTACGAACGCCATAGCGGTCGAGATCTTCACGACTCAATCCCCACTGATCAGCAATCAGTTCAGCCGAGATTCCTTGCGGAACAAGGCCACCCTGATCTGCGTAGCGAGCGCCGACCTTCGGGCCAAACGGAAATCCGTACTTGCCGTCAATCATTGATGCCCCCATCGGCACCCTCGACATCACCTCAACACCTGCTGCCACAACAACGTCATACGCTCCGGCGATCACACCCTGAGCTGCAAAGTGCGCCGCTTGCTGACTCGACCCACATTGGCGGTCAATGGTTGTTCCCGGAACCGACTCTGGCCAGCCCGCAGCAAGCACCGCGTTGCGGGCAACATTCGCAGCCTGCTCACCAACCTGCATCACGCAGCCCATCACCACATCGTCAACGAGTGACGGATCAAGATCGTTGCGCTCTTGCAACGCCTTCAGAGTCTCGGCCGCCAAGTCGACAGGATGCCAATCCTTCAACTTGCCATTGCGACGCCCAAGCGGGGTGCGGATTGCATCAACGATCACTGCAGTAGTCATCGGCACATCATGGTGCAGTCATCGAGCTCACAAAGAATCGGAGACACCTCATGGCGAAACGGTGCTTCGGTGGAAAGCCTCTGGCGAAACTGCAAGAATCTTCAGATGGGTACACAACGAATGACCATCGCTGAAATGCACGAGCTCGCTCGTGACACGACCGTTCCCCAAAAGTTCTTGGAGCATGTCGCTAACCGGGCCGACAAGGTCTTGTTCCGGTCAATGACATCAGCACCAGGCTCAGGTGACACCACTTGGCAGAACTACACCTACGCCGACGTGCGCTCGCTTGCTGCTCGCACCGCAGCCGGCCTTCAAGCCCTTGATGTTGAACCCGGCGAACGCGTCATGCTGATGATGCGCAACCGACCCGACTTCCACTGGCTTGATCTCGGAGCACAATTTGTTCGGGCAACACCGGTGTCGATTTACAACTCGTCATCGGCTGAGGAACTTCAATTTCTCGCCGAGCACGCAGAAGCGCGGGTCATCATTGTTGAAGACGGTGGGTTCTTAGATCGCGTCCTTGAAGTTCGCGACCAACTGCCGCTCCTTGAACACATCTTCGTGATCGAAGCACCAATCAGTGGTCTCCCAGATGGCGTTCGACTCGTCGATGAATTGCTCGCAAATGGTGAAGCCGACCTCGAAACACTCGCCGCTGTGACCAGCCCTGACGACCTCGCAACACTCATCTACACCTCAGGAACCACCGGTCCTCCCAAGGGAGTGATGATCACCCAATACAACGTTGTCTACGCCGTTGCGATCCTGCAGGAAGTTCTCGAAGAAGACGACATCGAGAATTGGCGAGTGATTTCGTATCTGCCGATGGCCCATATTGCCGAACGCGTCACCAGTCACTACCAGGCTCTCGTCACCGGTGGTGAGGTCAGCACCTGTCCTGACCCCGGCCTCCTTCCTGCCTACCTCGGCGAAGTTCACCCATCGATGCTGTTCGGTGTTCCTCGCGTGTTCGAAAAGGTCTACGCCGGCGTCAATGCTGCGCTTGCTGCTGACCCAGAGCGACAGAAGGCCTTCAACGATGGCGTTGCAGCAGCACTCGAGATCAAAGCTGCCGAACGCTCAGGAACGATCACCCAAGAACAGCGCGACACATGGGACTTCCTTGACGCCGTTGCGTTCTCACAAGTGCGAGCACTCGTTGGCATGGACGAACTCAAGATCGCCATCACCGGCGCTGCGCCTATTCCGTCAGAGATCATCGAATGGTTCAACGCTGTTGGCATCAACCTCACCGAGATCTACGGGCTCTCAGAGACAACCGGTCCACTCACGTTCAGCCCGAAGGCCAACAAGCCGGGCTTCGTCGGTCAGATTTGCCCCGGTATGGAAATCAAGCTCGGCGATGAAGGCGAAGTGCTCACCCGCGGTGGCAACATCTTCCAGGGATACCTCAAGTCTCCAGATAAGACGGCTGAGGCCCTCGACGCAGACGGTTGGTTCCACACCGGCGACATCGGGGTGCTCGATGACGACGGCTACCTCAAGATTGTTGACCGCAAGAAAGAACTCATCATCACCTCTGGTGGCAAGAACATCAGCCCAGCAAATCTCGAAGCAGCACTCAAGATGATTCCAGTCGTCGGGCAGGCCTGCGCAATTGGTGACAATCGCAAATTTGTGTCAGCGCTACTCGTACTCGACCCGGAGGCAGCACCAGTCTGGGCAGCGGCGAACGGCAAAGAAGGAATGAGTCTTACTGAACTCGCATCTGACCCAGATGTGCTTGCAGCAGTGCAAGCAGGGGTCGATGAGGCGAACACCAAGTTTGCTCAGGTTGAGCAGATCAAGAAGTTCGTACTCCTCGGCGAGGAATGGCTGCCTGACTCCGACCTTCTGACACCAACGTCAAAACTCAAGCGTCGTGGCATTCACGCCAAATATGCGGACGACATCGAATCGATGTACGTCGACGCGTAAACCTCGCTCAAGTCACAAACTGGCTCACATATAGTCATCGAAGGGGTCCTCTTCGATGACTGGAATTGGTGTCATCATCTCGATAGCAAGGTGGATCGCCTGAATGAGATCATCATCCATGCGCTCTGCGAATAGGGACTGCACTGCGCGTCGATAGGTGACGTTCATTGCACGCCACAACGTTCGCCCGCGCGATGTCAACGCCACCTGCATTGCCCGGTGGTCGCCACCGATCGTGACGCGTTGACGGGTCACCCATCCGTCTTCTTCTAAACGGTCAAGGCGCCTCGTCAAACTCGACATCGGAAGACCTACTTCATCGGCAAGAGCCGTTGGACGAGCAGTCCCCCCGAGACGCTGCAGCCCCGCCAGAACGTCAAACCAGTTGAGTGGAATATCCCACTCTTCGCGCAGTGCCGCATCGATCATTCTCTCGACATCAGCAACGCGGGCTTGAAGCCCTCTCCACGCAGAAATTCGGTTCGCATCCAGCCGAGCCATAGACACCAGTGTGGCGCGATCTAGGTTGATGGGATGACCACCGAGCCTGTTGCCCTCACCGTCGATGCCATCAACGCGGTTGTTCAATCATCATTTCCTGGGTCGAGTCACCGGTGCTACGAAATTGGCGACAACTACGCAATCACGCGACTTGACGTTGACGACTCGCACATCCGTCCTGGCGGATACGTCTCTGGCCCGACACAATTCGGGGCCGCCGACGCCGTGTTGTGGTACGGGTGCTTTGCCGCACTCGGTCGAATTGAACAGATGGCACTCACCAGCGAACTCTCCATCAGGTTCCTTCGTCCGGCCATCGGCAAGGTCGTATGGGCTCGTGCCGATATCGACATCGTGACCCGCCGCTCAATCGTGGGCACGGTTCGTGTGTGGATGGATGACGACCCTGACCGCATCACCGCAACTGCTCAAGGCACCT
>JBMTDQ010000058.1:0-11839 GCA_049432165.1 Ilumatobacteraceae bacterium
GTTGATCGTGGTGTCGAACTGGAGGCCTGGGTCAGCGCACTCCCATGCTGCTTCAGCGATCTGACGCCACATGTCACGAGCCTTCATCGTCTTGATGACCTTGCCGGTCACGACGCCAACGAGGCTCCAATCGGCATCGTCCACGACGGCTTGCATGAATTCATCTGAAACGCGAACCGAGTTATTGGCGTTCTGGTACTGAATTGAGAATGAGTCAGCGCCGTCGAGATCCATGTCGAAGCCGGCATCGCGAAGCACTCGTGCCTTGCGCTCTTCTTTCACCTTGCACCAGATGAACTCTTCGACATCTGGGTGCTCGACGTTAAGGATTGCCATCTTGGCGGCACGGCGGGTCTTTCCACCAGACTTAATTGTTCCTGCAGATGCATCGGCGCCTCGCATGAAACTCACCGGACCAGATGCTGTTCCGCCACCTTCTAGAAGCTCTGCACTCGAACGGATTCTTGAGAGGTTGACACCTGAGCCTGAGCCACCCTTGAAGATGACACCCTCTTCTCGGTACCAGTTGAGAATGGAGTTCATCGTGTCGTCGACCGACAAGATGAAGCATGCACTCGCCTGCTGGCGAACGCCTGGCACGCCAATGTTGAACCACACGGGGCTGTTGAAGGCTGCTCGTTGGGTAACGAGGATGTAACGGAGTTCATCAGCGAATGCTTCTTCTTCGGCGTCATCAGCGAAGTAACCGCCCTCGCGACCCCAGGTGGTGATTGTGCGAACTACACGTTCGATGACTTGACGGAGCGATGACTCACGCTCTGGAGTGCCAAGCGTTCCTCTGAAGTACTTTTGAGCAACGATGTTTGTTGCGTTGACTGACCATGTCGTTGGGAACTCGACGTCGAGTTGTTCGAATGCAACGCTGCCGTCTTTCCAGTTGGTGATTCGGGCGTCACGTCGCTCCCAGACCACTTCGTCATACGGGTTCACCCCTGGAGAGGTGAACAGGCGCGAGATGCCAATAGTGCCATCAGGTGCTGCTAGTTGTGTCGTGTTTTCTGATGCCAATGACATGTTGTCTTCCTCGCTTGTCCTCTACCACTCTTCGCCCACCCGCTGATCTTGCCGACAGAACTACCACGACGGTTGGTGTGGGCTTGTTCTCCGACTGGTCGAGGTCGCTGTCGCTTCCCGACACTAGATCTTGGGTAACACTCGGTTTTCAAATCACCCTGAACACAACAGGTTGTGTTTCGGGGTGGTCTGCAATTACATCATTGTAATTAGCCCTATGTCAACGACCACTCAAAGAAAGTCGAAAAAAATCGCTGATCGCTAGGTTTCGGACTCAGCACCAGTGCGCAGGTTCAGGGAATTTCACCCCACATCGGAGGAAAAATTGACCCCCAACACAGTCCTCCGCGCACCGGTGCTGCGAACCTCCCTAACCCTAAAGACACCGCCCTGTGGATCGAAAGTGGACAACTCAAAAAAGTTGTGGATGACGTGAAAAGTTCTGGGGACATTGCGGGGATAAACCTCAAATGAGAGCATCTGCTGCCATGCTGGAGACGTGAACACAGAGTTCGCTCATCTCGATGATGCAGAAGTTGCAGCGCGTTATGCAATGCCACGGGGGCGACTCCCCGACGGCCGTGCGCCGATCGAACTCTGCATGGTCTCCTCTCTTGACGGCTCAATTTCTCTTGACGGACTCTCTGGGGGGCTTTCGAGTAGCGCTGACCGACTGGTGCTGTCGACACTTCGAGCACATTCGGGATGCGTGCTTGTTGCCGCCGGAACAGTTCGAAGCGAGGGGTATGGCACGCCCTCACGACCCGACCTCACGGTCGCCGTTGTGACGAACTCGTGCAGGCTCGATTGGAACAGCCCGTTATTCACATCGAGTCAGGCAATTGTCATCACCCACGAGGCTGCTGAACTGCCGAGCAACATCCGGGCAATACGAGCAGGCATCACCTCGGTCGATATCAAGCTCGCTATTGATCAACTACAGGAGTTCGTTCCTCGAGATGGATTCATCCAACTTGAGGGTGGACCCATGTTGAACGCGACGCTCCACGAACACGACCTCGTCGACGTGGTCAATCTCACCCTGTCTCCGCAACTCGTTGGTGGAACGGGGCAGCGAATGATCGAGTCAAGTGTGGAGCTCACCAGAAAATTCAACATCGAGCATGCGTTGAGTGACGGGGACTGCCTCTTTACGAGATGGACTCGGCGTTCTGAGGCTGCTTCGTAAGCAATTCAATTTCGCGGTGAAAATCTGCCGCCCCGTCGAATTCTTTGTAGACGGAGGCAAAACGAAGATACGCAACCTCATCGACGGTACGAAGCTGCTCAAGAACCGCAACGCCGATCTGGGTTGCGGGAATTACCGACCCAGATACCCGAACAGCATCTTCAACGTCACTCGCCATGACAGAGATCACGTCTTCGCTGATTCCCCTGCCTTTAGCAGCAGCCGAAATACCGCTCTCCACCTTTGAGCGATCGAACGGTTCGTGCTTGCCACAAGACTTCACCACCGTAAGCGCTACTTCTTCTACCCGTTCGAAGGTGGTGAATCTGTATCCGCAGCCGCTGCAATGACGGCGACGACGGATTGATGAGCCGTTCTCGGCCATCCGGGAGTCGGCAACACGCGTGTCATCGGTCTGACAGGTTGGGCAACGCACGCCCACAGAGTAGTCACAGTTCACCACTCGATGAGGGCAACTACTGCGAGTGGAGAATTGGTTTGCAGTCAGCCAGATGTGTGGAGTCGGCTTGGCAACGTGTCGAGTCGCAACCTGGAGGGCAGAAACTAGGCGGGCGAGCTGAGCCCTCGCTTATAAGGTAAGCGAAGACCCGACTCTCACGGAAGGACGACGGCTTGCCCCACCTGAATGGAGGTTCCACCGTTCAAGGTGATGAGCCGGTCGAGGTACCGGTCAATATCAATCTCGCCGTGATGCACTCGGGCGATCGCCCACAGGGTGTCACCCGGCTGCGCAGTAACGGTTGAGCGAACGGGTGCTGCACCGGCGGGAGCGGCAGAGGCGGTCACACCGTTTGCACCGGCGAGCACCTCGTTCACTGCGAGCCCACTCGCTACTGCGAGGAAGGCACAAATGCCACCGACGACCAGGCGCCGGCGACGGTAGGTCGCCGCTGTTGGGCGACGAACTGGAAGCGCCATCTGAGCGGTGTGGCGGCGAACCGTGAGATCAGTTGTGGGGATTGCAATTGTGCTCATGTGGTAACTCCTTGAAACCTCGAACTGCCGATACGTCACACCGTAAATAAGGGGTGTAACAGTGGCGTATTGACTTCAACGTCGTGTTGTTTGAAATGTTGTGTGAACACTTCCCGAACACTTGTTCGATCATTATTGTATACGAACATCTGTTCGTGTCAACCCCAAAAGCAAACATCTGTTCGACGAACAAGTGTTTGACTCCTTCATCGAACGCCTGTACGATGAAGGCCATGACCGGAAAAGGCATCACAGCTCGCCAGCGGCAGATTCTCGAGTTCATCGAGGCTCAAATCCAAGACCACGGTTACCCGCCTTCAGTCCGTGAGATTGGCGAGGCAATCGGCCTCACTTCCCCATCAACGGTTCATACCCACCTCAACTCGCTCTCCAAATTGGGCTACCTGCGCCGTGACCCCACCAAACCGCGAGCGATCGAAGTCACCTGGGACCCATCATCAGGTGTCGCAATGGAACGTCGACCGATGCGGCACGTGCCGCTCATCGGCGACGTAGCGGCCGGTACTGACGTGCTTGCTCAAGAAAATGTCGAAGAGGTCCATCCAATTCCGCTCGACTTTGCTGGCGATGGCGAATTATTCATGCTGAGAGTTCGCGGTGATTCGATGATCGAACTCGGCATCCTCGATGGCGACTTCATCATCGCGGTACAGCAGACCTCAGCGAAGAACGGCGACGTTGTCGTCGCAGGAATTCCCGGCGACGAAGCGACTGTAAAGACCTACCAGCAGCGTGGAACAAATATTGTCCTCATCCCAGCAAATAGCACGATGAGCGAGATGGAGTTCCCCGCAAATGAAGTGTCGATCTTCGGTCGGGTCGTCACCGTCATGCGACGTCTCTGACCTCAACGTCAGCCGATGCGGTCAGACGCCAATGGGGCTGCCCATTGGCCAGTCCCATCAAGACGGCGCTTTCCCGACTTCGGGCGTATGACGAGTAGACCCGAGATGACTGCTCCAAGCAGCCAACCAACTCCCCACCACCATCCGTTTGTGCGCAGTACAGATGGGTCTGGCCCGAATGTTGCGACCACATCACCAGTTGCCTCTAACTCGATAATGAACTCCCCTGCGGCGTCGACCTCGATAGCGCCGAGCGACCCCCGCTGACCACCGTCAACCAACCGGCTGGCATTCACCTCTGATATTGGAAGCACTGCTTCGGCTCCTGACTTCGAGAGCACTCGCAACGAGCTCAGCCCACCCTGTCGCAGCCCAGCAGGAATTTCTCGGCAGGCCTGATCTGTCGATAGCGATGGGCCGCGCACTTCAATACTGACGAGGTAACGGCCGGCGGAAGGTATCTCGACAACTGATTCACAGCCACTAACCACCCTCACAGCAGACCTATCGGCAGCGTCTGCACTCCGACCGGCAAGCACTACTGACAACACGGCAAACGCGATCATGACCCCGGCCGCAAAGACCAACAGGACATCCCAGCGCGAACGGGAGGGTGTCGCAGGTGTGCTCACAAATGGGACCCTGCGAGCCGGTCGGCTACCAGCTGGATGCGCTCCGTTGGTTGCACCACCGCCACCCGAACGAATGCGGCGCCGTCATCGCCATAGAACTCTCCAGGGCTCACCAACGCACCGCCGTCGGACATCAGTCGTTCGACAAATGCCCACGCATCACCAACCGGCACCCACAGATAAAAGCCACCTTGTGGCATTGGGATTTCACATTGTGCCCAATCTGACAACACCTCAGCCATCAAGGTGAGCCGCTCGTAATACCGCTCACGCTGCAACTCGACATGCTCATCGTCAGCCAGAGCTGCAATTCCCGCAGCCTGTGCCGGCCCAGGAACCATCATGCCGACGTGCTTACGTACCTCGCTGAGATATCCCACAATGTCTGGGTCGCCTGCGTAAAACCCGACACGCGCACCAGCGAGGTTGGAGCGCTTCGATAATGAGTGCACGGCAACGACCCCGCTCACTCCAGTCTCGAGAATTGTTCGCCTCGGGCCGTCCCAGGTGAACTCGACGTAGCACTCATCGGAAAACACCGGAATTCCGTGAGCGCGTCCCCACACCGCTGCCGCATCGAGGTCATCGAGTTGACCGCTCGGATTTGATGGAGAATTCACCCACAGCAGCAGGGCGCGTTCAATATCGCTTTGGTCGACCGCAGACAGTTGCAACGTTCCAGACGAATCAACAGGAATTGGAACGGCACGACATCCCGCAAGAGTCGCTCCCATTGCATATGTCGGATATGAAATCGACGGGTACAGCACCGTGTCTCGATCGGGGTTGCGGAGCCGCATCCATTGGGGAAGGGTGCCGACAAACTCCTTCGTGCCAATACACGCCGCGATTGCGGACGTCGGCACATCGAGTGAAAAACGGCGGTCAATCCATGCTGAGATTGCTTCACGCAGTGGTGCGGAGCCAATCGACGCCGGGTAACCCCTCTCTGCCCCGGACGCACCGAATGCCGCAATGACCGAGGCCGGAGGTGGATCAAATGGCGTGCCGATCGAAAGGTCGACAACCCCACCCTCGTGATGGGATCCGAGCGGCGCAAGCCGGTCAAGCCGGTCGTACGGGTACGGAGGTGGAACGAACGGCTCAGTTGTCATCGGAATCCTCGATGAGGGTTTTCGCAGGCAGCACCGACCCATTCTGACCGATCGTTCCTTGATCTTTGCGATCATCTCCGGTTTGTGATGACGGCGATACCAACCATTCTTCGAGGCGTCCGGTCGACGCCTCAGAAAGCCGGGCTCGAATCGTCATTCCGCTCTCGCCTTCTGCGGTGGACACCACTTGACCCTCGCGGTGAATTGCAGCAATGACATCGCCGCGCTCCCATGGAACCATCAATTCGACGACGGTGTCGAGCGAACGGAGACGATCACCGAGCGTGGCCAACATGTGGTCAATGCCTTCACCGGTCACGGCACTTACCGCCACCGAGCCCGGGTGATCGGCAAGGAGATCGTTTGCCACATCTTCTGCGAGATCTGATTTGTTGAAGACAATAAATTCAGGAACGTCATCAGCCGAGATCTCAGTCAGAACCTCTCGCACTGCCGCTATTTGGCCATCAGGATCAGCCGCTGACGAATCAACCACATGCACGAGAAGGTCGGCAGTAACCGCGGTTTCAAGCGTGCCCTTAAATGCTTCGATCAGACCATGTGGAAGTCGACGAACAAACCCAACGGTGTCGGTGAGCAAGACAGGTTCACCACCTGGTAACGACAGTCGACGGGTGGTCGGGTCAAGGGTCGCGAACAACCGGTCTTGTGCCAACACCCCGGCGTCGGTCAGCCGGTTGAGCAGAGTGGATTTGCCCGCATTGGTGTAGCCAACGATGGTGACTTCGGCAAGACCGCTTCGGTCACGACGCTTGCGCTGCAACGAGCGGGTCTCTGCAAGTTGGCGAAGCTCGGTCTCTAGCGCTCTGATACGTCGGTTGATCTGTCGACGGTCGGTTTCAAGTTTTGTTTCACCGCCACCGAAACGTGCACCGACACCACCGCGCTGCTGCGACAACTTGGCTCCCTTACCGCGACGTAGCCGTGGCAGCCGATATCGCATCAACGCGAGTTCAACTTGCGCCTTTCCTTCTGGAGTCCGAGCGTTCTGACCGAAGATGTCAAGGATGACCGCAGTGCGATCAATCGCGGTTCTTCCGAGCAACTTCTCAAGTTGGAATTGTTGAGCGGGATGAAGTTCGTTGTCGAATACGACAGTGTCGGCATCAACAGCCAGACAAAGCGTTTTGAGTTCTTGAGCTTTGCCTTGGCCGATGAACCACGTGTGATCGGGAGCGGTTCGTCGCTGCGTCATACGCGCAACGACATCAGCACCAGCAGTATCAACGAGCAGTTCGAGTTCATCGAGGCCAGCTTCGGTGTCCTCTTCGGTTGAACCCGGAAGCGTCACGCCGACAAGCACAATTTTCTCTCGAAAGGTGCGGTCGATCAGTGTCGACCCGAGCGCCTCGCCGTAAGGGTTACTCACAAATGCACCATGACGTCACCGATAAAAACTGCCGGGCCGGTGAGAATTGCCTCGGTGGTGTCGCGGTTCACCTGAACGAGAGCATCGCCACCTGGCATATGAACGGTGACCGCCTCAGCACTTTGCGCAACAAGGCCCCAGGTCAGTGCAGCCTCGGCTGCCGCGCATGCCCCAGTGCCGCAGGCTTGAGTGATTCCAACACCGCGTTCGTGAACCCGCATGGTGATGGCATCGGGTTCAGGCCCTGGCGCAACGATTTCTAAGTTGATGTGTGGCACCCGCTGACCGAGATCGACAAGATCAACTGCATCAACATCGTCAACACCAACAACCGAGTGTGGGTTTCCGAGCGAGAGGTGACGTACCGGCCGGTCGGGATGACATTCGAGGCGGCCCCAATGTTCGGGCTCATCAAGGGGCGATACGAGGCCCATCGACACCGACAACATGACGGTGTGGTCGTCGACTTGTTCAACGAGATCAACAACTCGAAGACCAGCTGCCGTCGACACATTGACCGAAGAAAATTGAGCGCTCTCAGCGAGAAAACCAGCCTGAACGAGACATCGAATGCCATTGCCACTCATTTCGGCATCTGATCCATCGGCGTTAATGAGGCGCATTGTCATCTCGGGCCCAGTTCCACCGAGGAGGAGTAAACCATCTGCCCCAACTCCGCTCACAGGGTCACACCACGTCATTGCGCCCTTCACCCAGTCGATTGCCGTGTCATTGAGCGCGACACCACCAACAACCTGGCGGGTGTCGGCGACGAGGAAGACGTTGCCAAGTCCGTGGTGATGGGTCAGTTTGATGTCCATTACTCCCCCAACACTACGGCAGTCGGTTCATGATGACTGGCGCAACTTCAGCAACAGGGTCGCTCTCAATGTCAACCCATTGAATTCGCGGATCTCGACGGAACCATCGCTCTTGCTTCACCGCAAATTGCCGGGTGCGGGTGATCGTCGTCTCGACTGCCTCATCGAGCGAGCATTGACCCTCAAGGTGCTCGATGAGTTCTTTGTAACCAAGTGCCTGTCGAGCGGTACGCGATGGCTGACGACTGAGAACGTCCTCAACTTCTTCAAGAAAACCGTTCTCCATCATGCGGTGTACTCGTTGCTCAATTCGACTAGAAAGTACCTCTCTCGGCCAACGAAGCCCGACTTGGTGGACGTCTGTCTCGGGATACTCCTCGAGGCCACCGCCGAATGATGAAAAGAGTTGACCCGAACCCTCGATAACTTCAAGCGCTCTCACTACACGACGGGTGTTCGTCGGCTCCATACGCCCAGCCGCGACCGGGTCACGTTCGGTGAGTCGAGCGTGCAAGGCCGTTGTTCCTTCAGATTCGGCTTCGGTTTCGAGCCGCTGCCTGATCTCGGGCCACGAACCCGCGAGATCAAGACCGTCGACTGCAGCACGGTGGTACAAGCCAGTTCCTCCCACAAGCAGCGCAGAGCGGTCTGCCGCCGCAATCGTCGTCAGCGCTCCGGCGAGGTGTTCTTGAAAGATCGCCACTGTGAACTCATCTGATGGTTCGACAATGTCGATGAGGTGATGCCGCACTTGCTGTTGTTCTTCAATTGTTGGTGTAGCAGTGCCGACGTTCATATGCCGATACACCTGCATTGAGTCGACCGACACAATGTCGGTGTCATTGCGCTGCGTCGCAATCGCCATTGCAACCGAGGATTTGCCGGATGCTGTCGAACCAATGACAGCAACTCGCCTTGGCAGGGTGCTCAGAGCGCTTCCACCGGAATTCGACGGCGATGAGTCGGCTCAGCAATCAACTCAACGAATTCGCCGAGGAGATGGTGAGGGGCGCCATGTGTGATTTCAACGGTGGCGTATGACCCGGTTCGCAGGGGGCTTGGTGGGGTGAAGTGCACCAACTTGTTCTGACGTGTACGGCCAGCAAGCACAGACGGATCTTTCTTTGATGGACCCTCGACCAGCACTTCTTCGATCTTGCCGACACGGGCTTCATGGCGCTGTAAAGCCGACCGTTCGACGACCGCACGAAGCCGTTCAAACCGCTCGCCTGCAACCTTGGGGTCAACGAAGTCGCCCTCCATCTCGGCCGCTTCGGTTCCGGGGCGTGGAGAGAAGATAAAGGTGTACGCAAAGTCGTATCCGGCGGCGGCAGTGACCTCGAGGGTCTGTTCAAAGTCAGCCTCGGTTTCTCCAGGAAACCCGACGATGATGTCGGTAGAGACCGCAAGATCAGGAATATGGCGTCGAGCATCGGCTAGACGTTCGAGATAACGATCACCGGTGTACCCACGGTGCATCAATGCGAGGACGCGATCGCTTCCTGACTGCAGTGGGTAATGGAGGTGCTCGCATACCGATGGGCTGGACGCCATGGCGGCAAAGGTTTCTGGCCGCATGTCTTTGGGATGCGGGCTCGTGAAGCGAACACGCCGGATTCCTTCTACATCGCCGACTGCTGTGAGCAGGTCAGCAAACAGCGGGCGTAGACGAGCCTCGTCATCGCCGTCGCGACGTGCTGCCCGCTGGATATCACGGCCATACGAGTTCACGTTCTGACCAAGCAGTGTGATTTCGCTCACTCCATCGGCGGCGAATCGCTCTACCTCGGCGACCACATCGTCGAAGGGGCGAGAAATCTCTTCGCCACGAACCGATGGAACGATGCAGAAGGCGCAGTTGTTATCGCATCCGATTTGGATGGTGACCCACGCCGCATAGGACACTTCTCTGCGAACCGGGAGCGCTGACGGAAACAGCACGTGTTCATCAACGACAGCGGCCTCAAGAATTTCGGTGATGGGCCCGTGCTCTCGCGCGTGAGAGATGAGCTCAGCTGTGCGATGCACGTTATGTGTACCCAGCACGACGTCAACATACGGCGCTCGGCCACGCACCCCGTCACGATCTTTCTGCGACAGGCAGCCAGCCACCACAATCTGACGGCCTTCTTTCTCGTCTTTCCAGGTTTTGAGATGGCCCAGGTTGCCGTACAACTTGTTGTCAGCATTTTCTCGAATGCAGCAGGTGTTGAGGACAACGATGTCAGCATCATTCTCATCGCTCGCCTCTTCATATCCGTCAGCAGATAGAAGGCCCGCGATGCGTTCAGAGTCATGTTCATTCATTTGGCACCCATAGGTGCGAACGACATAGCGGCCAGACATGGTTCTCAGGCTAGTGGCGGTGTCGGGAAGTCCGAACCGATCGACGATCGATGAGCCGCTGTCTTTCGTCAAGTGGTTGACTGGACACATGTCAGACAGCGACAACATTTTCGATCTCATCATCATTGGGTCGGGCTCTGGGAATCACATTCCGGGGTTTCTCAATGACTGGCGTATTGCGATGGTTGAGCGCGATGTATTTGGAGGAACGTGCCTTAACAAGGGCTGCATCCCGTCAAAGATGTTTGTGTTGCCAGCAGACCGCGCTGTTGAAGCGGCCGAAGCCCAGTCGATTGGTGTCGATATCACGGTGAACGGCGCTGATTGGATGGCGATTCGCGACCGCATCTTTGGACGTATCGACCCAATCGCAGAAGGTGGGCGCGAGTACCGGGCTGAGCGCTGCGAAAACATCACGCTCATCGAAGGGACTGGCCAGTTCGTTCGTTCTGCTGTCGATGGAATGCATTCAGTTGACATTGACGGGCGCGTCATTTCGGCACCACATGTTCTGGTAGCGGTTGGTTCTCGCCCGATGATTCCGCCGATCAGCGGGTTGTTCGAATGCGGTTTCCATACGAGTGATTCGATTATGCGGCTCGAGCAGCTGCCAAAGCGGCTGGGGGTCATTGGCGGCGGGTATATCGCAGCAGAGATGGGCCATGTCTTTTCAGGGTTGGGTTCAGAAGTGACATTGTTCAACCGGTCGGCGACGATGCTCTCTCGTCACGACGCAGATGTTGCAACGGCGTTCACTGAAGAGTTTGGGAAGCGGGTCTCGCTGCACCTCGGGCATCTCCCCAGCAAGGTCGAACGAGGTCCCGAAGGCATTGCAGTGCATTGTGATGGTGAGGTTGTTGTAGTTGACGAGCTGTTGCTCGCAACCGGGCGTGAACCAAATTCAGATTTGCTGAAGTGCGACATTGTTGGGCTCGCCACTCACTCTCACGGAACGCTCTCAGTTGACGAGCACATGCGAACCAATATTTCTGGCATCTGGGCAATTGGTGATGTCGCAAATGATTACCAACTGAAACACGTTGCGAATGCCGAAGTTGAGGTGGCGTTCTGGAATATCGCCCATCCGGAGGATCTCCGTGTTGTGACCCAGCGTCATGTTCCTGCTGCGGTGTTTAGCCATCCTCAGATTGCGTCGGTCGGCATTACGGAAGATGATGCAGTTGCGTCGAACAGAGATGTTCTTGTTGGCCGCCGCGATTACGCAGGAACCGCCTATGGATGGGCGCTTGGTGACGGCCCTGGGTTTGCGAAGGTCATCGTCGATCGAGAATCTGATCTGATCCTCGGAGCACATGTGATGGGGCCGCAGGCTGCGACCCTGATTCAGCCGATTGTGCAGGCGATGCAGTTTTCTCAAACTGCGACCCAGGTGGCTCGTGAGGTGTACTACATCCACCCCGCGCTGACCGAGGTCATCGAGAATGCCCT
>JBMTDQ010000059.1:0-11788 GCA_049432165.1 Ilumatobacteraceae bacterium
ACCTCGTTAAGTAACCCTTCGCCATAGGTTCCGCGCAATTTGTCAAGCTCACGATGGCGCAGAAGTGGCTCGATGAACTCTGGCCATTGATCCCGCAACTTTTCAAGTGTTGCAGCATCGGTTGAATATCCACTCTTTGTTTTGCGCACGCCTGCAGGACTTAAACCATGCTGGTCGTAGAGCAACGCTCGCAACTGGGTTGGGGAATTCAGGTTGAGGTCTGGCGACTCAGCAACTGCACGCAACTCGGTGGCGAGTGCCTCCACCCGCTCGCGTAAGCCGCGTCCAATCTCCTCGAGTGCTGACCGATCCACCGCAATACCGATGTACTCCATTCGCGCGAGCACCCGAATGAGCGGAACCTCTGTATCTCGAAACAGCGATGCGACACCCGAATCGGCAACTCCCTGAGTAAGCGGGCCCGCGAGCTCGCGAACTGCCAACGCAATGCCGGCGGCTTCGCCGTCGCGTCTCGCTCCATCAAGCGCAAGTTGCCCGGATGGAGTTTGTGGCAGCAACGAATCGTCAAGAAGACGCTGACTAAACCTGCCGAGTAGATCAGCAATGGTCAACTTTGAATAGCCCGGATCGATGAGGTAGGCCGCAACCCCAACATCAAAGGTCAACCCCGGTAGGTCCCCTCCGAGTTCGAGAAGCGAGCGGATGAGTTCTTTTGATTGATACGAGCGAACATTGTCGTGTTGCGAGAGGGCCTGAAGAACCTCAGCAGTTGCCAGCAAGTCAACTGGAACCCATACGGCCTCATCCGCCTCGCCAGCGACAATTGCGAGTCCTTCGAGTGAGGAACGACCGGCGTCTCCAGACCAGGTCGCTGCGATGTCGAGCACCTTTGCGCCATTCACGAGCGCCGCTACGTCAGCAGGTGATGCGGCAACCGACACCGTTGGACGAATCACACTCTCGCCGCTGTCAGCGGCCTGCTCAGCCGCATCATCGTCTTCATCTGCCTGGCCGGCAGAGATCGCTGCAAGTATTCGAGTTCGAAGCTGCGCGAACTCAAGCACATCGAACAGCCGATCAACCTCTGCCCGGTCGGGACTGATTCGCAATGTCTCCGGCTC
This sequence comes from Ilumatobacteraceae bacterium, assembly GCA_049432165.1. Classification (GTDB taxonomy): domain Bacteria; phylum Actinomycetota; class Acidimicrobiia; order Acidimicrobiales; family Ilumatobacteraceae; genus Casp-actino5. The sequence goes on from JBMTDQ010000059.1 coordinate 1,083, forward strand.
GAGATCGCCAATTGGCGCATCTCGCCTGAGTTCCATGAGGTCAAGGTTCCGGCGCACCCGATCTGCAGACTCAGCGAGGTTCGCTCGCAACTTCGGCGTCTGTTCGTCGATCGCAGCAAGAATGCCTTCAACACCGCCGTACGAGTTGATCAACTTTGCGGCAGTTTTCTCACCCACACCCGGAACGCCGGGAAGATTGTCGCTCGGGTCACCTCGCAACGCGGCGTACTCGACATACAGCGCTGGAGTCACTCCTGTGCGTTCGAGAATGCCTGCCTCGTCGTAGAGCGCATAGTCGCTGACGCCGCGCTTGTTGTACATCACCCGAATGTGTGGATCAGACACCAGTTGATACGAGTCACGGTCGCCAGTGACCACGATTGCATCATCTCCTCGGGCAGCAAGTTCGGTTGCTGCTGTCGCAAGAATGTCGTCTGCTTCCCAGCCAACAAGTTCAACGTGATGCACTCCGAGGGCGGTTAACACCTCGCGAACAATCACCATCTGTTGTTTCAACTCATCCGGTGATGACTCGCGTTGCGCCTTGTATTCGGGTTCGGCTTCATGCCGGAACGTTGGCTCTGGGCGATCAAAGGCCACGAGCACACCATCTGGCTGCTGGTCTTTCAAGACATTGGTCAGCATCGAAACGAAGCCGAATACCGCATTCGTGACCTGACCAGATGACGTTGCCATATCTGGCGGCAACGCAAAAAATGCCCGATACGTCAGTGAGTTGCCATCGATGAGGAGATACTTCGCCACGGGTTGATCACTCGGGCCGGAGTTCGCCGTCGATGATGCGATCCGCCACGTCACGCATGCGAACGCGTTCGCTCATTGCAGTGCGCTGAATAAACGAGAAGGCGTCGCCTTCTGACATTGCGCATTCATCAATGAGAATTCCCTTTGCTCGGTCGACGAGTTTGCGCGCCGCCAGTTGTTCGCCAAGCGCATCAATCTCACCCGTGAGATCACGCAACTCTCGAAACCGACCGATTGCGACTTCAATCGCTGGGACAAGATCGCTTCGCTGGAATGGCTTGACCAAAAATGCGAGTGCACCGGCATCACGGGCCTGCTCAACCACCTCGCGCTGCGAAAACGCCGTCAGCATCAACACCGCACACAACTTCTCTTGGGTAATCGTTTTTGCCGCCGAAAGCCCATCGGCGCCAGGCATTTTTACGTCAAGCACCGCAAGGTCTGGTTGCAAGGTTCGGACCAAATCGACCACTTCGTCGCCTCGCCCTGTCTCGCCAACGACCTCATAACCCTCTTCTTCAAGGGTTTCACGGAGGTCCATCCGGATAATGGCCTCGTCTTCTGCGATTACCACTCTGATCGTCATGCTGACTCACTCATCGAATCGAGCAACTCATCTTGACGCTGCTGAAGTTCACGGATAGAGGAAAGAATGTGCTCACGGTGCCGCATGAGGGCATCAGCGTGTTTCCGTGCCTCCACTGCATCACGACTGGCCAGCGGGGTTTCAGAAACCATTGCGCGCAATTCGTGATCGGCTGCCTCGTCGGCTACCACCGTCAACTGCTCATCGATTTGCGCAAGTTCGCCACGAATGGACGCAAGGCGCGACACGGTTTGTGACAACCGACGTTCGACGAGCCATTTAGACATAGACCCTATGCTACGAGATTCGTGCCCCGAGTCGGATTCGAACCGACACTGGACGGTGTTTGAGACCGCTGCCTCTGCCGTTGGGCTACCGGGGCGACGTTTTGCAGGCTACCTTCTGACGGTCGCGACACGAGCCTTCACACATTGGAAATCTCTGAGTAGTCACCAGCACAGGGTCAGAGCCGTCTAGCCTCGGAGCGTGCTTGCATTCACATTCCCCGGTCAGGGGTCACAGCGACCAGGTATGGGTCGACCCTGGGCGGACCACGAAAGTTGGGAACTGGTTTCCGAAGCATCCGAAGTCGTCGGGCGCGATGTCGCCCACCTCCTGCTCGATGCAGACGCCGATGAACTAAAAGACACCCGCAACGCCCAGCTCACCACGTTCGTCTCCAGTCTTATGGTGCTCGACGCAGTCGAACGTCTTGGCGTTTCACCCGATGTCCTTGCAGGTCACAGCCTGGGCGAATACACGGCCCTCGCTGCGTCGGGGGCTCTAGGGTTTCCAGAAGGGGTCGCTCTCGTTCAGGCACGTGCCGCCGCAATGCACGATGCAGGCAACGAACAACCAGGGACAATGGCGGCCGTGTTGGGTCTCGACGATGACCAAGTTGAAGTGGCCTGCAACCTTGCCGACGATGATGTATGGGTCGCCAACTTCAATGCCCCCGGCCAAGTGGTCATCGCCGGATCACCATCAGGGGTTGAAGCCGGTGGAATCCACGCAAAGTCGCTTGGCGCTAAAAAAGTGATGCCGCTGCAAGTTTCTGGAGCGTTCCACACGCCATTTATGTCGGCGGCTCGAGACCGCCTCCGTGACGCAATAGCAGCCGCCCGTATTCGAGATAGTGAAATCGCAGTCATCTCGAACGTCGATTCGCAGCCACACACTCTCGGCGAAGAATGGACCGCGTTGCTCTCGGCCCAATTATCGAGCCCGGTTCGCTGGAAACTCGGACTTCAGTCCATGGCCGACATGGGCGTCACTGCATTTGCTGAACTCGTCCCAGGAGGTGTACTTACCGGCATGGCAAAGCGGACCATCGACGACGCCAAAGCCATCTCCGTTGCGACACCCGAAGACCTCGACAAATTGCTCGAATGGCTTGGTGGCGAGCCTGTTGCCGCTGCCCACGATCACGAGGGCGAGCACCTCTTCGCCCATGAGCGCCTCGTGGTTAGCCCCGCTGCTGGCATCTTCACCACATCAGGAATCGCAGACGGCACCGAAATCGCAGTCGGAACTGTGCTTGGAACCGTCGCAGATCAGGAAGTCCGCTCACCGTTCGCAGGAATCTTGCAGAGCTACATCGCTATCGATACCGAGCGAGTCGCGGCCCGTCAGCCAATTGCCTGGCTTCGAGCCAACTGAGAACGAGAACCAAGGAGTACACGTTGCCCGCAACACGAGCCGGAGCCAAAGGTGCAATCATCACCGGGTGGGGCATGGCCCTGCCGGAGAAGGTTGTCACTAACCACGATCTCGCCCAAACCCTTGACACCAGCGACGAGTGGATTGTTGCTCGCACCGGAATTCATGAGCGGCACATCGGCGGGACAACCGCCGGCCTCTCGATCGAGTCAGCGCAGAAGGCACTCGATATGGCTGGAGTGTCACCCGATCAAATCGATGCGCTCATCTTGTCGACAACAACACCTGATCGAGCATGGGGCACGTCGGCGGTCATTCAGGACAAGCTCGGATTGAAGTGTGGCGCATTCGATGTCAACGCCGCCTGCTCAGGGTTCACCTACGCTCTCGTCAATGCCCATGGGCTCATTGCGATGGGCGCTGAGCGGGTTCTGGTAATCGGCTCTGACACCTTGTCTCGCATCGTCGACTGGGACGACCGCGGAACTGCACCACTCTTCGCAGATGGGTCCGGAGCGATCGTTCTCGAAGCCGTCGAAGATGGCGGTGGCCAACTACTCGGATGGGATCTCGACGCTGACGGCAGCGCAAGCGAACTCCTATGGGCTGACATCGGTGGCACCGTCAACATGGAAGGCAAGGAAGTCTTTCGTCGTGCCGTCCGCATCATGATGGATTCAGCGGAAAAGTCAATGGCTCACGCCGGCATCACGGCTGATGACCTTGCACTGATCGTTCCGCATCAGGCAAATATTCGCATCATTCAAGCCGCATGTGAACGGCTAGGAGTTGAAATGGACCGCGCGGCGATCACGATCGACCACACGGGCAACACGTCGTCAGCATCAATTCCGATGGCGCTCTGTGAAGCGCTCGATGCAGGCCGAGTCGCTCCTGGCGATCATGTGCTGCTTGTTGGCTTTGGTGGCGGAATGACTGCAGCGAGTGCCGTGCTCAAATGGGGAGGAACGAAATGAGCAGAGTCGTACTTGTCACCGGCGGATCACGAGGAATTGGTCTTGCGATCGCGCGTCGATTTGCAGAGCTCGGCGACAACGTTGCCGTGACCTACAACAGTTCGCCCCCGCCCGACGGACTGTTCGGCGTGAAATGTGATGTGACCTCAACAGATGAAATTGACGCCGCGTTCAACGCCATCGAGGAACAATTCGGGTCACCGGTTGAGATTCTTGTGTCGAATGCCGGCATCACCCGAGACACGCTGCTGCTGAGAATGGGTGTCGACGATTTCGAGGACGTCATCGACGCCAACCTCACAGCGGCATTCCGGGTGTCCAAGCGCGCCGTGCAGCAAATGCTTCGGGCTCGCAAAGGACGCATCATCTATGTGTCATCTGTTGTCGGCCTCCTTGGGGCCGCCGGACAAGCGAATTACTCGGCTTCGAAAGCAGGACTTGTCGGTCTTGCTCGATCACTGGCTCGCGAACTCGGATCACGGTCGATCACCGTCAACGTCGTGGCGCCAGGCCCCGTCAGCACCGATATGACGGCTGCTCTTGGCGAGGACCGTCTCGCTGACATCACCGCCGCTGTTCCCCTTGCAAGAATGGCTGAACCAGACGAAATCGCTGGAGTTGTCACCTTCTTGGCATCGCAGGATGCGTCCTACATCACCGGGGCTGTGATCCCTGTTGATGGTGGTCTCGGCATGGGCCACTAGACGTTCCGCCACCAAACGACCAAGATTTCCTAGAATCATCAGCGGTCATACGACCGCCAACAAATAAGGAGTAACCGTGGACCAAGAATTGTTCGCCCGTTTCAGCAAGTGCGCAGTCGAAGTACTGTCCGTTTCTGAAGACCAGGTCACACCAGAAGCACGCTTCGGTGACGACCTTGACGCTGACAGCCTCGATTTGGTCGAGCTCGTCATGGCTCTCGAAGAAGAATTTGGCATCGAGGTTCCTGAAGAAGAACTCGAAGGTATTGAAACCATCGGCCAGGCATACGACTTGGTGGCCGGCAAACTCTGATGCAAGGAAGTAGTCGGCGTATCGCCGTTACCGGACTGGGCGTTGTCGCGCCATGCGGTATCGGAAAAGAGGCATATTGGAACGGTCTACTCGGGCCAGGTCTTGTCGATGTTGGACGACTCACGTCCATCGAAGACTGGGACCCGTCACCCTGGTTTGACTCTCCCAAAGATGCCCGGCGCGCCGACCGTAGCGAGCAATATGCGATCGCTGCAGCAACTGAAGCATTAGAGCAGTCAGGGCGCCCAGCCGCTACTGACGACCGCATCGGAACCATCTTCGGAACCGGCGTTGGAGGCATCCACACCCTCGAAGAACAGATCGCCATTCGGCTCGACAAAGGTGAGCGACGCGTCTCCCCATTTCTTGTTCCGATGATGATGGCGAATGCTCCCGGAGCGTCGGTATCAATGCGATTTGGCTTCAAAGGGCCGAACGAAACCATCTGCACGGCTTGCGCAGCCGGCACCCACGCGATCGGCTACGCCGCTCGACTCATTGCGTGGGGTCTCGCTGACGCAGTCGTTGCCGGTGGAACCGAGTACGCAGGCACAGCAACCTCTCTCGCATCGTTTGGCAACATGACGGCCCTGTCGTCGTCTGGTACCTCACGCCCATTCGACGCCGATCGAGACGGGTTCGTCATGGGAGAAGGCGCCGCTGTACTCGTTCTCGAAGAGTGGAACTCTGCTGTTGACCGTGGAGCCAACATCATCGGCGAGATTCTCGGCGCAGCATCGAATGCTGATGCGCACCACATCACAGCTCCCGCACCTGGCGGAACAGGTGCAATTCGCTGCATGGAACTCGCTCTTGCCGACGCGGGTCTTGAATCTGCGAACATCCGTCAGATCAACGCACACGGCACATCAACACCACTCAACGACGCTGCTGAAGGAGCTGCGATCAGCAGTGTGTTTGGCGCAAACGCGGTGCCAGTCGTCTCAACAAAGGGTGTAACCGGCCATGCACTTGGTGCGGCAGGCGCTCTCGAAGCAGCAGCGGTGCTGCTGTCGATGCAGCACTCGCTGATTCCACCGACCGCAAACACCGTCAACATTGACAGCGAGATGACAGTTGATGTTGTGACCGGCTCGCCACGGCCGTGGGAGCCCGGCCCAACGATGTCAAACAACTTTGGCTTCGGCGGTCACAACGGTTCGATCATTATCGGAACCGGAACCAACTGAGCCGGTGGTCGCCCTAGGCGATCACAAACATCAAGTCGACCTCACAGGCAACTTCACCGTTCACCGACGCAGTTCCTGAGCCTCGTCCAGCGCGGCTCGATAGCCGTCCCATGGTGCATTCGAGGAGGAGTTCATCGCCTGGAACCACCTGTCGACGGAACCGTGCTTTGTCGATACCACCAAAGAGCGGAAGTCGTCCTGCAAAACGTTCATCAGCGAGCACAGCAAGGGCGCCTACCTGAGCGATTGCCTCACACATGAGCACACCGGGCAGGGTTGGTCGACCAGGAAAGTGTCCTTCGAAGAACCACTCGTCGCCGGTCAACTTCCAGGTGCCGCTCGCGGACTCACCTGGGGTGATCTTCACAATCTCATTGACGAAGAGAAATGGTGGGCGATGTGGAAGTAGATCTTCTGGGCGCACATCGCGACCTTACTCCGATCGGCTGTCAGCACATTTGGTTCGCTGAGCGGCAACGCACGCGTCACCGGTCGAGCGTCAGGTGGCTTCGGTGAGCCCCATCGGGTTTGGGAATGGAATCTCGCCCTGTGAACGAACGCTCTCAGCGGCGACTTCAAGAACATCAATCACTGCCTCGTAGTCCTGCGAGAGCCGAGAAATCACTGCGTAGGCCTGCCGATCAGTCATCTCCTCGACTTCAGCACGCAGAGCAGCACCCGAGTCGCTCAACTGATCTGGCGCAGAGAGCAATCCAATGCCGACAAGCCGATCGACGGTGCGAGCGATGTGGTCGTGATGCCATCCTCGTGATTGCTCGAACATCTCAAGACCAATTCCCTGCTCAACTGCGAGCAGCACTGTCGCTTCCAGCCCGTTGATACCCAAAACCGCAAGAGAAGCCACGTGGCTATCACCGCGGTGTTCACGAACAGTGGTACACCACTGCCATAAATCTTGAAGCGGTGAGCCCTGTGATGGAAGCACGCGGTTTGCTGCAAACAATGGCCGCCCGTGAGGGGCAATCGACATCAGAGCGGATTGCATCACCTCGAGCAGGCGTTCACTCGGAGGTTGAACACCAAGTCGTTCAAGTGCCTGCTCGGCCGCCTCGCTGCGGGCTGACAGTGCATCAGATGGCGATGCGAATGACCATGCGTCGGGCAATGCACGGCTTAACCGTTCGGCAGCGAAGTTATTGAACAATGCCTCAACCACGGCAGGCTCAACCTGGCCGAGCGGAGCGGACCTGAAGGCGAAATACCCCATCCAGAAGCCTTTGAACCCGACTCGTTCTGCAGCGAGGCGAGATTCTTCGGAGAAGTAGGTGACGGCGTGAATCGTTTCGGCTGCTCGCCACAATCTGCGAGATGGCGACTCAACTGTCATGACAAATACCCAACAAACTCAACTTCGATTACCGGGCTAATCACCTGTCACACCGCGTCAATTGCCGCACGCACTTCGGCGACATAACGACCCACTTCATCGGGCCCCGACTCCATGAGTCGTCGCACCATCGACGCTCCCTGAATCACACCATCGGCAACCTTCACCGCTGTAGCCGCCTGCTCAGCATTCGACACACCGACACCAACCAGCACCGGAGTATCAGTCACCGCCTTCAAACGACCAGCCAACGCGGTTGCAGTCTCGGCGAGCGTGTCACGCTCCCCTGTCACCCCGAGCAACCCGACGGAATACACAAACCCTCGGGCCCGCGCCACAATGCGAGGCAAGCGCTCGTCAGGAGCCGTCGGCGCCGCCAACATGATCGTCGCAACCCCAGCCGCATCGGCGGCCTCCGCCCAATCGTCTGACTCCTCAAGGGGAAGATCGGGCAGAATCGCTCCGGTCACACCAGCCTCTGCAAGACGATTCGCGAACCGAATCGGGCCGTCGTGATGCACCAAGTTGTAATAGGTCATTACGGCGAGCGGGATGCCAACATCGAGCGAGGGAACTTCTTCGAGGACCGACTGCGGGGTTGTTCCGCCCTCGAGCGCCGCCTGAGATGCCCGCTGAATGACCGGCCCATCCATCACCGGGTCAGAGAATGGAATGCCGATCTCAACTGCGTCCGCTCCATTTGCGGCGCACGCACGAATGGCATCCTGCCAGCCCGGGTACCCCCCAGTAATGTACGGCACGAGCAACTTTCGACCCGCGTCTCGCGACGACCGCAGTGAAGTCGCAAGGTCAACTGTCACAGGCGATCCTTCAGCACGTCCATCATCTGACCAACGTCCTTGTCACCTCGACCCGACAGATTCAGCAACACGGTCTGGCCCTGCATCGTGTGCGCCTCACGAACAACCCACGCGAGAGCATGAGCCGGCTCAAGCGCGGGGATGATTCCCTCGGTTCGGCTCAACAGCTGGAACGCGTCAACCACTTCTTCGTCGGTGACCGTCGGGTACTCGGCCCGACCGATAGAAGAGAGGTATGAGTGCTCAGGTCCGATACCTGGGTAGTCAAGACCCGCCGAAATCGAATGTGCCTCTTCAACCTGGCCGTATTCGTCTTGCATGAGATAGCTGCGCATACCGTGCACCACACCAGGAACCGCTCGAGTCACCGCCGCACCGCCACGAGGCTCAACCCCGACCAGACGAGACCTCGTATCGACGAAGCCCGAGAAAATTCCGATCGCATTTGAACCGCCACCAACACACGCCGTCACCACATCGGGATCGTCACCAAGCAATGCACGCGCCTGTTCGCGGGCCTCGTCACCAATCACGCGATGGAACTGGCGCACCATCCATGGATACGGATGAGGACCCATCACCGAACCCAAGCAGTAGTGAGTGTCGCCAACAGTTGCCACCCAGTCGCGCATTGCCTCGTTCACCGCATCTTTGAGCGTGCGGCTTCCTGAATGCACTGCTTCGACTTCAGCGCCAAGCAGTTTCATTCGGAACACATTGAGCGCCTGACGTTCGACGTCAACCGCCCCCATGTACACCTTGCACTCCATACCGAGCAGCGCAGCCGCGGTCGCTGACGCAACACCGTGTTGGCCTGCTCCAGTCTCGGCAACAAGCCGAGTCTTACCCATGCGCTTCGCAAGAAACGCCTGGCCAAGAACGTTGTTGATCTTGTGCGAGCCCGTGTGGTTGAGATCTTCGCGCTTCAACAGCAGACGGAGACCCAACTTCTCACCAAGACGGTGACATTCAGACAACCCAGACGGACGGCCAGCGTAATCTCGAAGGGCGGTATTGAGCTCTTCACGCCACTGCGGATCGGCCCATGCCTCTTTGAACCCAGCCTCTAATTCTTGGCAGGCCGGCACGAGAGTTTCAGGCACAAACCGGCCTCCAAACTCGCCAAAACGGCCAGACGGATCTGGCTCCGACATGATCGATTCGTCGCGCTGTTCAGCGATTGTCATTCGTCCTCCCAGTTGTAGGGCAGGTCATCCGGTCCGATGTAGGGGGTGGGAGAAGCTGCACGGGCATTACTGATGAATTTTCGCACCTTCACGGCATCTTTGCGTCCCGGAGCTAGCTCAACGCCCGAGGAAACATCAACGCCCCAGGGCTCAACAGCTGCGACCGCATCAGCAACATTGTCGGGGTTGAGACCCCCCGCCAGAATCATGCGAACAGAATCGGGGACATCTGCGGTGATATGCCAGTCAAACACCTTGCCGCTCCCTGGCGATGGGGCGTCGACCAGCACCACATCGGTGTGGAACTGATTGGCCCGAGACAGATGAGGAGAGTCAGCTCCAAACGCCTTTATTACCCACCGAATGCCGTGGCCGGGTCCGCGCTCAACAATTTCGGCAACCTGGTCAGGAGTTTCAGAGCCATGCAACTGCACCGCTTTCACACCGGCACGATCTGCGACCGAGAGCACCCGATCAGGCAGATCATTTCGGAATACCCCGACGGTCATCGTTTCAGGAGGCAGCCGTCGAGTGATGTCATACACGTTCTGAGGTGACACCTGACGCTCAGACGGAGCAAAGATGAATCCAACAGCGTCGGCCCCCATCGCAACCGCTAGCAGGGCGTCATCTTCGGTGGTGATGCCACAGATTTTGATGAACATACGATCAGAAACTACTCATCGGTGGCCACGCAGCGAAGCCACTGCATGCTCAGGGTCACCGGAAGTCACCAACGTTTCACCAACCAGCACCGCCCGATACCCCGCTTCAGTGAGGGCCTCGGCATCAGAACGATTCCTCACACCAGATTCTGCAACCGACACGACGTCACGAGGGATGACACCGCCCATCCGTAGGGCACGCTCATGATCAACGTTGAATGTCACCAGATCACGCTGGTTGACACCCACTAGGGTCGCCCCGACCTCAAGCGCAGCCTCGAGCTCGGGTTCATCGTGCACTTCCACAAGAACATCAAGCCCAACCTCAACCGCAAGCGCATGAAAGTTCGCCAACTCACTTCGATCGAGGGCAGCTGCAATCAACAGCACACAATCGGCTCCCATAATGCGCGCATCGAGAACATCACGCTCAGCAACGGTGAAATCTTTTCTGAGAACCGGAAGTGCGCACGCTGCTCGGGCTGCTTGCA
>JBMTDQ010000060.1:0-11555 GCA_049432165.1 Ilumatobacteraceae bacterium
TCGTAGAGATCTGATGCAAACACTCCGTTCAACATCAGTGGCAACTCTTGGCCATAGCTCTCTCCGACGATGCTCTCACCAACCGAGTCACCGATAAACGCAAAACTCGCTGAAGACTCAACGCCTCGTCGCAGTGGTGTGAGAGTAAAGCCCGGGCTTGGAAGACCAAACGAGTTACGGAAGGACCAGTTGCTGACAAACTCGTCTGCCACTCCGGCTTGTGCCGCGCCGAGACGAACCCGATTTGCATATATCCCCTCGTAAGTTGATTCTGGGTCGACAACCGTGGTGACACGACTGAGGTCTGCGCCTGGGTAGCGATTGAGAATTTCGTCGCGCGAGATGATTCGGGTCCAGCGATGATTGGGGTTGAGTGCCACCGCATCGCCCAGATCAGGGACGCTTGGAAAATATCCGCCCGCAGTTTGTGGGCCGTTAGAAGCCGAAAATTCAGTCGAAACAATTTCGTCGGCTGGCATATTCCGAGCATTCACCGCTTGCCAACGCCGCACTTTTCCGTTCGTCTCACGAATTGCGGTGTCGGTTTGCGGTCGTTCGAGGGCTGTCACCGATGCCGTAGCGGTCGCTCGAGTTGCGGCCCCTCCGTACACCTGGCACGAGGAGGTATCGCAGGTTCCGGCATAGTCATAACGACTTTGCTGCACCCCGTACGAACGAGCGGCGACAGCTTGCGCTCGCAACGCGTGCATCCCTGCCCCGTTGCCTCGGTCTCCCCAAGATGCTGAAACTTCTCGAGGGACCACCCCTCGCAAATAATTTTCGACGAGAACATCATTGACGACGCGGTTACCGCTTGACGTGTCTCGAAATTCCAACGCCCCCCGGTAGTGCGTAACAGCACCCGAACCGGAGCATAGGCCGAGCACGTCGCCCGGGCCGGCAGACGATTCGTTCGCTGAGGTACTGACCGCAACAGGACCCGCCACAGATGAGGCAACCTGCCTCCACCCGGTAGTGGAGGTTGACCCAGCAATCAGGCTACGAGCCCTCACGGCATCATCAAGATTCCAAACCCCGTCCACTGCCAGACCCTGTGACGTCTGGAACGCTCTGACAGCAGATTCGGTGAGTGGACCAAAATCGCCGTCAATTCCGCGCGGATCCCAGCCGAATGCCGTGAGGAACGTCTGAATTTGACGCACAGCGGTTGCATCACCCGATCCGCGTGAGATTGGACCGTCAGGCACGACAAGTGTCGATGTCCCTGGGCAGGCAACTCCATCGCCTACAAACACGTCGAAGCGATTGCTTGCTACCTCTACAACCTTGATCGCAGGCGCCCCGGAGCCTGATTGACCGCCAGCGCTCCATGATGCGGATGATGACGAGGAAATCACCCCCATCCATGAGGCCCCATCGAAATCGGTAAGCCTCACTCGAATCCGCTGGTTGGCGTCAATATTCCCGAGATACGTGCCGCCGTAGTAGTGGTCGAGGATCCACTCCCAATTTTTCCCCTGTTCAACCGCCCATCCGTAGGCACCCCATTGGCTAAGTCCTCGACCGTGACCATTCCCCGTTCCTTCGACTACGTAGGCAACAATTTCGTCAATTGAGTCAATCGCTGAAACTGTTCCGCTGTTGGGTGTAGCGATGACCAACAACGGCGCAAGGAGTGCGACTAGCAACGCCATCCAAAGTTTGAGAGCTCGCTCCACCACGTGAACGCTAGTCAGCCGTCGAACGAGATTTAGGTCACGATTTCGCGACCTGCTGAGCTGCAGCGACAGCGAGCTCATCAACGAGATCGTTCATCGGGTGACCGCTATGACCCTTAACCCACTCAAAACTGACCTTATTTTTCGTCACCAGTTCGATGAGCGGCTCCCACAGATCAACATTTGCGACTGGCTCACGCTTTGAGTTCTTCCAGCCGTTCTTTTTCCACTTCTTCCACCAGCCATCACGAAAGCAGTTCACGACGTAAGTTGAATCAGAAACGACATGAATGACGCTGTGATCCCCACAGAGACTTCGAATCGCCTCGAGTACCGCCGCAAGTTCCATTCGCTGGTTGGTCGTATTCACCTCTCCGCCAGCTCCTGAGGGCGAGCCGTTCGGAGCAACCGCCCACGCCCATCCACCGGGACCTGGGTTGCCGCTGCAGGCTCCATCGGTATACACCGTCACCGGCTGACTCGGCGTGTCGGCATCAATTGAGAACAATGAGGGCTGATCGGACACCTTCACATCCTGACAGACAGCAGTATGCGACTGCGGATTATCAACCGCTCACCAACGTGGTACCGATACATTGCGCGTATGTACAAACGAGGTCGTCTCGTCTTGCTTGCGATAGCAATCATCATCACGGCTACCCACCTAACGACCGTCGCAAATGAGGTTTCTGCAGCTTCGTCTACGAAATACATCGTTGACGAAACCGCTCGGCCGCTTGGCGCAATCAGCGTGATCGGCGATTCTGTGTTGCTCGGTGCATTGACCTACGGACCCACGCTCGTCGACCAGCTCGCCAACCAGGGATGGGGACCGATCCGCGCTCGCGCAGGCATGGGATACTCGACTGGCTACCTCGCAGTTCCGGAGTGGGGGAAGGTCAGTGGATGGCTGGAGAAGTGGCGTGAAGAGGGTTGGGACTCCCCAAATGTCATTGTCAACATTGGTGTGAATGACTCAGGCCTGTGTGGCGCGAGCTATGAATGCTCCGTCAACTCGATCAACTTCTTGCTTGATGAGATCGGCGAGGATCACCGGGTCTTCTGGCCAAATATCACCCGATCAGCGGCTGGAGCACGCGACTATCAGGCGGTCTGGAACACCGCTCTCAACGATATTGCAGCAGCACGTTCCGAACTCATCGTGTGGGACTGGGCAACGCTCTACGCAGGTGGAGGCTTCCCATCCGGGGACCGCATTCATCTCTCACCAGACGGTTACCGCGAACGAAACCGGCATATTGCAGAAGCTGCGACGGCGACGATGGTGTCGACCACGTTGTCTGGCGATCACGTTGCATTGCCGAATGAATCCAGCGACCCATCCGCCTTCTCGCCGGTCACCCCGATTCGTGTTCTTGATACCCGCCGTACTGGAACGACTTCTGGCAACAAAGGGGTTGTGAGAGTTGATCTCGACGGTGTTATGCCCGTCGATACAACGGCGGTCGCAGTCAACCTCACGACGACAGGAACATCACAGTCTGGTTTTTTCACCGCGTTCGACTGCGCAACGAGTCGTCCTAATGTCTCACATCTCAATCACGAGGCCCGACGCAATCGAGGAGGGTTTGCAATTATCTCGATGCCTATGTCTCGAGAGCTTTGCGTCTATTCGCGCGCCGACAGTCACGTCATTGTCGACCTGCAGGGATCGTTCTCGGCAAACGCACCACTCACGTTTGCGACGATGACCCCAAATCGAATTCTCGACACCAGGAGAACTGGCCGAGCCGAGATCTTCAGCCCAATTCGCGTTTCAGTATCAACCAACGCACGTGCGGCGAGTGTGACACTCACCGTTGTTGGAGCAGACGAACCAGGGTTCCTGTCGGCCTATCCGTGCACGAGCACGATCCCCAATGTGTCGAATGTGAACTACCTCACCGGCGAACCTGTCGCCGGATCGGCCTTTGTTCCCCTCACAGACGGTGAGTTCTGCATCGTGACATCATCCTCAGCACATGTCATCGTTGATCTCAACGGCACATTTTTTGAAGATGCGCCGCTTCGGTTCGCCAGCTCGAACCCTCGGCGTCTGCTCGATACTCGCTCAAGTATCGGTGGATGGACTCCGATTCACGCCAGGAACGCCCGCATCGAACTGCCCGCAACACCAACGAATGCCAAGGCAGTGACTGGCACGGTCACCATCGTCGAACCACTTTCGCAGGCATTTCTTGTTGCTGAGCCATGCGATGCAACGACAGACACTTCTGTTGTGAATTCGATAGCCGGCGGAGTGCTTGCGAACACAGTGACAATCCCTGTCAGCGATGGTGCTGTATGCATCACGGCGAGTCAGCCAACTCATACCTTGTTTGACGTGAGCGGCTGGTGGGTGCCCTCGCAAGATTCGTAGTGAGGAGCCAGCACCAGTCATCGATTCCTGCGAGAATGTGACCATGATGTTCGACGGGCACGTCCACCAGCTTCCCGATACAGATCCGACAGAAACCGAAGAGTGGCTCGACAGCCTTGAAGCTGTCGTCGACGCAAAAGGCAAAACTCGCGCCAGGTTCATCTTGTCGAAATTGCTTGCTCACGCAAATTCTCGACAGGTGAGTTTCCCAGCGACGGTCAGCACTCCATATGTGAACACCATTCCTCGCGAACAGCAGCCGTGGTTCCCTGGCGATGAGCACATCGAGCGTCGCATTCGGGCATTTATTCGTTGGAATGCTGCGGTGATGGTGGTGAAGGCCAACAACGCTGCCGACGGCATCGGTGGCCACCTGTCGACATTTGCTTCATCGGCCTCACTCTACGAAATCGGGTTCAACCACTTCTTCCGAGGCAAAGACGCTGAGGGGCTGGGCGATCACGTCTATTTTCAGGGCCACGCTGCGCCAGGGGTGTACGCCCGAGCATTTTTGGAAGGGCGGCTTGAAGCCGAAGATCTCGACCATTTCCGCCGAGAAATTGGACGGGGCGGGCGCGGTCTCTCAAGCTACCCACACCCAAGACTGATGCCTGATTTCTGGGAGTTTCCCACCGTGTCGATGGGCCTTGGCCCCATTACTGCGCTCTACCACGCTCGTTTCAATCGCTACCTTCTGAACCGCCAGATGGACGACACCTCCAACAGCCGGGTGTGGGCCTTCCTCGGCGATGGCGAGACCGACGAGCCCGAGACCCTCGGCGCAATTTCTCTCGCAGCGCGTGAGCAACTCGACAATCTCATCTTTGTCGTCAACTGCAACCTGCAGCGACTTGATGGCCCGGTGCGCGGCAACGGAAAGATCATCCAAGAACTCGAAGCGGTCTTCCGTGGGGCGGGCTGGAACGTCATCAAGGTCATTTGGGGCTCGAAATGGGATGAGTTGCTCGCCCAAGACAAAGACGGTGTGCTGCTGAACCAAATGAACATGACGGTGGACGGCGAGTTCCAGCGTTATGCCGTGGAGGAGGGCAACTACATCCGGGAAAACTTCTTCGGCCCAGATCCTCGCCTTCGCCAGATGGTCTCGCACCTCTCTGACGATGAGCTACGAAGCCTTCCCCGCGGTGGCCATGACTACCAAAAGTTGTATGCGGCATACCGGGCAGCAACAGAGAATCTCGGCAGTGGGCGCCCGACAGTTATTTTGTGCAAGACGGTGAAAGGTTGGACTCTCGGTCCCGGATTTGAGGGCCGAAATGCAACTCACCAAATCAAGAAGATGACGAAAGATCAGTTGCTTGACCTTCGTGACCGCTTACACCTTCACGACGAAATTCCGTCAGCATCACTTGAGGGCGACGACCCTCCGTACTTCCGTCCGAGCGAGGACTCCATCGAGTACCAGTACATGATGGACCGCCGCCGAGCACTCGGTGGCGTCATGCCAACTCGTCGAGTGACGACCCGTAAGCCGCTGTCACTTCCATCTGACGATGCCTTCAAGGAGCTTCGAATGGGTTCGGGAGAACTCCCCGTCAGCACGACGATGGGCTTCACGAGACTTCTGCGCAGCCTGTGCCGAGACGCAAATATCGGCCGGCGCGTCGTACCGATCATCCCTGATGAGGCACGAACCTTCGGCATGGACGCCTTGTTCCGCGAACTTGAGATTTATGCATCTCAAGGCCAAAAGTATGAGCCCGTCGATCACGACCTTCTGCTGTCATACTCCGAAGACTCAGATGGCCAGATTCTTGAAGAAGGAATCACCGAGGCGGGGTCTCTCGCGAGTTTCATTGCCGCCGGTTCGAGTTACGCGACGCGTGGTGTGCCGATGATTCCGTTTTACACCTTCTATTCAATGTTTGGCTTCCAACGGGTTGGTGACCTCATCTGGCAGGCCGCGGACGCTCGCGTCCGTGGCTTCCTCATGGGCGCCACCGCCGGACGCACCACACTTTTGGGCGAAGGACTGCAGCACCAGGATGGGCACAGCCTTGTGCTTGCCTCGACCGTGCCTGCCGTTCAGGCATATGACCCCGCATTTGCGTACGAACTTGGCGCCATTGTTAAAGATGGCATTCAACGCATGTACGGGACTGATACTCCAGAATCTGAGCGTGACGTGATCTACTACATCACGCTGTACAACGAGAACTACCCGATGCCAGCCCTGCCCGATCATCCTGAGGTGTCGGATGAATTTGAGAAGGGCGCCGTTCGAGGTCTGTACCGATGGAAGGCTGCCCCTGGCAACACTTCCCACCAAGCGACCATCCTGTTCTCTGGTGTCTCACATCAAGCGGCAACCGTTGCCGCCAATGAACTTGCTGAGCACTACGACGTCGGGGTTGAACTCTGGTCAGCCACAAGTTACAAACGACTTCGCGAACAGGCCCTTGATGTTGAGCGCAATAATCGCTTGCACCCTTCGGCACCTCAAGAGCAGCCGTTAGTGACGCAACTGCTCGAACAGTCATCAGGGCCAATCACTGCAGTGAGCGATTTCATGCGGGCAGTGCCCGAGCAGATTCTGCCATTCGTTCCGTCAGGTCGTCGATTCAGCGTTCTCGGAACCGACGGCATGGGACGAAGCGACACACGTGAGGCGCTCCGGCGTTATTTCGAGGTCGATGCTGGCCACATTGTGGTCTCAACATTGAGTGCATTGTTCAATGACGGGCAGATTTCCGCCGATGTCGTTGAAGATGCGATCCGTCGCTATGAGATCGATAGCGAAGCGCCGAATCCATTCATTATCTGAATGGGTTAACGAACTCTGTCAAGCCATCCCGACAGGATTGCAATCGCTCGAGGGTCGTGGCGCAAACGGTGTCCAGCACCAGCAAGAACGTTGAGTTCTGCGTTTCCGTGTGATTGGGCGAGCTGACGGGCGTCACTCACTGGCACGCTGGAGTCGTCGTCACCGTGCAATACCAGCAGTGGACGTGGAGCAAACCGTCGCGCTGCCGCTTCAGGGCGGAACCGTCGAAAGGCCCTGCTCCATTCGTCCAGCGAAGATGGGAACCCCGGGGTACGGATTGCCCCAATCTGACGAGCGTGCTCGAGGAAACGCCGAGGATGATCGGCCCAGTCATCGAAGTCAGCCCGTGGAGACAACAACGCCGCTGCATGAACACGGGGGTCATCTGCTGCCTCACAGATAACAAGTGATCCCCCGGTGTTCGTTCCAATCAGCACGACACGCCGCACTCCAGTGGTGTGCACCAAGTGATCTACCGCATTACGAAGATCATCCATCCAACCTTGCAGAGAAAAATCACCGGTCGAGGTTCCACACCCACGGAAGGTGAACGTCATCGCTGCGTAACCGACTTCGTTGGCGAGCCGATCGATCAACTCGGGAAATGTTCCAGCCGACCGCCGAGCGTCTAGTGGACCAATGGGAAAGCCGTGGCACAGAATGAGGCCGGGCATTTCGCCATCAGTGGCCGGTGGAAGCGTGATATGGCAGGCAAGTCGCTCTTTGCCGCTTTCAAAACTGCCCTCCATCACGCTGCGATTCAGGCCCGAGGCTTGCGATGCCGACGACGCGCCCCAGGGGTCGCCAACGTGTAACCGCGATTGCGAGCCTCGGCGAGGGTGTCGGGGCCAAAACACAACCCGGTTTCAGCTTCGATGATTTCGTCGATCACGGCTTCATCGTTCCATTCATCGAGGTCGTACACGAGTTGCGTGCGCTTGTCACCAAGAAACCGGGTGTGTTCGAAGCGAATCGGACGTTCCATAGATCACACGCTAGCGAAACATCGCCGAAGAGGAGTGATTTGTCAGATCACATCGTCGGGTGGAGCGATTGGCCCTACGGCACCGATGGCGTCGAAATATTTCAAGTGAGCATCGACAACTTCAACGACATCAACATCATCTAGAAGATCAATCTCTGATTCGCCCGCAATCCCCAACAGGTGAGCAATCAGCGCCTCGTCAGAAACAATGAGCGGGGCGGCAATGTTCTGTCGCTGGTCAACTACTCGGTCGGGGGCGAGTCCTTGAGCGTGTAGCCAGTTGATATGCCCAATAAGCAGCGTCTCAACTTCTGCTGGTGTGAGCCGTGCCTGGCTGCGTGGCGGAATTCGGTCGGCAACAAAGTCAACTGCTTCGTCGAGCGTGTACACAGCGCGTGGAGCAATCGCATCAAGTCGGTGCGCTTCTCGCCCGATCGCGCCAGCGGCGATCGCAAATACTGCGATCGCCGCTAGGACAACGAAGATTCCGAGAGTGAGGTTCACACCCTCAGACTATTACTGCCAATGTTGAACTGGCAGATGGAGCGTGATCAGATTCCGATTCGCTGTGCGAGGAGCTCGCGGTGATACGTCGGATCACCAAACAGCAATTCTGATGACTTTGCACGCTTGAAGTAGAGGTGCGCTGGATGCTCCCAGGTGAAACCGATACCACCATGGATCTGGATGTTCTCAGCCGTTGCGTGGAAGTAGGCCTCCGAGCAGTACGCCTTGGCGAGCGACGCAACTGATGGCAACTCGTCATTCATTTCACTCGCACACCAGAGGCCGTAGTAGGCAGCTGACTTGGCCGACTCAACCTCAAGCAACATGTCTGCACACTTGTGCTTGATTGCCTGGAATGATCCGATTGGACGGCCAAACTGCACGCGGTCCTTTGCGTACTGGACGGCCATCTCGAGCACGAACTGAGCGCCACCAACCTGCTCTGCGGCAAGGCCGACAGCTGCGAGGTCGAGCACCGTTGAGAGGATGTCCCAGCCCTTGCCTTCTCCTCCGAGGAGAGTTGCAGGAGTGTTGGAGAACTCAAGCTTCGCCTGACGACGAGTCTGATCCATTGTTGACAACGCGGTGCGGGTGAGGCCTGCGGCATCGCCTGCAACCGTGTACAAGCTGACGCCTGCAGAGCTGCGAGCAGCGACGATGATGAGATCTGCAAGGTGACCGTCGATCACGAATGACTTTGTTCCGTTCAACGTCACGTCTGAACCTGAACCCGATGCTTCCATCGTGATTCCTGACTCGTCCCACTTGCCGTTCGGCTCGGTGAACGCGACGGTTGCGATGGTTGACCCGGCAGCAATGCCCGGGAGATGCGCTGACTTGGCTGCATCGTCACCCGACTGCATCAAGGTGTTCGCAGCGAGCACAACCGACGAGAAGAACGGAGCGCACAAGAGGGCGCGACCCATCTCTTCCAGCACGATGCCGAGTTCGACGTAGCCGAAGCCTGAGCCGCCGTACTCCTCGGGAATGTGGAGACCCTGAAGGCCCATCTGCTCTGCCATCTGGCTCCAGACATCGGCGTCAAAGCCGTTGTCAGTTTCCATCTGCTCACGCACGGCCTCTTCGGAGCTTTTTGCTTCCATGAAGGCGCGGATGGTCGAGCGCAGTTCGTCTTGTTCTTCGGTAAATGCAAAGTTCATGTTGGAAAGTATGCCGACTGGACGAGTTCGATCACAAATCGTATTGTGTACACATATGTACACAATTGGCACTCGTGCAGCACGGGCCGAATTCGCCTCAATCCTTCGCAGGGCTGAGCATGGCGAATCAACCCTGATTACCGACCGGGGAGAACCAGTGGCAATCCTTGGCCCACTCGGCACCACCGCCCCTACCATCGACCAACTCATCTCATCTGGTGCGGTCATCCCGCCGCGGCGCTCCGCTGACTGGCGACCGCCAGAACCAATTCGAGTATGGGCCGGGACCCGTCTCGACCAAGCCCTAAGGGATCTCCGCGGATGAGCGTTCTCTTCCTCGACACATCTGCGCTACTTGCGATTGCGACAGAAACGCCAGGAAGGGAGCCGATCCTTGACGCCTTCGGTTGTGCATCGGTCGTCGCTGCATCAGGACTTGCGCTCACCGAAGCTCTCCCTGCAATCGACCGCCTCACCGATGAGCGGCATGCGCGAGCCGACCTCGAAGATGCTGTTCGACTCACGTGGGATTATCTGCACATTGTTCCGCTCGATGCTCGATGCACCGAACGAGCCGCCTCTCTTGCTCGCGAACGTCCCCTTCGATTGAGTGATGCGATTCATTTCGCTGCAGCCGACAGGCTCCCGGCAAACCTCACCTATGCAACACTCGATCCGAATCAAATTCCGATTGCGCTTGACCTTGGATACGAGGTCCTTTCAACGTGACTCTGAGGTGCGAAAACCGGTCTCAGTCACCACGGCGCAAGCCTGAGCAGCAAGAATGAGGGCATGAGCACTCTTCATTGGTCAAACGCAGATGTTGAAGTTCACAAACTTGTTGTCGGCTCGTACGACAACAACGTCTTCATCGTCCGATGTTTAGCAACCGGCGAGGCGGTCCTCATCGATGCGGCCAACGAACACGAACGTCTTCTCGAACTGTCTCAAGCACTTGGCGTCCGCCGCATTCTCGAAACCCACGGTCACCATGACCACATTGGTGCAGTGACGCAGATGCGAGAGGCCGGCTATGAGGTCGCTGTCACGGCAGCTGACGCGCCGATGTTGAAAGAGGTCGGCTACGACGTCCTTATCGATGACAAGGAAGTGATCGAGTTCGGGGCGCTTCGACTTCACGCAATTCATAACCCTGGCCATACTCCAGGGTCAATCTCATTCCACCTCGACGGCACTCCCCTTCTCTTCACCGGTGACACGCTCTTCCCGGGCGGGCCGGGAGCAACCCAATATGAGGGTGGAGATTTCAACACCATCATCACATCGATTGACACCCTGCTCTTCCCGTTTCCCGATGACACGATCGTGCTCCCCGGCCACGGCAACGACACGACGATTGGCACAGAACGTCCACACCTTCAAGAATGGGTGGACCGCGGCTGGTGATGACGCGAGATCTACGAACCAGCCTTTCGCTGTCATTCGCTCGGCAGACAGACAGGAAGTAGGGTTGACGTATGGTTGCTCACGGTCCTTCAATTGCGTTTGACAGCTCTGCCGCTGTTCGTTTGGGCGGAATGACGCCGCCGCCGGACACATTCGGACCAGGTCGAGCAACCGATCTTGTTCGTCCTGATGGCCGTCCGCTTCCAGAGTTTCGCGCTGAACTCCGGAAGGTATCGAATGCTCGAAACGCCTTCACGATCTTCGCTCTCTATGCGCAAACGATTGCGATCCTTGTCGTTACGGTGCGCCTCGGGTGGTGGGCATGGCCAATTGCGTTTGTGCTCATGGGTCGAGCACATGCACAATTCGCCGCGTTAATGCATGAGGCGGCTCACCGACTTCTCTTTACTAACAAGGACTGGAACGATCGCATTGGTCGATGGGTGCTGGGTTACATCGGCCTCGTGTCGACCGATGCCTATCGCAGAGTGCACATGGCGCACCATCGCCGTGAGTTTGGACCCGAGGAGCCTGATATACCGCTCTATCAGGGCTATCCAGTGACGAAGGAGTCGCTGCGCCGCAAGTTGCTGCGTGATGCCACCGGTCGAACAGGCCTTCGCCTGCTTCGTTACCAATTTGCTCCTGGTCG
>JBMTDQ010000061.1:0-10752 GCA_049432165.1 Ilumatobacteraceae bacterium
ATCTGGGGATTCACCTGCCCGATCAGCACCATTCGGGCAATGTCGACCGTTTCTGCATCGGTGACCCGAAGCCCGTCTTTGAACTCCGCTGTCTTGCCTAGTCGTTCCATGAGTTCGCTGATTTGCGGACCGCCACCGTGCACGACAACTGGCCTCATGCCAACGAGACGCATCATGACAATGTCGGTCGCAAACACCGATAACGCATCGTCACCGGACGTTCCTTTAAGAGCATTCCCTCCGTATTTGACAACAATGGTTCGACCGGCGAACCGCCGTATATACGGCAATGCTTCAACAAGAATTGCGGCGCGCTGGGCAGCAACATCAGTCATGGTGCAACTCCTATCCGATCAAGGCCCGAGGCTTCATCGATACCGAGCGCAACATTGAGCGCCTGCACCGCTCCGCCCGAAGCCCCTTTGGTGAGATTGTCAATTGCTGAGATCGTGATGATGGTGTCAGTTCGTTCGTCATACCGCCCCGTCACCAGCACAAGGTTTGATCCGAGGGTGGCTTTTGTCCCCGGGATGCCGTCAATCACCTTCACGAACGGCTCATCTTCATACTGCGCCCGCAGTGTTGCCAACACTGCTTCAGACGACCGAGCAGCATCACTCGCAGGCGATGAATAACACGTTGCGAGAATGCCCCGGTTCATTGGCAGCAAGTGCGGAGTGAACAACACGCGTGCGCCGATCTCTTGCTCCATCTCGGGCGTGTGCCGATGACGCAGCAACCCGTAAGCGGTGAAGTTCTCATCGACAGTGGTGAACGCATATGCAAGATCTTCCTTACGGCCCGCTCCAGTCACGCCGCTCGCAGCGTCGACAATGACTGTGTCGTTGCTGATGAGACCGGCGTCAACGAGAGGACGCACGGCAAGAATTGCAGCGGTTACATAGCAGCCCGGGGTTGCGATCAGTGTTGCATTGACTAGTTCGTCACGATGAAACTCCGGCAGCCCATACACCGCGGCAGAAAGCGCTTCTGGCTGGTCGTGATCAAATCCGTAATAGATCGGGTACTGCGAGGCGTCGGTCAGACGAAATGCTGCGCTGAGGTCGACAATATGACCGACCCGGCCGGTGAGCGACGGGACGATTTCCATTGACGCCTCATGCGGAAGCCCCAGGAACACAACGTCAAGACCATCGAGCTTGTCGAGATCAAATTCGGTGAACGACTCAGAGCCGTACGCCGCTGTCATTGAGGGATACAGGTCGTCGACGCGCTGGCCGGCTTGGGAAGCAGCCTGTAGCACCTGAGCAGAAAGCACAGGGTGACGGTCAATTAAACGAAGCAATTCAGCGCCAGTGAATCCGGACGCACCAACAATCCCGACCGACTTGTGTAAACCAGAGTTTGCCTTACCACCCATAACGAATGAGTATACAGCGCGACGAATAGAAATTCGGTTTTCTGACATCGCTCATTCCCCCAGCGGTAGCCTTTCCCTCATGTTCTCAGGCAGGACACGCAGCCAACTTCTCGTTGCATCCCCGCCCCTTGACGACCCGAACTTTGATCGGTCCGTCGTGTACGTCATCGACCACAACGACGATGGCGCCATCGGAGTGATCATCAACCGACCACTCGCCGACCCTGATCTCGATCCGATCTCGCGATGGGAGGACACTCTCACAGAACCTCCCGTCGTCTTCAACGGTGGACCTGTTGACCCCGCGGCCCTCATTGCGCTTGGAGTCACAGAACAGAGCACAACTCTTGACATCGACGGCGCAGTGCAGATCGCTGATCGAGTGTGGTCCATCGACCTCGCTGGCGACCCAGCACTGATTGCCCCTCATTTTGCAGGTCTCAGAATCTTCAGCGGCTACGCAGGATGGTCCGCGGGGCAGTTGGAGGCAGAAATTGACGCCGGCGGTTGGATCGTCGTCACCGCAGAAACAAACGACCTATTCGGAAACCAGCCCGACGGACTATGGAGACGAGTTCTGCAACGCCAACCGCCACCCGTCAGTTGGCTTGCGAACGCTCCCAGCGACGTCAACCTCAATTGACCGATTACATCGGAAGGCAACGCCTCTAACTACGGAGCTCTGCTCCAAGTTTGGTAGCTGCCGCCTCACAGGCAGATTTCACATCGGCAACGTCGGCGTCAGTGAGATTGCGATCCTGTGCCTGCAACCGCAATCGCCACGCAAGAGAACGCTGCCCCTCAGGAACACCATTTCCGCGGTAGGTATCAAACAGACTGACATCAACCAGCAGCGCAGCCGCAGCCTGGCGAAGTGCCCGCTCAAGGCGGTCGGCAGCAATGTCATCACTCATCACGAATGCAAGGTCGAGGTCGCTCGACGGCATGCGACTGATTGGCCGATACGAACCCGAGCCACGTGAAGAGGAAAGAATCCCGTCAATGCGCACCTCGAGAACGGCGACCCGCTCGGAAACTCCAAACTGCTCGAGAACCTCTGGTGCAATCTCACCAATTCCGCCGATGACATCACGTCCTGCCCGCAGAACGCCCGAACGCGTTGCGTGCATTCCATCAGGCGCCGTCGACTGATCGATCATCGCGCCTACACCAAGGGCTGTCGAGATCTCACGCCAGACCTCCACCGCCGAATGGGCATCTCGGCCGGCAAGCACAACACCAAGCACCTCGTGTTCATTTGGCAACCCGTCACCCGTCGGCGGATACACATTTCCGATTTCGAATAGGGAAACACCACTTCGCCGGTGATGCTCGTTGTGAGCAAGAGCCGTCAAAAGACCAGGACGCAACGACAGCCGAAGGGCGCTTTCATCTGCGACGAGAGGATTCAAGATCCGCAGGGTGTTGCCAGAGATACCGGCTCTCTCCATCGTGTCAGGAGCAACAATCGGATTCGGCATCGCTTCAGAAATGCCGAGACCAATAAGAACCTCACGAAGACGCCGGCGCCGAATCTGTACCTGAGAGAGGTGCCCGTGCCCGGCTGGCTTGGGGACTGACCGCCCGATGTTCTCATATCCGTAATGCCGAGCGATCTCCTCAATGACATCCACCTCAGACGTTGCATCAGGGCGCCACGAAGGCAACGACACTTCGAGATCGTCACCATTGATGACAGTGGTGAATCCGATCGAATCAAGCAGAGAAGGAATATCGTCCGCCTGAAGGTCAGTACCAAGGATGCGGTTCACCTCTGACATTCGAACAACAACCGACCGAGTGAGTTCAGGAAATCCCGATGACCTCTCATCAGCACCACCTGAATGTAGAACGAGATCAGGACAGGTGAGTGACAGCAATTCTGCGAACCGCTCGACCGCACGCTCAGCGAGAAGAGGATCAACACCTCGCTCGTACCGAGCCGACGCCTCAGACCGAAGTCCGTGACGAGATGCAGTCTTCATAATCCCGAGAGGAGCAAACCACGCGATCTCAAGAACCACCTCCGAGGTTGACTCAGAAATTTCGCTATCTGCGCCACCCATCACCCCACCGAGGCCGACCGGCACATCATTTCCATCACAGATCAAGAGATCATCTGCGACGCACGTGCGCTCGACATCGTCAAGGGTTGTCAGCGTCTCACCATCACGAGCCGCTCGGACGGAGAATCCACCACCAATTGTTGCGAGATCATATGCATGGTTTGGCTGGCCCAACTCCAACATGACGTAGTTACTGACGTCAACGACATTGTTGATCGATCGCATACCGAGCGCCTCAAGCCGACGTGCCATCCACTCGGGAGAACTACCGACACGGACCCCCGACATCACCGTTGCAGTGAAACGTCCGCACGCCGGACTATGAATCGAAACAGGAACGCTTCTGCCTTCGCCATTCGCCGCGAATCCGCTACCCACCTTCGCCAGTGGCTGTGACCGCCAGGCTGCCAAATCACGCGCGACCCCAGCAATCGACCAACAATCGGGACGATTACGGGTGAGATCAAGATCGAAGATGACATCAGGTTTGATGCCAAGCACCTCGGCATATGAAACCCCCAACTCGGCATCGCTATCAAGCAAGAGAATCCCGGAATGATCCTCTCCAATGCCAAGTTCGACGGCCGAACAGAGCATTCCTTCGGAGTCAATTCCGAGGATGCCGCGACGCTCGATTGTCATTCCGTTTGGCATGGTGGTGCCCAATGTCGCAAGTGGCACAACATCGCCAGCGACCATATTCGAGGCACCACACCACACATGGCGTTCCTCGCCGTCACCAGCATCAACCCAAACACGTCGAACCTTGGCAGCATCAGGATGCTGCTCAACGCGCAACACCTGAGCAGCGACAACGCCTGCGACTGGGCTACCTGTTGAAATGACCTCCTCGACTGCTAACCCGAGAGCGGTGAGGTCAGCAGCAACCGCTTCAACCGCATCGACGTCGGTGGGGTCAGCAAATGGCCCGAACTCATTGAGCCACGAAAGAAGTACCTTCATCTCTCCTCCTCAGAACTGCTCGAT
This sequence comes from Ilumatobacteraceae bacterium, assembly GCA_049432165.1. Lineage (GTDB taxonomy): Bacteria > Actinomycetota > Acidimicrobiia > Acidimicrobiales > Ilumatobacteraceae > Casp-actino5. Next base: position 4,435 of record JBMTDQ010000061.1, read on the forward strand.
GAATCGAATGTCATTGACGTACATGTCGCGAATGTCGGTGATGCCATGTCGCATGACTGCCATTCGGTCGATTCCAAACCCGAAGGCGAATCCACTCCACTCCTCTGGATCAACGCCTCCTGCGCGCAACACTTCGGGGTGCACCATTCCACATCCACCGAGTTCCAGCCATGAACCATCCGGACGGCGAATGTCGAATTCGGCAGATGGTTCAGTGAATGGGAAATATGAAGGCCTCAAGCGCGAGGTGAAACCCTCACCGAAGAACGCCCGCGTGAACGCCTCAATCGTTCCCGCTAGATCAGCCATCGAGATATTGCGGTCGACTACCAGCCCCTCAATCTGATGAAAGACCGGCATATGGGTTGCGTCTGGCGTGTCACGGCGAAACACCCGACCGGGGGCAACGATATAAATCGGCGGTTCTGATTCGAGCATTGTTCGGATCTGAACTGGCGACGTATGAGTTCGAAGGAGCAAGCCAGAATCGCCGGCCCGCTCATGTTCATCGTGACCAACGAACAGAGTGTCAAACTCGCCTCGAGCTGGGTGCCCCTCCCCCATGTTGAGGGCCTCGAAGTTATGCCAATCAGTTTCGACTTCTGGACCTTCTGCCACAGTGAATCCGAGCCCAATAAACACGTCTTCTAGTTCTTGCCAGGCCTGGGTGACGAGATGAAGATGACCGCGATTGGCTTGGCCCATTGCCTCGGTCAGATCAAGTCGTTCGGCCTGCACCCGTGCGTTGCGCTCTTCAGCAACAAGCTGAGAGCGACGCTCATCAATTGCCGCTCCAACCGAAGCAAAAGCCTCATTCAAGGCTCGGCCAACGGCTTTACGTTCTTCAATGTCGTCAACTCTTGAGAGCGACGACTTCAACTCGCCAAGGACGCCCTTTTTGCCAACGGTTTCGGCAGAGACCGCCTCAACCGCTTCAAGCGTGGCTGCCCCTTGAATTCGCCCTAACGCGGCCTCAACTGCCGCAGTGATGTCATCTGTCATGAATCTGTCCTCCTGCACGTCTCTACCCTGATCTCACACCAACAACTGGCTTTCGACACCCTTTGCCCAGCAACTGGGCTGCCGAACCCTTGCGGGCGGCGTCACAACCCCCGGACGGGTCGCCCGGGGCAAAGAAATCGACGGGAGAAGGTCACCTCTTGATCATAGGCACCGGACAGCACCCGACCAACGTCTATTCAGGCTGCGCCATGGAGTCAGCCAACGAGTCGGCTAGGGCAAACGCCAGAAGGGTTCCTGCCATTGCCACGTTGAGGCTCTCGGACCGGCCGCGCTGAGGAATACTCACCCATTCGCTGACCACGCCGCCTTCATTAACTCCATGAGCCTCATTACCGAGAACGAACGCAATCTTTCTTTTCCAGTCAAATGACCGGTACGGCAGCCCACGATGTGACGAAGTTGCCACCATTGCGAACCCGAGAGACGCAATCTCTTCGAGGCTCAACATCAAGATGGGCACATGAAATACAGCACCTGCTGAAGAGCGAATTGTTTTCGGGGCGAACACATCAGCGGTACCTGGGGTACAAACAACTGCGTCCAGGCCGGCAGCTTCTGCCGACCGAACCAAGGTGCCAACATTGCCAGGATCCCGCAATTGATCAAGCACCATGAGCGATTGCGCTTCCACCGGCAACGCTCGTTCACCGTGCTCAACAAGCGCAACATTAGGTTGCGGCTCGGAGGTCGTTGCGACCCGCTCGAGAGCAGCCTCACTCAACTCGAAGCACGGAGCAGATGAGACAGGTCGACCCCCTGGGCCGACGAACTCCTCAATTACATTCCAACCCGCCGAGAGCGCTTCACCAATGAGCACGGCTCCCTCAACGAGAATCACCCCATCGGACTCCCGGGAAGCACGGTTCCGCCCAATTTCGCGGAGGTGCTTCACACGGGGATTCCGAGGTGAAAGCGGCTCAGAACCAGACAGCACTGAACCGGGTCCGATCGTTCGATCTAGAGAGCGGCTTTTGCCTGCTCAACCAGAGCAGTGAATGCCGCTGCATCGGTCACTGCAAGATCAGCAAGGATCTTGCGGTCGACCTCGATACCTGCAGCATTCAGACCGGCAATGAAACGGCTATATGACATGTCGTTCTGACGGCAAGCCGCGTTAATACGCTGAATCCAAAGTCGACGGAACTCGCCCTTCTTCGCTCGACGGTCACGGAACGCATACTGGCCACTCCTCATGACCTGCTCGTTCGCCGCACGGAAAGAACGGCTCTTGTTGCCGTAATAACCGCGAGCCTGCTTCAACACCTTCTTGTGACGCTTCTTTGCTGCCACTCCACGCTTTACACGTGCCATGAGATTTCTCCTCGTTCGCTTCTTACAAAAACCGGTTAGTGATTAGCGCTCTGCGAGCAAGCGCTTGATGTTCTTCTCGTCTGTCGAATGAACATCGACATCGCCGTCGAGACGACGGGTGCGAGTTGAAGGCTTCTTCTCAAACAGGTGCTGACGCATCGCCTGCTGGCGACGGAGCTTTCCTGTCCCTGTCTTTTTGAACCGCTTTGCGGCTGTCTTACTGGTCTTCATTTTCGGCATCTTCGCCTCCTGGTATTTCGTTCTCGTTCGTTGGGCTTTTAGCTGCTGCGGCAGCTTCCGCCTTCCTCGCGGCCTCGGCCGCTTTCTTATCTGGTGACAACACCATCGACATTGAGCGACCCTCAAGACGTGCTTGATTATCAACTCGAGCGAGTGGTCCTGCTGCCTCAAGCACCTCATCAAGAACCTTTGCCCCAAGTTCGGGGTGGGCCATTTCTCGACCCCTGAACTGAAGGGTTACCTTGACTTTGTGTCCATCTTCGAGGAATCCCACGAGGTGCCGGACCTTGGTGTTGAAGTCGCCTTTTCCGATCTTTGGCCGGAACTTCACTTCCTTCACCGAAATCTGAACACTCTTGCGACGTGACTCCTTGGCCTTCTGAGCCTCTTCATATCGGAACTTGCCGTAGTCCATGACCCGGCAAACCGGTGGCGAAGCATTCGGTGCAACCTCGACGAGGTCAAGGTCGAAGCTTCTTGCTAAACGAAGAGCTTCAGGAACTGCCTTGATTCCAAGCTGGTCACCCTCGGGACCGATGAGGCGAACCTCTCGAGCTCGGATCCGATCGTTGACACGGTGTTGATCGCTGCGTGGCGCTGCTATGACGTTTCTCTCCTGAGCAAGGGCTGTGGCCTCCCGGGCAAATAGCACGAAGCCACGCGCCGAAGGCTTACGCCTTCCGTCATGACCCAGACGCACGTTCTCGTGGCTGGGTGGGGGCAATCCCCACTTCGATCGGTTGTAACTCGATCAGCACTGCGCTGACCGACTCAGTACGCTAGCGGCTGTGACTGAGGAATCCGACGATTACAACGAAGCGCCCGATGACGACCAGTTAGCCGAACTCGATCGAGAATTACAAGAAGCAAGGGCTCGGGTGGCTGAAGCCCCTGTCGAGACAGTGATCACCAACCATGCCGTCGGCCTATACGAACTTGCTGCGATCCACTTATCGGCAACTCCTCCAGACCTCGAGTCGTCGGCTCTCGCAATTGACGCATTTGCCTGCCTCATTGAAGGTCTATCCGGTCGACTCGGCGAAGAAAGCAGCACGCTTGAAGCTGCACTTGCGAATATTCGGATGGCATTCGTTCAGGTCAAACAAATGACGTCTAGCCAAGGTGGCGACTCGTAGCAACAGTTGTGGTGTTAGCGAGCCGCAAATCTTCCGCTTGGAGACACCAACACCCTCCCCTGCCCAACAATGACACCCTCGGAGCGGAGAAGGCGCGCCTGTTCAAGTTCGCTCCCGGGGACGAGTCGACCATGCGAGGTAACAACTCTCCACCAACTCAGCCCTGAGGTACCAGCAAGCACCTTGCCGACGTGTCGTGCGGCCTTCGGAAAACCAGCATCTGAAGCAATATCGCCGTACGACACAACCTCGCCAGGCTGCAGTAACCGAATGACCTCAATGATGCAGGCATCGAGATCTCGGTCTGTCGACATCGGTTCAGTATGACGTCTACGCCAATTGCGGCGTCACCCGAACTGCTTCGATTCGACCGAACCGACGCTCAGTGGCCACTGTGACCGCAGTGCCGACCTCAATGTTTCGAGAGCCATCAGAAATTGCAATGCAATGAAACTGCATGGCTACGCCATCAACGTCGACGACACCCAGGCCGACGTCAGGATTGAACTCAGCAACAACGCCTCTCAGCTGCAAGGTCACGGCACGATTTTAGAAATCGGAATTTCAACAAGATCGGTTGCTCCGGCCTCTGAGAGGGCCGGAATCAACAAGTTAATTTGGCTCTTCGGAACCACAGTCTCAACCGCGAAGTCACCATTTGCGAGTTGATTCACCGTCGGGCTCTTGGCGGCCGGCAATATTTCAAGAATGCTGTCCCGCAAGGCTGCGGCCACGTTGATTTTGAGCAGCACTTTGCCACGGGCGTCGAGCGCACCATTCAGCAAAATCATGATCTGCTCCATTGCCCGACGAAGTTCGGGATCGGCGAACGACACAGGGTTTGCGATGACTTCGGTGTAACTCGTCAACATCGTGTCGATGACGCGCAGTCCAGCGGCCTTCAACGCCCGCCCGGTCTCAGTGATGTCAACAACACAATCCGCAATATCGGGAACCTTGGCCTCGCTTGCGCCATATGACAATCGCACATCAGCATTCACTCCCCGCTCAGCGAAGAACCGCTTTGTCATCTCGGGGTATTCAGACGTCACCCGCACACCGTCAGGGAGATCGGCAACACTCTGATACGGCGAATCTCCAGCAACTGCGACCACTACTCGTACCGGGTTCGACGTTGCTTTTGAGTACTTCAACTCACCCAAACTCTCAACGGTGCTGGAAGTTTCTTCAACCCAGTCACGGCCGGTGATACCGATGTCGAACAGGCCTTCTGCGACGTAAACCGGAATCTCCTGTGGCCGAAGAATTCGCACCTCAGCAACACGGGGGTCGTCAATCGAAGCCCGGTAGTCAACACTTGACGAGCGAACCACCTGCAAATCAGCAGCTTCGAACAATTCGAACGTCGCTTTTTCAAGCGACCCTTTGGGAAGAACTACGCGCAACACCAGCCAAAGGCTAACGGCGAGAGTGCCTCTCAGTGCTCTGTGGGCTCATCAGCCAGCAAAGCAAGCGCATGAGGGAGCACATCGATGATCGCATCAAGTTGCTCGACTGCACCTTTCGGGGACCCAGGAAGGTTGCAAATGATCGTTTCACCAAGAATGCCGCAGACCCCTCGCGATAGTCGCCCAAATGGACTGATCGCACGCATCGCCTCAGCAAAACCGGGCGCAGATCGCTCAATCACATCCACGGTTCCCTCTGGGGTTTGATCACGTGGAGCGAAACCTGTTCCACCGGTCGTGACAACAAGGCCTGAAAATCCAGCGCTCATCTCGCGCAACGTCTGTGCAACAGATGCTCGGCCATCTTCGGCAACCCGTCGTTCTACGACATCAAAACCTGCCTCACTCAGACGCTCAGCCACACCTGCTCCACCGGTGTCTTCTCGAACTCCGTGGTGCACGCCGTCGCTTACCGTGAGCACTTTTGCTTGCGGATTCGTCATGCCAATCGACGGTATCGCATCAGCACCATTCCGTCGGTGTCTGCATCATGGGGTAGCACTCTCCAGCCGTGGTCAAACCGCTGCCACTGCCCTTCGGGAGGCGCATCATCAACTTCCCAACCGCTAGGCATGCCATGGTCGATCGATTCACTTGCGTTGATGGTGCACACGCTGTACACAAACCGGCCACCTGGCTTTACAAGCGTCGTTGCGGAATCGATCAGTGCCTGCTGCAGGGACGACAGCACATCGACATCACGGGGTTCAACCCTCCATCTCGAATCAGGTCGACGACGGAGCGCTCCAAGCCCAGAGCACGGAGCATCGAGCAGCACAGCATCAAACTGGCTCTCAGCAAACGGCGGGAGGGTTCCATCAGCTGCGATCACAGAAAGCTGATCACTCGAAAAACCGAGACGTTGGGCGTTCTCGGCGATTAGCCCGGCACGCTGAGTTCGAAGGTCAGCGGCAACGACCGTCGCTCCCGCAGCCGCAAGAGCCGTTGCCTTGCCGCCAGGTGCTGCACAAAGGTCAAGAATGAGCTCCCCAGGCTGCGCTCCCACCGCTGCTGCGACCCAAGTTGATGCCCGGTCCTGCACATAGCCGTCATCTCTCACAACAGGCGCTGGGGGAACATACATCCGAGCGAGCGATGCGACAGCCGCTTCGGCACCAACCTCGTCGACATACAGGTCG
>JBMTDQ010000062.1:0-10544 GCA_049432165.1 Ilumatobacteraceae bacterium
TACGTGATGAATCGTATGGATGAGGGTCTACTGGCCGATGACCGCGGCCACTCTCTTGTGTCGGAGGCGCTCGCGGCAGTTGCTTAACCGTCGGCGGTGTTGGCGGGCGCGCGTGTCACAAGCGCAACACCGACAATCGCGACAATAAATCCTGCTATTGCAGTTGTATTGAGCTGTTCGTTGAACAGCACAGCAGCCTCAATGGCCGACAGCGCCGGCACCAAGAAGAACAAGCTCGACACACTTGCGGCAGCTCGGTGTTGCAACAGCCACAGCATCGTCAGCACTGCGGTGATCGACAGCACGCCAATTGACCACGCGAGTGACCATATGGTGTTTGCGGTGAGGTTGAGTGTTGTCTGACCCGACACTGCGGCCGCAACCGTGAGTGCAACTGCTGAGCCCGAGTATTGCACTGCTGATCCCCACAGCAGTGGGGTTGAAGCACATCGTTGACGCTGGATGAGCGTTCCAACCGACATGCCTAGAGTCGCAATTGATACTGCGACTACTGCGCGCACAGGGAGATTAAGGGAGTCGTTGGTGAGTCGTTCGATCACGACGAGCACGACCCCGCTGAAGCCAAGCACCACCCCAAGCCATTGTCGCGACGTGAGATGCTCACCGAGAAGCGCTCCTCCGGCAACAGCAGTGATGACTGGGTGCAGACCTCCGACAAGTGCTCCAACACCTGACGGTAGTCCGAGGTCGATGGCGATGAAGACACCTCCGAGATAGGTCGCATGAATCCCAAGTCCAACAACGATCGACCATTTCGATTCGCGGGCTGAAGGGCGTGGTGCACCTGAGATGACGGCGATTGCGCCAAGAATGAGCGCTGCGATGAAGAGCCGCGCCGCAAGAAATGAGAGTGGGTCGGCATCGTTTGTTGCGTATCGAGCAACGATGAACCCGGTGCTCCACAAGAACACGAATAGCGATGGAGCCGTTGACGCAAATGTTTGGCGGGCTCCTAACCGGTCGCTGGTCACAGAGAGTGTTTAGTCGTTCGAATCAGGTGAGCCCATGATCCAACGGCATGGTGTGATTTCGATGAACTGCAATTCACCAACATCCGGGTCGGGTTCTGGACCGGGATGCCAGTCGTACTTCGCAACAAAACGATGGAGAACCTCTGATGGCGCCTGGTCGTGAAGGCTGGCGATACCGGTTGCGACCGCATCGCCGTTCGCATCGCCTTCTGCGGGGAAGCCAACTGACACATGGCTACTTCGTGCGATGTTGGCAACTTTGGCGCTAGTCCTTCCGGTAGCGATCCAAATCGACTCAACACCTACAGCGACAAACCAGATCGGAACGAGGTGTGGCGAACCGTCACTGTTGCGAGTCGCTAGCCAAGCATCACGTGCTGACAGGTTCGCCATATCAGAACGTGATGACGCAGCGACCTCTGGTGCCGCCTGCTTCAAGAACTCGGTGGGCTTCAGATGCCTGATCGGCAGGAAATGTCGCTGCAACCCGAAGGGTGACCTCACCGGCTTCGACGAGAGCGCGTAATTCGTCGAGTTTTTCAAGTTCTGTTGCATATTCGCGCACCCACACCTGATGCAATGTGATTCCTCGTTCGGATGGACCTTGCCATCCACGAACAGTTGCGAAACCACCGTTGTCCCGAACAGCTCCGAGAACTTGTTCGTTCTGAATTGAGCCGTCTGCGAGACCATCGACACCATCGGGCACCAGTGCTCTGATCCTCTCGGCCACATCGACGCCTCGCCGAACAATTTCGTGAGCGCCAAGAGATCGAACAAGGGCTTCATCGGCTTCAGACGAATCGGCGATGACGTGCAGACCTCGGTGAACACCAAGTTGCACCATGTAGCCGCCAAATGCACCTGCTGCGCCAGTCACTGCGAGCACGGCACCTTTGGGCAGGTTCAGCAGGTCAAGCGCGTATTGAGCCGTGAGCCCATTCATCGGGAGGGTGCTTGCTTCAGCAACTGACGCACCATGTGGTGAATGGGCCACTGATCTCGCTGGCAAAACGATGGAAGACGAATATCCGCCATGAGATGCTGTTGGCGCAACGATGCCCATCACTGCATCACCAAGCTTTAGGTGATCGACCCCTTCTCCGACTTCGCTCACGGTGCCAGCAATATCCATGCCCGGTACGTACGGAGGAGGATCCTTTTGGAGCAACTCGGCGCGGCCTCCTGATCGGTGAATCGTGTCGGTTGGGCTCACTGCGGCAGCACCAACGTTGACGCGCACCTGTCCTGCACCAACCGGTCGCTCAGGAATATCGAACGCCTTCAACATCTCGGGGCCACCGAATTCGTCGACACCAATTACTTTGACCATTGGAACTCCTCGTTCGTATTTCGTGGACAAGTCGGCGAAGAAGTTGAACTCCACCTGTGGCTAGTGTTGCCGATTTGCCCAATTCTCCATGCGTCCAAGGGCCATGTTGAATAGCGCTGCACTAATCGTGCCGGTCAGCGAACTGAGGAACGTTGGCAATCGACGCACGGTCACGTTTTCGTGCCAATGAATTGAGGTCGTACCGGGTGCAGGTCCCGGAGTAATGGTGAGCTCAGCAACCCCTTTCAGCGACGGGCCAAGTTTGTGAACAACACAGTGTCCGTAACCAGCGTCGAATTCAGTGGTGATGGCTTGCATGCGGTCTTCAAGGGCGAAACGGCGACCCCAACCCGACGCGCCTGGCCCTGACCACGCGGTAAACACATCGGGATTATTGACGTCAACATCCACGTGAGTTAGCGGAACCCAGTCGCCATGACCAGCCCAATCGATCAGCGCTTCCCAGGTGGTTTCGGGGTCAAGCGCAACATCTCGGTGGACATCGAATACGACACGAGCGCCCTTACCTGAGGGAGGAGTGAGGCGGTCAGATGGGGTTTCGGTCACAGTTGTTACAACGCCGAAAGATGAGATCACATTCCACACCAACGAGTTGACAACTGGTTGCGATTACGGTGAAAGAACAGCGTTAGTGCAATGGAGGCAGTAATGGATAACCGTTTTGATCTCACTGGGCGAGTAGCACTCGTCACCGGTGGCAGCCGAGGGCTGGGCCGTGAAATGGTGTTGGCATTTGCTGAACATGGAGCAGATGTTCTTATTGCCAGCCGCAAAATTGAAGCTTGTGAGGAACTTGCTGTAGAAGTGCGTGAACGCACTGGACGCCGGGCGGTTGCGGCGGCATTCCATGCCGGTCGTTGGGAGCAGGCTGATGAGCTCGCTGACCTCGTGTATTCAGAGTTTGGCCGTTGCGATGTGTTGGTCAACAACGCCGGCATGTCGCCGCTCTACCCATCGTTGCCTGAGGTAAGTGAGGAGTTGTTCGACAAGGTGGTGGGCGTCAACTTCAAAGGCCCATTTCGATTGGCTTCCCTCATTGGTACTCATATGGCAGAGGGCGATGGTGGCTCAATTATCAATGTGTCATCGATTGCTGCCGTGGCTCCGACACCGCATGAGTTGGTGTACGCCGGCGCCAAGGCTGCTCTCGATGCAATGACCTCTGGCATGGCACGAGCATTTGGGCCGAAGGTTCGTTGTAACGTCATCATGCCCGGACCGTTCCTGACCGATATCTCGAAGGCGTGGGATCTTGAAGCGTTCAATGCCCGTGCGAAGACTGAGATCCCGCTACAACGTGGTGGCGAGGCTCACGAGATCGTTGGTGCTGCTCTGTATCTCGCAAGTGATGCGTCGAGTTACACGAGTGGAGCAACGATTCGTATCGACGGTGCGATGGCCTACACCGCCGGCTAGTTAACGATTGTTCTCGACACGGCAAGCGCAATCGCATAAGCGCAATCGCGAGGTTTATCGCGTCGGCGTTCTAGTGTGCTCGTATGAGTTGGTTAAGTGACCCGTCAGCCTGGAGTGCGCTCGTCGCTCTCCTGGTGCTTGAGATTGTGCTTGGTGTCGACAACGTCATCTTCATCTCGATCCTTGCGGCGAAGTTGCCAACAGAGCAGCAAGATCGAGCCCGGCAGATAGGTCTTCTTGCCGCTGGTGGAATTCGTGTGTTGCTGTTGCTCAGCATTGGGTGGATTATTTCGCTGAAGGATGAATTACTTGGGTTCTCGTTCCTCGGTCGAGATTTCAGTTTCTCAGGGAAGGAACTCATCCTGCTCGCTGGCGGTGTCTTTTTGATTTATAAGGCGACGAAGGAAATTCACCACAAACTCGAAGGTGAAAGTGATAGCCATGGCTCAACGGCAGTGTTGACGTTCGGAGCCGTCATTGCGCAGGTGATGTTGCTCGATGTCGTGTTCTCGCTCGACTCAGTGTTTACAGCGGTTGGGATGACTGAACATGTGCCGGTCATGGTGATCGCGATCGTTGCTGCGGTGTTGGTGATGCTTGCAGCATCTGGCCCGATCTACCAATTCGTGAACCGCCATCCATCAGTGAAGATGTTGGCCTTGGCATTCTTGCTATTGATCGGGTTCACGCTTGTTGTCGAAGGGTTCGGCGAACACATCCCGAAGGGCTACATCTACGCAGCAATGGCATTTTCGGTGTTCGTAGAAACGCTAAATATCGGCACCCGCCGTACATCTCACGACCCAGTCAAGTTGCGTGAGCAACCCGAACAAGCAGATTCGAACTAGATCGTGTACTTCGTGAGCAGTCTTGCAAATGAACGACTACGATCAGGGTACGTTCCGTCCGGGCAGTAAAGGAGCGTAAGCATGCCTGTCACCGTCGTCGTCGGCGCCCAATGGGGTGACGAAGGCAAGGCCAAAGTCATTGACCTTCTTGCAAAAGAGCATCCTGTCGTTGCCCGGTACCAGGGTGGTCACAATGCCGGACATACCGTTGTCGTCGGCAACGAGAGGTACGCCCTGCAGTTGACCCCATCAGGTGTGTTTTACGACACCGTCACGCCGGTGATTGCAAACGGTGTGGTTGTTGACCTCCCCACGTTGTTTAACGAAATCGACACGCTGACATCGAGGGGCATCAGTTGTGACAAGTTGAAAGTGTCAACACGGGCGCACCTCATCTTCCCGTGGCACCAAAGCCATGACGCCCTTGCCGAAGAGGCACGTGGCGACAACAAGATTGGAACAACTCTCAAAGGAATTGGTCCTGCTTACGCCGACAAATCTCGGCGAGTTGGAATCCAAGCGGGAGCGGTTGCCGACATCGATTCATTCGCCGCTTCGGTTCGTCAGAGGTGTGAAGCAGAAAATGTTCTCATCACTCAGGCGGGTGGTGCTCCTGTTGACGTCGACGAAACGGTTGCACGGTTCACCGAGCTCGGAACTCGGTTGCAGCCGTATCTCTGCGACACGGTGAACTTCCTCCACGATGAACTTGCCAATGGATCACCAATCTTGCTCGAGGGTGCACAAGCAACCTTCCTCGACCTTGACCATGGCACCTACCCGTATGTGACCTCGTCGAATCCGACTGCTGGTGGTGCTTGTGCAGGAACCGGTCTGGGGCCACGCAATATTGATCGGGTGGTCGGTATCACGAAGAGTTACACGACGCGAGTTGGGGCGGGTCCGTTCCCAACTGAACTCACCGATGAACTGGGCGATCGGCTCGTTGATATCGGTCGCGAGTTTGGAACCGTGACCGGGCGTCGTCGTCGTGCGGGGTGGCTTGACTGTGTGATGCTTCGGCACGCCGTTCGCCTGAATAGCCTGACGGAACTTGCTGTCACAAAATTGGACGTACTGGATTCATTTGAGACCATTCGGGTCTGCACCGGTTACCGAATCGATGGTAAAGAGATCGCAAATTATCCTGATCTGCCAGAGGTGCTCGATCGTGCCGAACCGGTGTATGCAGAACTTGAAGGCTGGCAATGTGATTCGACATCTGCGAGGACTCCGGATGATCTGCCCTCGCAGGCTCATCAACTCATTCGCTTGATCGAAAAGCAAGTGGGTGTGCCGGTCAGAATCATCGGCGTAGGTGCTGAGCGTGACGACTATGTCTTGTGGGGATCGCCGGCGTGATCGACCGCTACCAGACTCCCGAAATGGCTGCGGTCTGGTCTGATGCTGCGCGCATGTCTCGTTGGCTTGAAGTTGAACTCTTGGCAACGGACGCTCACGCAGCACTTGGAATTGTTCCCAACCACGATGCAGTGGCGTGTCGTTCCTCGGCTCCCGTTGTCAATGACGATTTTGTTGCTTCGGTGATGGCCCGGGAGGAAGTGACCCAGCACGATGTTGCCGCCTTTGTTGATGTCGTTCAGGACGCCATTGGTGGTACGGCTGGGCCATGGATCCACTATGGGTTGACCTCCACTGATGTTGTTGACACAGGGTTGTGTTGGGCATTGCGCGATGCCGCTGATTTGTTGCTTGTAGCGATCGATGAACTCATTGGTCAACTCGTTACGACCGCACAAACGCATCGCGACACGGTCATGATCGGTCGGACCCATGGTGTTCATGCCGAGCCAACAACATTTGGAGCGAAGGTTGCCCTGTGGGCGCTGCAGTTCGACAGAGATCGGACCCGACTTCGTGCGGCTCGTGATGGCATCTCGGTGATGAAACTTTCGGGTGCGGTTGGGACCTATTCAAATGTCCCGCCAGAGGTTGAAGCTCACGTCGGCGCAGCTCTTGGCCTTCAACCGGTTCCCGCGACTCAGGTCATCGCTCGAGATCGCCACGCCGAGTTTTTGTGGGCATGCTCATCGATTGCTGCGAGTTGCGAACTTGTGGCCGTTGAGTTGCGTCACCTTCAACGCACTGAGGTGAGCGAAGTTCGTGAAGGGTTTGCGCCAGGTCAAAAAGGCTCATCGGCGATGCCACATAAGCGAAATCCGATTTCAGCTGAAACGATCTCCGGATTGTCCCGTGTTGTTCGTTCGAATTTGCTGGCAGGGTTGCAAGATGTGGCGCTTTGGCATGAGCGCGACATCTCGCATTCGAGTGTTGAACGTGTGATTCTTCCCGACTCATCAATGCTGGTGCATTACATGCTGCGGCGTCTCCGCCGGCTAATTGAACGCCTAGAGGTAGATGCCGGGCGCATGGAAGAAAATCTTCATTCGAGCTTTGGCGTTGTGTTCTCTCAACCGGTTCTACTTGCGCTCGTGGCGACTGGGTTGACCCGCGATGAGGCCTATCGAATCGTGCAGCGAAATGCGATGCTCGCTTGGGAGCAGCGGACACCGTTTAGGGACGTCCTTGCTGCTGATCCTGAAGTGACATCGCGTGAGCCCGCCATCGACCTTGATGCAGCGTTTGATCTTCGTGCGTCGCTTCAGCACGTATCAGCGACAATTGCGCTACTCGACGATCTGTAAACAAGAAACGTCGATTACCGAGGGGATACTCAGAGTGAGCGAGGTACTCCGGCGCGCTTGAGCACGGCGGCGTCAACACCAAACTCGCGCCAGGTGGCATATGAGATGTGGCGACGGTTGCTGTAGTCAAGTGCGACTTTCACAAACTCAGCTTCAGCTGAAGAGATATCGGTTCCTGAGCCAAGCGCTTCGAATTCATCTTGGAGGTCGCGGCGCTCTTGCAGGAGCAACAGTTCATTAAGTGGATCGGCTGATGTGAGCTCAACCTCAATTGCGGAGAGACGCTTTTGGATACTTTCACCCGTGCGCTTGCGACCGCGCTTTGGCTTTGACGACTTCAATGCTTCGAGGTAATCGCGCACAACTCGGCTCTCATGACGACCCTGTGCAAGGGCTGCCTTATGGTCATCACTCATTGCGGATTTGTCAGACTTACTTGGCATAAAGTCTGAGGATATACCCACTTCTATTCGCTTACACAATTCACGCCTTTTTCTGAATAGTTTTCAGTTTTTGTTCAGGTATTTGTGGGCCACCGAAGAATTCTGAACAAACGGTGAAATTTTTCTGCGTCATTATGGATGAAAGGAACATCCATCAGACATGGCTTCCCAGTCTCATTCACTACTTTGATGTTGAATTTCAGTCGTGAAATGCACGAGATGAATCACTCCGTTGGTTGAATGTCACGATGTTTGAACTCACCCCTCATGGGCCTGACACGTTCGTAGGTACTGGCCCGAAATACCCGTGGGGTGGTCTATATGGCGGGCAGATCGTTGCACAGGCACTCCGGGCCGCCACCCTGACCGCAGAGGAAGGCTTCAGACCTCACTCCATCCGGGCATACTTCATTCGCCCAGGTGACCATACTGAACCAATTCGATATGAGGTAGATCGGATTCGGAACGGGCGTTCGTTTTTGACTCGACGCGTTGTGGCACGTCAGGCGATTGGAGCGATTTTGAATGCCGAATGCTCATTTCAACGTCTTAGCGAAGCAGTTGATCTTCAAACAGTGAACATGCCGATGGTCCCAGCTCCCGACACGTTGGAGGAAAGTTCGTTCACCCGTCGCTTTGATCGCTGTTTTGTTCCTGAAAACGATGTTCGTGATGCACCACGAACTGGGGCTGGACGAGTCACAGCATGGATCAAAGTGAATGATGATGACCTCGTCAACAATGCTTCAGCTGACGCAGAACTGATGCACCAATGCTGGCTTGCGTATACGTCAGATGACCTCGCAACCGACACGGTGCGTGCTGCAGCAATTGACGGCACTGAAGTTGAGCGTGAACATTGGAAAGGCGTGAGCCTCGACCACACCATCTGGTTCCATCGTCCAATGCGTTCAGATGTGTGGCATTTGCATGACTTCACGTGCCACCACTTCACTGCCTCACGAGGACTTGCGGTTGGGCACGTATTTACCGCCGATGGTGAACACGTAGCGACAGTCGCCCAAGAGGTACTGCTCCGCGATATTCGTGCAAAACCAACCACCTGAACGGCCAAGTGGTTCACTCCGCGTGACCTCATCCTCTGTCACCCGTTAGGGCGGGTGTTAGCTCAGTAATGATGCAATGAGGTCAAGGTGTTCAAGGTCGGAAAGATCGAGGATCTGTAGGTAGATCCTCTCGGCACCGGCATCCCTCCAGCGTTGCACAGTGTCGACAAACTGATCAGTTGTACCTGCAGCACCGTTCTGTCGGAGCTCGTCGGGCTCTCGGCCGATTGCTTCACATCGACGCCTGAATTCGTCTTCGGTTGTTCCGACACAGGCAACAAGAGCCACCGACCACGTGAGATCGCTTGGGGAGCGGCCAATTGCCTCGCAGGCACCTCGGACTACTGCTGTTTGTGAAGCGAATGTGTTGAGGTCTGTGAATGGCATATTGAACTCTGCGGCATAGGCAGCGGTGAGTGCAGGTGTTCGCTTGGCGCCCCGCCCCCCAATGATGATTGGAATTCCGCCGGTTTGGACCGGCTTTGGAAGCGCAGGTGAATCAGTCAACGACCAATGATTTCCGTTGTAAGAGAATGACTCTCCCGCAGGTGTCCGCCACATGCCATCGATAATTGCAAGTTGCTCGGTCAATCGATCGAATCGCTCTCCAAGTGGAGGGAACGGGATTCCGTACGCAGTGTGTTCCGCCTCGTACCAGCCGGCTCCGAGGCCGAGTTCAATTCTTCCTCCCGACATTTGATCGACATTTGCAACCGAGATTGCGAGCGGCCCAGGATGTCGAAATGTTGCGGCGGTGACGAGGGTGCCGAGTCGAATTGTCGTGGTGTCTCGAGCAAGTCCACCGAGCGTCACCCATGCATCACTCGGACCCGGTTCTCCGCTGACTGAACCCATTTTGAGGTAGTGGTCAGATCGAAAGAACGCACCAAATCCGAGTGACTCTGAACGCAGCGCAACAGCAAGCAAATCGTCGTAGGTCGCTCCCTGCTGCGGTTCAGTAAAAATTCTGTATGGGGCCAAGGCGGTCGTCGTCACATCCCCGAACATAGAGGTTTCGTGGCAGAGACGTAACCTCGGAGACGTGACACAGCTTCCTGACCTTTCCCCGTCTCGCGCTGCGCTAAGAGATCACGTGTTGACGCACTCGGTGAAACGA
Source organism: Ilumatobacteraceae bacterium (assembly GCA_049432165.1). GTDB lineage: Bacteria > Actinomycetota > Acidimicrobiia > Acidimicrobiales > Ilumatobacteraceae > Casp-actino5. Next base: position 9,904 of record JBMTDQ010000062.1, read on the forward strand.
GGTGAGTTCACACTGAAGAGTGGAGCGAAAAGTTCGTGGTTCCTCGACACGAAGCAGACGGCTTGTCGTCCTGATGGCATTGTCGCAGTTGCTGAAGCCTTGCTAGAGATTCTTCCTTCGGAAGTGACGGCGATCGGCGGATTGACGATGGGTGCTGACCCGGTTGCATTCGGTGTCGCTGCGGTTGCGGCAACAAAGGGTCGAATGTTGAGAAGTTTCAGCGTTCGTAAGGAATCGAAAGATCATGGTGTCACCGGGCGACTTGCTGGCGCTTTGCTTCCTGATGATCAGGTTGTCATCGTCGAGGACACAACTACTCGTGGGACAAGTTTGTTAGAGGCGGTTGAGGTGGTTCGTGCTTTCGGCGCACGTGTTGTTCTCGCGAGCGTCATCGTCGACCGTGGAACAACCTGTGTCGAACTCTGTGCGGCGAATGGTGTCGACTACCACCCATTGCTGACCGCAACTGATCTTGGCTTCGATCCAGGTACGTGACGACACCGAGCGGAGCAACTTTCTCGCAGAACTCGAGAGCAATTCGCAACTCACGATGCTGAAAAATGCAACAGGCGCCCGAAGGCGCCTGTGGTGGTCGAGACCGGCGTCGATCCGGTGACCTTCCGCTTTTCAGGCGGACGCTC
>JBMTDQ010000063.1:0-10496 GCA_049432165.1 Ilumatobacteraceae bacterium
TGCACGGTTGAGGCGCTGCGATCAACTCCGGGGTCTGTCGGGGTTGACGCGTACGACGCAGTGATCGATGTTCGGGCGGGTCGAGCCGATGATCTTGTTGAGGTGTACTTCGACCGGTTTGTCGCGGACTACCGCGTGTTATTCGACCGCCTCTTGCAAGCATCAGCGGTGGAGACATGCAGCGATGTCTCGACTGCGTTTGACGATGAAGCACCGTCTGGGTGGGGGTCGTTCCGCGTTGAGGCGTGGAACGCTGCGCAGATGATTCTGGTTCCGACAGCGTCGGAAGAAGATGGTGATGCCGACACTGTTGGGTTTGACCGGCTTGTTCTTGTTCCTCTTGGAAGCTCAGCGATTGAGGTCGATCTGCTTCGGTCTGGGCAGGTTGACATCATCATTCCCGATGTGTCGATTGAAACCGTTGAGGGATTATCAGACCCCAATTTGGGGTTCGAGCAGTTTGATCTTGGCCGGCACGAAGACATGTTCCTTCGTTCAACAGGTGCGTTTGCTGACCCAGTGTTCAGAGAGGCTTTTTGGCGTTCAGTTGACCGTGAGGTGCTCGTCGACGAGGTGTATGAGCCGCTGCTGGGTGCAACAAATGTCTGGAATTGTGGCCCTGTGACCTTCGATGATTGGTGTGTCGATATTGCACCATTTGCCGACTCGTTTGACCCGGGCGCAGGTGCTCAGATGCTCACCGAAGCCGGTTGGACATTCGATGGTGACGGCTATTGGCAGGATGAAACCGGTGAGCCACACGAAATCATCTGGTTGGTGGCTGGTGGTCGAGCCCGACAAGAGCAGCTCATTGATGTGCTGGTGCCGATGATGCGAGATGAGGGTTTCAGACTGAAGGTCGAATCGGTCGGAAGCGAGTTCGAGTTCGCTGATCGCCTCGCAGCAGGCGACTGGGACCTTTCGGTGTATGCCCAGTCGGGGATTGCTGACGTGGGCTTGCTTGCAGCAGCTAATTCGTGTTCAGAATTCTCGACGGCAGAGCGGGAGGGCTGGAACGTGAACGGGTTCTGTGACGCAGAGGCCGATGCGCTACTCGCTCGTGCGCTGACGATGCGCGATGATGACGACCACATCGCTGATGTCCGTGCCGTTCTGGGTCGAATGGCTGAGACTCATCACGTGTTACCGCTCGTGAAGTTGCCATCAACAATTGCGTGGCGGCCCGACACAGTCGGTCCTTCCGAGTCGTTGTCTGCAATTGGAGCATCAGGGGTGCTGGCGATCGAGAAGTTGGCAACCCTTGAAGATCTCGATGGTGACGGAACGATTTACGTCGGGGTGGAGGAGTGGGCTGCGTGCACGAACCCGGTGCTGAGCTGTGGTGCTGCCGGCTGGTTTGCCGACGGAATTGGTGCTCTTGCGGTTCCAGGCATTTGGACCACGAAAGACGGGGTCACCATCACACATTCCTCGCTGGTTCGCCAGGCACCGTTCGTGACTGAACTTCGCTGACTCGCTGTGGGTCGGTGGCTTTGCGATGAGTAGAACTCTGCTGACCGCACGGCGTTTAGCGGCGATAACATTTCACCCGTGCGTGATGTAATGCTGTACGTGATGTTGGTCATCAACATCGTGTCAATGATCGGAACTATCTCCGGGGTGCTGTTGCATTCTGGCCGTGGTGGCGGTCTATCTGACATGTTTGGTGGTGGCGGTGGCGCTGCGCTGGGATCGACCGCAGCTGAGCGCAACTTGAACCGCATCACGACGGTGTTTGCTCTTTCGTGGATCCTTTCGGTCCTTGCGCTGAGCTTCCTTTACGTCCGCTGAGTGGTTTGGTGATGGCAGCGTGTACTCGCTGTTGTTGCCGATAGCCTCTCATCACCACGTCGGAGTGGCGGAATGGCAGACGCGCTAGCTTGAGGTGCTAGTGCCCTACTAATGGGCGTGGGGGTTCAAGTCCCCCCTCCGACACCAATCGCTTTCGTACTGCTCTTCTCTCGGCTGAGCAACCGGCTCGTCGCTCACCTGTTCAGTTGCGTACCGTGACTTCTACTGCGGGCATGCCCGTTGGCGACCGGGAAAAGGAGAGAGTCATGGACTTTGACATCATGGTTGGTCCGAGTCGATGGAAGGATGCGGCTGAACTAGCGGTAACAGCTGAACGCGCCGGCTTCTCGGGGTTGATGTTCACCGAAACTGGTCAGACGCCATGGATGAGTATCGCGGCAGCAGCGATGGCGGCTCCGAGTCTCACGTATTCGACAGGTATTGCTGTCGCGTTTCCAATTAGCCCGATGGTTGCTGCCAGCCTTGCGTGGGAATTAGCCGGCAACACCGAGGGCCAGTTTCGTTTAGGGCTCGGGAGTCAGGTGCGGGCCCATATTGAGCGGCGCTACGGCATGGAGTTTGATCCTCCTGGTCCACGCATGCGTGACTATTTGCATGCGGTGCAGGCGACCCTTGCGGCATTCAGGGGTGATGCGAAACTTGACCACCGTGGCTCGTATTACGAGTTAACGATGCTCCCGCAGCAGTGGATGCCGCTCTCACACAACCATGGTGATGTGAAAGTTGATGTGTCTGCGGTGGGGCCGTGGATGACTCGCATGGCTGGAGCGGTCGCAGACGGGGTGCATGTGCATCCGCTGCACTCGGTTCATTACATCAACGAACGCTTGCTTCCTGCAGTTGCCGAGGGCGCTGCGAGTGCAGATCGCGACCCTGCAGATGTCGATTTGCTGATTCCGGTGTTCATTGTGCCCGGTGATACCGAGGAGGAACGTGAGGCGCTCGCTCATCGGGCTCGTACTCAAATCGGGTTCTACGGTTCCACGAAGAACTATGCGTTCCAGTTTGATGACCTCGGGTTTGAGGGGGTGTCGAGCCGATTGAACGACTGCATCAAAGCCGGCGACACGAACGGCCTTGCTGCAACGATCACCGATGAGATGCTCGACACGTTCGCAATTGTTGGGCCGTGGGATGAAATTGCCGACCGCCTCATCGATCGCTACCAAGGTCTGGCTGAACGTGTGATCTCTTATCTCACTGTTGACGATCTTGCTGCAAACCCTGACAATGCGGCGAAATGGCATGAGGTTGCAACTGCGGTAACAGCGGCATAATCGCGGCGAGAACGTACGCGCATCCTCATGATGCATCGCCTGAGAGTTAAATATCAGCAGGCACTATCAATCCGTTTCAAGGCTTGGTGTGTGGATGGCCTGCGGTCACGTTGTTTGTTCAATCTTCGGCACGTCCCAAATATTGATTCATTTTGATCGTCTATTACGCTCGCAGTCACTAGCGGGATAATTCACAATCCCCGTAGAAAGTGGGATTCGACATGGCATTCACCGCCGATACAACGCAATTCGATTTCGGTGGAGTTCACGCCGAGGCCTTTGCGGGCAAACGAGTCCTCATCACCGGCTCAGGAAAAGACGGCGGACTCGGACAAGGGGTCGCCCTTGCTGCTGCGATGAACGGAGCTGAAGCCGTAGGAGTGCACTTCAACAGCAGCTACCGCGATGGGTTCGACCTCGTTGATGCGATCCGTGACCAAGGAGTTCACGCATTCGCGTTGCAAGCCGATGTTACAAGCCATACCGACCTGTGGGCATCGCGTTCATACACCATTGAGCAAATGGGTGGGCACATCCCCGACGTCATCATTTGCAACTCAGGCCTCACCGAAAGCGGCTACCGCTTCGGACGCTCACTTCCAGAGATTGAAGATGAGAACATGGCTGAACGCCGTGCCCGAGTGCGCTCGGCGTTCATGGAAAACCTCACCGAATCACGCCTTGTGATGAACACAAAAATTGACGGATTTTTGTCGTGGACCCACCTGTGGGCGAGTGAGGCGATTTATCACAACAGCCCCCTTCAACTGGTCTATGTGTCGTCCTCGCAAGCGATCGACCCCGGAGTTTCGGTGCCCGGCTATGTGATTGCGAACTGGGCTGTTCTTCGCCTTCCTGAAGTGCTACGTGTCAACCTTGGGAAGTCTGCTGACATGGTGAGCGCCTGCTCGGTGATGTTCCCCTTCATTCGGACATCAATGACCGAGGAATATGCCGAAAACGAAAAAGTGTTCGGCAGGTGGCAGTCTCGCATGCTCGAAACACACGAAGCAGCGCTCTCTGTTGCTCAGTTGCTTTCGCGCCCAGCCTCTGAACTTGATCTTGGATGCTTCCGCCTCAACGTGAGCGGCGACGCCGACAACTTGAGAACCGAATGGTCAAAGGTGCTGATCACCACCAACGAAGAACCTGTCAACTGGGGGTCATGACCGGCTCGACCGCATGGGTCGTTTGCTATTTCCGACAACATTCGCTGTGCTGATGTGTCCTTCTGGATCGCCCTGCGACCTCAGGCTCGATCATCCAATGCGTTCGCGTTTGATCTCGATGCCGGCATCCTCTCGATCCCAGGTGTCGGCGGTGACGCCGTCACTCTTCAGGAGATGTTTCTGGACCTTCTGGGTGGGTGTCTTGGGGAGTTCTGCAACTACCCGGATGTAGCGCGGGAGCATGAAATGCGCCATGAGAGGCACGAGGAACTCGAAGAGTTGCTTGCTGTCGATGGTTGCCCCGTTAACTGGTGCGACAACGATCATCACGTCATCCTCGCCGAGTTCGCTTGGTACCGGTATCGCTGCCGCCTCAGCGATGTCGGGGTGAGCGACGACTTCGTTCTCAACCTCAAATGATGAGATGTTCTCGCCGCGTCGCCGGATTGCATCCTTGATGCGGTCGACGAAAAAGAAGTTGCCGTCTTCGTCGTATCGGAAGCCGTCACCGGTGTGGAACCAACCGTTACGCCAGGCTTTGGCGGTCGCTTCAGGGTTCTTGTAATACCCATGGTTCATTGCCCACGGGCTGTCGCTTCGAAGAATGAGCTCACCGACATGGCCGGGCGCAACCTCGCAGTCATTGTCGTCGACCACTCTGGCTTCGATTCCAGGCCGCACTTTTCCGCACAGTCCAGGAGTGGGCGGGTGAAGATCAGACATGAGGGGCGAGGACACCTCAGTCATGTTGAAGGTGGTCATGGCATCCAGCTTGTAGCGCTCTGCCACGAGCATTGCCTCTTCGGTCCACGGCACGATGATGGTGGTGCGAAGCGTGTGGTCCTGTTCTCCTTCAAACTCAGGCAGGTTGAGGAGAAATGGCGCCATGGCGGCGAGCAGACATACCACCGTGATCTTGTGTTCTCGTACGGTCGACCAAAACTCATTTGTTCGGAAGTGGGAGTCGATCACGCATGATCCGCCGGTGGCGAGAGCGATGATGGGAAAGACGGTGCCTCCCACGTGGAACAGGGGGAGGTTGACCAGTATGCGGTCGTCGCTGTCATAGCGGGGATTGGCAACGGGTCCCATTTCGTAGCCCTGCAGATACGAGGAAAGGACGGCCTTGGATGGGCCTGTGGTTCCTGAGGTGAAGATGATGTACTGCGTATCCCACGGGTTGACGGCCTCGGGCATCTCAGTCAGTCCGGTCGGTGGCATGAGTGTTGAGGCTGGGTGGGTGGTAAGCCCTGCAATATTGCTGGGCTTCACGTCTTGGTTTCCAACGATGACGAGGTCGGTGAGTGCTGCGGTGTCGATGTCGCTGAGTCGCGTTGCGAGTTCCGCATGACACACGATGAGGCGGGCGTCAGAGATGCGTACTTGGTGCTCGAGAATTCCGCCTTTGTAGGCAGTATTTAAAGGAACGTAGACCGCTCCAAGGTAGTTGAGGCCAAACCAGGTGAGGATTGCCTCGGGCCCGTTGGGCTGCCATGACAGCACATGGTCGCCTTTGGTGACACCGAGATCCGATAGGGCTTTAGCGACCCGGCGGGTCTGGTCAAGGGTTTCGCGCCATGTCCATGATGGTCCTTCGTGGAAGATGATCGCGACCTCGTCCGGTTGTTCTTTGGCCCAGCGCTCGAGGAGATAGCCGAGGACGCACGCCTCTCGAGCAGGAATACGATGATCGAATATCGCAGCATCATCCAACATCAGAACCCCCTTCTGAGATGTTGATGCGACCCTACTCGTCAGTGAGTTCGAAGTTTCGACCGCAACTTGTGGCACATTGTCACCTACGGTCGGTACATGGATCTTGACGCAATTCCAGCCGAGTTCATCGGCACCCTTACCGCACGCACTCATGAGGTCGACCGACCCGTTGTTTCTCGCGGTCCGTTCGGCACCAAGGTCGTCGCCACGGTCACCGGCGGCACATTCGTTGGGCCCAAGATCAACGCATCGCTGTTGCCCGGTGTTGCTGCGGGAGACTGGGTGACCATGCTTGGTGATGGAGGTTTCTCGCTCGATGTTCGCCTTTCGTTCCGTACCGACGACGGCGCTGATATCTACGTCACCTACACCGGCTTTGCGAAGCCGAACGGAGATGGAACGAGCAGCATCCGAACCGCTCCGAGGTTTGAGACAGGTGATGAGCGTTACGCCTGGCTCAACGGCCTGTTCTGCGTTGCGCTCGGAAGCACGAATGCTGAAGGAGTCGTGTACGAGGTCTACGCCATCTGATGCGGTGATGGCGATGGGCTACGGTCGACAGCATGGCGCATCCATCGATTACGACTGAAAAGATCAACAATGTCCTGTGCGTTTCCGTTGACGACGGAAAAGCGAACGCCTTTTCTATTTCGTTATTGGAAGCTCTCGGTGAAGAGATCACGCGAGCGGAAGCTGAGGCTGATATTGGTGCCGTGGTGCTTGCGGGTAACGCCAAGATTTTCGTGGCAGGGTTCGATTTAGACGTCATTAACTCGGGTGACGCAAAAGCGATCACCGGTTTGGTGTCAGCTGGCGGGTCATTCATTCGACAGGTATACGGCGCGTCGCTGCCTGTCATTGCGGCATCTACCGGTCATGCGGTTGCCGCTGGGGCGTTGCTATTGCTCGGCTGCGACTATCGCGTCGGAGTTGATGGTCCGGTGAAGATTGGGCTGAATGAGGTCGCGATTTCGTTGACGCTTCCTGAATGGGCGTTGGTCATCGCAAGAGAACGACTGTCGAAGCGGCACCTTCAGGTTTCGGTAGCGAACGCAAAACTCTTCGATGGCCAAGGCGCAGTAGATGCAGGGTTTTTAGATGAGGTCACTGCGGCAGACCAGGTTGTTGACCGAGCAATTGAAGTGGCGCAGGGTTTCGCAGAGCAACTCGATGCGCGGGCATATGCGTCAACGGTGCGGGCGTTGCGTGGTGACGTGCTCAGCCAGATGGACGCCGCAGTTGCTGCTGAGCGTGCCGCCGTCGGTCTCTGATCGCGCCTTTTAGTCAGAAGACTGAGGACGCACACCGATCAGTGTGGCGGTCATCGTTGCGATGAGCCTGTCGGGGTCATCTGTTGTGTAAAACACTGCTTCCGCAGCGGTGAGTGTGGTACCCGCCCTGACAACCGTGCCACGCCCTTCGAAATGTTCTCCCGCTGCTGGGCGAAGGAGGTTGAGTTTGTATTCGACGGTGAGCACCTCAGTTCCCAACGGCATGAGTGTTTGTGACGCCCATCCGCAGGACGAATCGAGAATCGTTCCGATAATGCCGGCGTGAAGAAAGCCGTGGTGCTGGGTAAGTGACTCGCTGGCGTTGATGCGAAGCCGCACTTCTCCTGAGGCAACGAGACGCAGTTCAGCGCCGATAGTTGCCATGAGTCCTTGTTTGGCGAAGCTGTCCTCAATTGCTGCAGTGACGTTCGGGTCAAGTTCGGGAGATGTCATGGGGTACTCATCATCAGGGTTGTAAGGAGCCAGAACGAGTTTTTTGGCTCGGGGTTGGTCATGTCAGCATTACAGATTGCGGGCCGTGGCCGAAGTTGAACCGTTACGGAGATAACTCGCCATGTTCCGTCGCAGGGCTGCGACCCTTCGACGTCACCGCCACCTAGCGGTGGTGTTGATGGTGTTGGCGGGATGGTGACGGTGTCGCCGCCGCAGCCTGTCAAGGTGCCGGGGGCGTTAGAGCCACCGTTCGTGTCGAACGCGAGTGACGCATCACAGGGTGTGGTGGTTATGGTTGTCGGTGTGGTGGCGTACTGAAACAACTTCAAAGTTGATCAGTTCCCCGCTTGCATCAAGGACAACGTTAGGGGAAGCAATGACTACATATTTTTTTATGATCTCGACAGATCCAGACGTCGACCCTCGTAGATGCGCAGTCGGACTTGCGTGCGCTACTGAAGCATTGACGAGCGGCCATGAAGTCGAAGTCTTTTTCGCTTCGCATGCAGTTCAACTTCTGCAGGGTCAGTTCATCGACGGCCTCGATAGCCGGGTCGGCATGCCATCAGGCACATGTCGGACAATGATGGAGAGTCTGATTGCGGGGGCCAAAATCGCATGTTCAACCGGCTCTCAAGCAGTTGTAGGAGTCACTCCCGAAAATGCGGACGAAGTGCTGATGGTTACAGATGGCTTGGTGTGGAGTGGCCCGCCAGGAGTTGTTGCGATGAGCGCAGCTGCTGACGTCGTCCTCTCCTTCTAACTTGCTGTTGCCGCTGGTCAGGCTGTCGGGCGACCGTGCGATATGGTCAGTAAATGACCTCTTTAATGACATTTACTCAGGGAGATCCACTCACCGAAGACGAGGCTCTGCGCTACGTCGAGTCTCTCGGATATCACTCGCTGGTATTCGATGACGTTCATGATGCTGATGAAGAGCTTCATTGGCACGAATTCAACTCAGTAGCGATCGTCGTCTCTGGCTCAGGCTCATTCGCCGACGAGGCAGGTGCTGTCACACAGGTTCAGTCGGGCTGCATGGTGACCGCAGAAGCCGGTTGGTTGCACCGGACGCTTGCCGGAACTCATACTCGGGTGGTGCTCGGCACAAATATGCCGTATGCGGAGTGGAGCCATCCGATCAACAAAGTGCCGTCTTGAAAAATTGCCCGCTGTCGATCGCACAACGACGGTATCGATACAAAAGATGTTTCCTACTCGTTGGTACGAAACTGTAAACTTTAAGGGCATCTCAGCAATCTGTTGTCATTCATAAAGGAAAACTATGCCTGGCGGCCGCCCGCGCTCAATTGATCTCACCGAGGCAATGCCCATCATTCTTCGTCTGTTCTGGCACGACGGGTACGGAGCATCAACTCTCGAACAAGTCGCAAGTGAGCTTGGTGTCACCAAACCGACACTGTGTCGGACGTTGGGAGAGAAAGAAGCAATTTTTTCCGCTGCCCTTGAGGAATACCATCGGGTGTACATTGCGCCGGCCGAAGCTCATCTCGAGCAGGCACCTTCTCTGCGGCTTGCGCTCGAAGGGGTGTTTGACGTCTTTGTGGAGCGCATCCTTGATGACGATCTTCCGGCGGGCTGCTTCCTCGGTGATAGCGGGATGTCTGGCGACTTTGGGAGTGGACTGATTGCCGACACAATTGGCCGGCTTCAAGGGGGCTTGGCAGCAAGAGTTCAACAGCGAGTTATTGCCTCGATCGCTGAAGGCGAACTTCTGTCGGATAGTTCTCCTTCAGCTGTTGTCCCGTTTATCCTCGGACAGTTTTCAGCACTGTCAGCTATCTCGCGGGTGCGTCCAGATAAGACGCAACTCAAAAGCGTTGTGAGTTACATGATTGCTGGATTGCCGTGGGCCGCAATGCAGTAATGATGGTGATTCTCAATTGAGCCTGGAGATGACTAAAAGCCGTGATATCAATCGCTAGTCGGCTGGTGAGTTGAGAGTCGCGATCACGCCGTAGTGGTCGCTGGCAACCACACCATCGACAGGGGCAATACCAAAACGCTCAACAATGACGGGGTTCCCTGATGGGCGCTGTCGAGGCCATCCTGACATCACATAATCAAGCCGCCGATTCGGCCAAGCAGAGTCAACGACATACGGATTTGCTGCCGAGTACGTGACACCGTCACCGTTCCCACATTGAGCCCATGCATCGGTGGCGACAAAACCTGCAACATATGCGGGCCCTAAACCTGTCAGACGCCGAATCTCGTCACTGTCGGGCACTGCGTTGAGATCACCAATGAGAATTGGGGGAAATGATTCCTTTGGGTCGCCGCGTTGTGACGAGATAAGTTCGCAGATCTCTTCAAGTTGGCGCTGGCGGAGCAAGCTGTTGTCAAACCCATGCGACAGGTGAGTGCAGAACACCTGCACCAACCCGAACGGTGCATCGATCTGTGCCCACAGCACTGTGCGATGCGGCGGCATCTCGCCAACGTCGAGATAGTTCCAACCTGACTCGAGAATCGGCCACCGGCTCGTTATGACATTTGCGATTCCCCATCGATCGTGCTCAACATCAGGGGATACTGCGATGTGGTAGCCAAGTTCTGACTTCAGTTGTTCAACCTGATCAGGTTCACGGGTGCTGACTTCTTGAAGCCCAATGATGTCAGCGTTGAGACCAGCAAGTGTCGAGAAGATTGCAGGTTGACGTTCTTCCCAGTTGCCGTGACGACACCAGAGATTCCATGTTGCGACACGAATCATGCGAATCCGTTCATGCCGATAGCCCACCAATTTCGCCGAGCAACGCGGCGACCTCAATGAA
>JBMTDQ010000064.1:0-10020 GCA_049432165.1 Ilumatobacteraceae bacterium
ACAACTGACACCACTGCTCTTCACCGCTGAAAATCTTCGGGAGAAATCTTTCCTTCTGCCAATCGCTTCCTGCGAGCAAGATGGTGGGGGCAGCCCATCCAACTCCGATTGGGTTCGTCGAGACGGAAGTTTCTTTCACCCCGGCTGCCTTCAATTCCTCGTCAATGATGAGTTGGTGAATTGGGTCTGCTTCAACCCCCCATGGTCGTGGCCAGTGCGGAACGAGAAGGCCCGCTTCGTGGAGTTCAGCGCTTGTTGGAGATGGGTGCTCAGATAGCCAAGAACGCAATTCGATCCGGCGAGGATCGTCGTCGGCAGGAAAATCAAAATCCATTAGTTGTCCCTCCATGAACCAGCGGCAGGGCCATCCGTCGCTCCACCCGCAAATGCTTGGGCTTGCAACAGCCAGTCACGGGCAAGTTCGCCTTCAGCAACGAGCTCGGTGTCATCGACGTGGCGTCGCTGGGTGACGACTAAACAGAAGTCTTCTGCATTTCCCGAAACTGATGCTTCGGCATCGCCCTGGTTCCATTCCCAAATGTCACCAGATGGTGCGGTCAGCGTGACCGACACATTTCCGGCAGGGACATCGAGTCCTCGGTTGATGTAACTCCATCCGCGGGTGATGACCCCGAGCTGCGCGATATGTCGCAGGCGATCCGATGCGGACCTGGAGGTTCCTAAGGTGTCGACCACGTCCTGCCCGTGAGCCCAGGCCTCCATCAGTCGTGCGGTGAGAAATGATTTTGCGCCCATCGACGGGCCGTACCACTCAACTCGAGCATCCTCCGCAAGACTGCGGCCAGCAGACTCAAGTGCTCGGCGATTTGCCCGCCATTCGCTGAGAAGACCTTCTCCAGTGAGTGCTCGAAGCGGTCCCATCGTCTCTGCCTCAACCGCGTGCGGATCGGCCATGAGTTCAGCGAGGTGGGCTCGGTGCTCTATGAATGCGGCTGTATCCCGAATTGCGAGAGCGGCCGTGGCATCGAAATAGGTGAGGTGTGCAATTTGATCAGCGATTGTCCACCCGGGGCTTGGAGTGGGTTGAGCCCACTGCTCTTCGGAGAGCGATGCAACAACATCATCAAGCGCTTGTTGCTCAGCGATCAGGTCGTCAAGAATCCCCTGAACGGTCATGTTTCCCTCCTCCATTAGGTGAACAACCCCCGTTACGGCAGACGTCATCACCGCCGCTGCGTGTCACCAGATTGACTCCCGAAGGTACCACCACGTACGGTCATCAATTGTGTCGAACGAAACAACGGTGGGGAGCGCGACACGACCGAGATCGGTCATCCGATCAAGGCTTGATACGCGCAGTTCTGAGTTCATAAAAAATCGATCAGAGATGGAGTCGCTCTGGGCTCTGGTCGCTGATGAGCTGGCGAAAGTCGAGACGATCGGGGGTCAGCGTTATGTCGACCGCCATCGCAAACGCGGAAAGATGCTCGCTCGTGAGCGCATCGAGCAGCTGATTGATCCCGATACGCCGTTCCTCGAGTTGAGCCCGCTCGCCGGCTGGGGTTCTGAGTTTCCGATTGGTGCTGGAGTCGTTGTCGGAATTGGCATCGTCGAAGGCGTCGAGGTGGGAATTACCGCAACCGACATGACCTACCGAGGTGGTTCATCGAACCCCCGAACCGTTGAGAAGGGTTCACGCTTCTTCGAGATTGTGGCGCAGAACCGACTGCCGTGGATCGCTCTCAACGAGTCTGCTGGCGCCGACCTCCCTCACCAGGCCGACATTTTTGTTCGAGGCGGGGCGAGCTTCAAACACCAAACGCAACTCTCGAAAGCCGGAATTCCAACAATTGCTGTTGGGTTTGGCCCGGCAACTGCTGGCGGTGCGTATACGCCTGGCATGAGTGATTACACCGTGTTCGTGAAAGATAGAGGAACGGCGTACTTAGGTGGCCCGCCGCTCGTCAAGATGGCAATCGACGAGATCATTGACGAAGAGTCACTCGGCGGGGCCGAAATGCACTCGCGAGTGAGTGGCCTGTCGGACTATCTCGCTGTTGACGAGATGGATGCTCTTCGCATTACGAGAGAAATTGTTGCGCACTTGCGTTGGCAGAAACTTGGCCCTGGCCCAACAGAACCCGCAGATGAGCCTCTGTACCCAACTGATGAACTGATTGGGTGCGCATCGGCTGATGTCCGCGTCCCATTCGACATTCGCGAGGTGTATGCGAGGGTGCTCGATGGAAGCAGGTTTGAAGAATTCAAACCGCTCTATGGCGACAAGTTGATCTGTGGATGGGGTTCTGTGCACGGATTCCCGGTCGGCTTCATTGGCAACAACGGAATTCTCTTTTCAGAAGAAGCCTCAAAAGGTGCTCAATTCATTCAGCTCTGCAATAGGACGAACACGCCACTGGTGTTCTTGCACAACATCACGGGGTTCATGGTTGGCTCGCAGGCCGAGCGTGGCGGCATCATTCGTAATGGAGCCAAACTTATCAACGCGGTGTCGAACTCCGAAGTTCCTCATGTCGTGCTCATGGTCGGCGCCTCGTATGGGGCGGGCAACTATGGCATGGCAGGGCGGGCCTATGACCCACGCTTTGTCTTCACTTGGCCGAACCACAAGATCGCAGTGATGGGCGGCCGACAACTTGCAGGTGTGATGGACATCGTTGCCCGCAACGCGGCAGCTGGTAGGGGTGCTGACGTCGATGAGGATGTGTTAAACGCTCAAAAAGAAGCCCTTGAAGCGCAGATTGAAAGTGAGAGCTCGGCCCTGTTCGCAACTGGACGGATTTGGGATGACGGAATCATTCACCCAAATGACACTCGACATGTCTTGGGCATGGCGCTCTCAGCGATTCACTCAAACGAAGTTCGCGGGGCAACCGAATACGGCGTGTGGAGGCACTGATCATGACTACTCGACAGATCCGACGGCTCCTGATTGCCAACCGAGGTGAGATCGCAATCCGCATTGCGAGAACGGCCAAAGAGCGTGGCATTTCCTGCGTCGGCGTGTACTCAGATGCCGATAGGACCTCTCTTCATCTCGAATCGATGGATATCGCTGTTGCCCTTGGCGGAGAAACTGCAGCGGAGAGCTACCTCCGAGTTGATGCAATTGTGGAAGCAGCAGTTGAGAACCAATGCGATGCAGTGCACCCCGGTTACGGCTTTCTGGCAGAGAATGCCGACGCAGCCCGTGCTGTTGAGGCGGCTGGATTGATGTGGATTGGGCCGACGCCCGAACAGATCGAGTTGCTTGGCGACAAGATCGCAGCGAAGCGAGCGGCTGAGCAAGCCGGAGTCCCGACTACTGCGATCATCGAAGTGTCGGGCAGTGGAAACATTCCGTCAGACGTTCCCATGCCTGCGCTCGTCAAGGCAGCAGCAGGGGGTGGTGGCCGAGGAATGCGGATCGTGCGAGAAGGCGATGACCTCGCGTCAGCGATCGAGTCAGCATCTCGTGAAGCAGCAGCCGCGTTCGGTGATGCCTCGGTATTTATCGAGCCGTACATCGAACAAGGGCGCCACATCGAAGTACAGGTGGTTGGCGACGGCCGTGGAGAAGTGCTGCATTTTGGTGAGCGTGATTGCTCGGTGCAGCGCCGTAATCAGAAGGTAATCGAGGAGGCTCCAGCAATCGGCTTGGCTGATGATGTCCGCTCAGCCCTGCACGATGGAGCCATTCGACTCGCTCGTCACGTGAATTACCGCGGAGCTGGAACTGTCGAGTTTTTAGTTGGCAGCGATGGCACCATCACCTTCTTGGAAGTCAATACTCGTCTTCAAGTTGAGCACCCGGTGACCGAGGCTGTCACGGGTGTTGATTTGGTGGGGCTGCAGTTTGACGTTGCAATGGGTCTCGGGCTCGGTATTTCACAGGATGAGATTTCGTTGTGCGGCCACGCAGTTGAACTTCGCGTTGTCGCTGAAGATCCGAGTAGCGGGTGGATGCCGTCAACTGGCGAAATCACCGCTTTTTCGGTTCCTGGAAGCGTCCGAGTTGATAGCGGAATTCATGCCGGCAGCACCGTCACAACGAACTACGACTCGCTGTTGGCAAAGGTAATTGCAACTGGTCGCGACCGTGCAACAGCATTGTCAGTCGCTGCGGACGCGATGCGCCGAGCCGACATTGCTGGGGTTCGAACCAATGCAGACAGCCTCGTCGCGATTCTCACTGATGTTGAATTTGCTGCTGGCTCAGTCGACACCGGGTACCTCGATCGCCATCCCGAAGTATTGAAAGGCGTCAGACCAGAGCAGTCAGAGATTGATGCCCATTTGGTCTCAGTCGTACTCCAACGGGCTGAAGAACATCGTCGGGCCGACCGGCATTGGGGATTCGCTCCGAGTGGGTGGAGAAATCTCGCGACACGTGGCCAACGGGTGACGATGATCGAATCGGGCGGTGAAGAATCGGTTGAGCACGAAGTCGAGTACAGCTTCATCGGAAACGACAGTTGGGAATTCAAACTCGGTGAATGGCCAAAGGCTGACGATGAGGGGGTGCTTGGTGAAGATCAGCGCCGAACCGCTGTCGTTCGATGCCATGGGCGTGCGATCGAAATAGATGGTCGCCGAACCTCGCCAGCCGTGACACGAGACGGGGATGGTTGGCGGGTTAGCGGGTTCTCGGGCCGGACGTTGTGGCACGAATTGCCGCGGTTTGCTCAACATGATGCAGACCTTGCTGGTTCCGGTCCAGTTGCGCCACTACCGGGCACCGTGATTGATGTTCGAGTGGCTGTCGGAGATGTGGTTGAGGCTGACCAAGTACTCATGGTCATTGAGGCGATGAAAATGGAGCATCAAATCACCGCACCCGCAGCATCGACAGTGGCTGAGGTCCGTTTTGCCGTCGGTGATCGTGTTGATATGGGTGATCTGCTCGTTGAACTTGATCAGGGAAGTGACGAGTGATGAGTGACTCAATTCGTATTGCAAACTGTTCCGGATTTTTTGGCGACCGGTTATCTGGTGCCAAAGAGATGGTCGAGGGCGGTCCAATTGACGTGCTCACCGGTGACTGGCTCGCCGAACTCACCATGCTCATCCTTTCAAGAATTCGGGCGAAGAATCCCGGACGGGGATTCGCATCAACCTTTGTGACACAGATGGAGCAGGTCATGGGAACCTGTCTTGATCGGGGAATCAAGGTGGTCTCTAATGCAGGTGGGCTCGATCCGGGCGGTTGTGCAGACGCTCTCCAGGAAATTGCGGACCGTCTTGGTCTGAATCCGACAATTGCGTATGTCGACGGTGACAACTTGTTAGATCGGGCAGTTGACCTCGCGTCATCGGGCGACCTCGTCGCATTTGATCCATCGAACGGGCTTGGTGACGTCTCACGCTATGTGTCGGCAAACGCGTACCTCGGCTGTTGGGGAATTGTCGATGCACTGTCACAGGGTGCAGACATCGTCGTTACAGGTCGAGTTACCGACGCAGCGGTCGTCTGCGGTCCAGCGGCGTACCATCACGGGTGGTCACGCACCGATTGGGATGCCCTTGCTGGTGCTGTGGTTGCAGGTCATGTCATCGAATGCTCTGGTCAGGTCACAGGGGGGAATTACTCGTTCTTCACCGAGGTTTCTGGTCGGGAGCGAATCGGCTTCCCGTGGGCTGATGTGTTTGCTGACGGCTCAAGTGTGATTGGCAAACACGACGGCACTGGGGGGCTCGTCTCAGTGGGCACGGTGACAAGTCAGCTGCTCTACGAAATCGGTGGCTCGCATTATCTCGGGCCTGATGTGACATCTCGGTTTGACACCATCTCACTTGAGCAGGTTGAACAAGACCGTGTCCGAATCTCAGGCGTCAAGGGTGAACCTCCGACCGGGTCATTGAAGGTTGCGATGAACGAGCTCGGGGGTTACCGCAACGACATGGTGCTCGCTTTGACAGGGCTTGACATCGAGGAAAAATCTGAAATGGCTCTTGAAGCATTCTGGGAGGCCTCGCCGTACGCAGCGAGCGACTTCGAGGAGTGTGAAGTTCGGCTAGTGAGGACCGACCATGTCGACCCGAACAGCAACGAGGCAGCGACTGCTCAACTCCGTATCAGCGTGAAAGATCGCGATGAACGCAAAGTTGGTCGAGCATTTTCAAATGCATTCGTAGAAACGGGACTCTCAAGCATTCCCGGGTTCTACTCGCTATCTGGCGGCCCGTCCGCAGGCTCGCCATTTGGGGTGTATCGACCGGCTCTCGTTCCAGCAGATCTTGTTCCGGCGTATGTGCATGTGAATGGCTCGACTCGCCAAGTCGAATCGATTGCACCTGATTGCGATCCGGTGATCGTCGAACCGACCGCCGGCCCTCAGGGGTCAACTCCCGACGGCGACACTCGAAGTGTCCCGCTAGGAACCCTGTTTGGTGCGCGCTCAGGTGACAAGGGTGGAGACGCGAATCTAGGGATGTTCGCCCGAAGTGATGACGCGTGGCTTTGGCTTGACGCATTTCTTACGGTTGAGCGGCTCAAGGAACTGCTTCCTGAAACTGCCGACCTCACAGTAGATCGGTACGCGTTCCCAAATATTCGATCGCTGAACTTCGTTGTGAGAGGGCTGCTGTCTGAAGGGGTTGCGGCATCAACTCGTACTGATGGTCAAGCAAAAAGCCTCGGCGAGTGGCTGCGTGCACGATTCGTTGACATGCCAGTCGACCTGCTCCACTAAGTAGCCGATGAGCCATTATCAACCGCTTGCTGGTGTAAAAGTCCTCGACCTTACGGCAGTCATTATGGGTCCGTTTGGAACCCAGATTCTTGCCGACATGGGCGCTGATGTGACGGTGGTGGAGACCACCGTCGGGGATGCAAACCGTCATATGGGCAGGGGCCCCCACCCAGATGTCTCTGGGGTGACGTTGAACCTGATGCGCAACAAGCGCAGCATTGTTCTTGACCTGCGCAGTGACGAGGGTCGGGCAATTTTCGAGAAACTTGTCGCAGAGAGCGATGTGTTTGTGACCAACCTTCGCCCAGGGTCTCGTGAGCGTGCCCGGGTGACCCCTGCTGACTTGCGTCCGTTACGCCCAGACCTCGTTTGGGTTGCCGCAGCCGGCTACGATCCAAATTCTGAACATGCAGATGCTGCTGCGTACGACGACATCATCCAAGCAGCAACTGGATTCGTCGATACGAATGAACGTGCCGGACTTCCGCCAGTGATGGCACCAATTCTTATCGCCGACAAAGTGTCGGGCATGGCGCTCGCGCAGGCTGTATTAGCGGGACTGTTCCATCGCGAGCGCACCGGTGAGGGAACCGACACGGTACTTGCGATGTACGACATGATGCGAGCATTTCTCCTCGTCGAACATGGCGCGGAAGCAATTCCAGAGCCGCAATTTTCCCGAGCCGGTTATCCACGGCTGCTGAGCCCGGAGCGCCGCCCATTGCGGACCTCTGATGGGGGACTCGTCGCAATTCTGGCCTATGAGCGACACCACTTTGAGGCGCTGATTCGTATTGGCGGCCGGCTTGAAATGCTTGATGATGATCGATTTGTTTCTCGACTCGGTCGGCTGAACAACATTGATGAGCTGTACCGCGAGTACCAGCGAATTGCGGGCGAACTCACCACCAGCGAGTTCGTAAGCGCATGTGCATCAGCAGGTGTCCCAGTTCATGAAGTGGTCAGCCTTGACGATGTAACGAACGCACTTCCAATGACGGAACATCCGCGCCTCGGCCAATATCGAATCACGCCATCGCTTGCACCTGGGGTTCCGACCGACGCCGAACCTCGTCGATTTGCGCCGCTGCTTGGTGAGAACGGCCGCGAGGTGCTGTCTGAACTTGGATACTCCGAAGAAGAGATCGATGAACTCGAGAACTCGGGGGTCGTTGGGCGCTACCGTTCCTAGATGTGAATGCACTAGCACGACCCGGTCGCCCTCGTTCTGCTGTTGAGGCTCTTCCCGCGTACAGACCCGGACGGGACGCAAAACAGGCGCAGCAAGATCACGGTGTTGTAGACGCAGTAAAGCTTGCGTCGAACGAGAACCCCGAAGGCCCAATTTCAGCGATCGAGAATGCGGTTCTTCATGCTGTGCGAGGAGCGAACCGCTACGCAGATCATCGTGGAGCAGAGTTGCGTTCCCGTATCGCATCATGGCTGGGTGTGAACGCCGATCAGGTCACCATTGGAAATGGCTCCGTCGGGTTGTTGCAACAGATTTTCCTCACCTATCTCGATCCGGGGGACGAAGTCATTTTCGGATGGAGGTCATTCGAGGTCTATCCGATTTACTCGCAGTTGACGGGTGCAGAGATGGTTCGAGTTCCTCTTCTCGACGATCTCACCTATGACGTCGATGGCATCATTGCGGCGATTTCGCCGGCGACGAAAGTGATCATGTTGGCAACGCCGAACAATCCGACCGGCACGTTGCTTGCAGCCGATGACATCGTTCGCATCGCATCGGCAGCTGGCGATGGTGTGATCGTTGTGATTGATGAGGCGTATCGAGAATTTGTTGATGCAGATACCCCTGACCCTGTCGCAGAAGTGGTGCCGCATTTTCGTAATGTTCTCGTGACGCGAACGCTGTCAAAAGCCCATGGCCTGGCTGGTCTTCGAGTTGGTTATGCAGTCGGAGACGCCGAGGTTGTCGCCGATATCGACAAGGTTGCTGTCCCGTTTCACGTCAATGCAGCGGCGCAGGCAGCAGCAATTGCGGCGATCGACAATATTGACGAAATTGAGGCACGTTGTGCAGTCATCGTCAAAGAACGCGGTCGGGTTGAATCGCAACTGGCATCTCTCGGCTGGTGGATGCCCCATCATCAAGCAAACTTTGTGTACTTGTCGACAGGTGCGAACACAATGCATTACGCAACCGAACTTGAGAAGAGGGGCGTGGTCGTGCGGCCGTTCGATGGAGAGGGTATTCGCGTGACAATCGGTAGTGCCGCTGAAAACGATCGTTTTCTTGCAGCAATCACAGAATTAGGAGTGGTGAAGTGAAGATTCGTGAATATCTCTTTCCACCGGATCCTCGCGGTTGGGGGGCTGACCCGGATTACCGATTCACTCTCGCCAACGAGCGAACGTTCTTGTCGTGGATCAGAACTTCTCTCGCCCTCGTCGCAGGCGGCCTCGGATCGATAGTGGTCCTCAAAGACATTCAAGGCGTTGAGGTCATCGGAATCATGGTTCTGGTACTTGCATTCGTTACTGCGTCGACAGCGTTTCGCCGTTGGTCGCTTAATGAGCGTGCCATGCGCCTCGAACAGCCGTTACCGGCCTCGGACCTTCCAAGGGTGACGGCGATTGGGGTTGCGTTGATCGGCGTGGCAGCAGTCATCTTGCTGGTGATTGATTCACGATGAAGGAACGTCAAGGGAGGCGTTATCAGCGCCCGTTGAACTCCTTTGATCCACCGTTGCCGCATGAACGGACATCCCTTGCCTGGGAGCGCACCGGACTGGCGACGATCATTGCCGGAGGGCTCCTTGCTCGAACAGCAGCTGCAAATGCTCACTATTTGCTGGGTGTCTTTGGTGTGCTGTGGGTTGCCGTTGGCGGGGTGGTGATTTTCTGGGCTGAGTTTCGATACGACGCACTTCACGGACCGCTTCGGGCAGGAGAAAATCCGGTCCACCCAACCATGGTGAGATTCGTTGGTGTTGCCACCGTCTCGTTTATTGGTTTTGCACTTGCGCTGATCGTCTACCTTTTAGTTATTGACGCACCGCTGTGAGGTAAGAATTTAACTGGGGGAACAAATGGGGGCAGTAGTAACTGGTTGGGGGAAGTGTCGACCGCCGCTATCGCTAACGAACGCTGATCTTTCAACTCTCGTCGATACCGACGATGACTGGATTAGTGAACGGACCGGAATTTCTGAACGTGGAATTTGCCATGTTGAGACAACCGATATGGCCGAAGTTGCTTCTCGTCATGCACTTGCCGCGGCTGGGCTTTCGCCATCCGACCTTGACCTCATAGTGATGGCGACCGTGACGCCAGAAATTAGTTGCCCAAGTAACGCATGTGTCCTGCAAGAACGCCTCGGAGCGGTGAATGCCGGAGCGTT
>JBMTDQ010000065.1:0-9315 GCA_049432165.1 Ilumatobacteraceae bacterium
CGGGAAACGTGTCGTAGCCGTCTCGTTCAATCTGACAATTGTTGGCGCCACAGTCAAGAATTCAGGAGGGTATGCGACGGTGTACCCCTGTGGAGCACGTCCGTACGTCTCGAATCTCAACTTCACTAAATCGAGCACAGTTGCTGGGGGAGTCGTCTCGCCCGTTGATCGAAATGGGCGTGTTTGTGTTTACCTGTACGGGGCCGCAGACGTATTGGTCGACGTGAACGGTCTCATCACCTCCTGACGCTCGAACCTCAATTGGGTGGAACTGGGTGCTCATGGCCTATCGTGCCAGCATGGAACTCAACGGAAGTAGTGCAGTAGTAACCGGTGGCGCATCTGGAATTGGCGCAGCAGCAGCCCGTCAGTTGGCAGCTAAGGGCGCAAAAGTAGTTGTCGCAGACCTTCAGGAGGAAGCGGGTAACGCAGTTGCCGACGAGATCGGTGGCGCCTTCTGCAAAGTTGATGTGACCAATACCGATGACATCATCAACGCCATTGAGATGGCAACCAGCATGGGGCCGTTGAAAGCACTCGTGAACTCGGCTGGCATTGGCTGGGCGCAGCGCACGGTCGGTAAGGACGGCAGTTATGACTCCGCCGCAAACCTTGAGGCATTTAGCCGTGTGATCAACATCAACTTGATCGGAACGTTCGACTGCATTCGCCTAGGCGCAACCGCAATGAGCCGTAACGAGCCAGATGAATTTGGTGAGCGCGGTGCAATTGTCAACCTTGCTTCTGTCGCAGCCTTCGACGGTCAGATTGGTCAGGCCTCGTATTCGGCCTCGAAGGGTGGTGTCGTGGGTATGACACTCCCGATCGCTCGTGACCTCGCAGCTGTTGGTGTTCGCGTGAACACAGTTGCGCCAGGCTTGATCGACACACCAATTTACGGTGAGGGTGAAGCCAGTGAGCAATTCAAGGCCAACCTACAGCGCGGAGTCTTGTTCCCACAGCGCCTCGGCTTCCCTGACGAACTCGCATCAATGGTGGTCGAATGCATCACCAATAGCTACATGAATGCCGAGACCATCCGAGTTGATGGTGGCATTCGTATGCAACCGAAGTGATGTTTTGGCGTCGGCTTCAGGGCCGGCGCCCACATTGCGTTCAATCGTCGACTTTTGACACTCAGGTGGTGTAGTCCGCATTAATGCGGACGTAGCCGTCTGTGAGATCACAGCCCCACACCTTGGCAAATCCGTCATTAATTCCTAGTGAAACGTGGATGAGCACTTCGTCTCCACGAAGATATGACGACAGTTCTTCGAGTTCCCGTTCAGATACTTGACGTGGAAATAGTTCCTTACTGCCAATCCGAATCACCACGTTGTTCTGATCGATGTCGTCGTCATTGACCTTGCCAACTGCCATCGCGATGCGTCCCCAGTTCGGGTCGGCGCCGTGGACAGCGGTCTTGACAAGTGGAGAGTTCACAATTGATTTTGCAACTCGACGTGCCTGGTCAGCATCTCGCGCCTCATCAACGATGACCTCAATGAGGGTTTCTGCTCCTTCTCCATCGGCTGCAATCTGACGCGCAAGGTCGGTGCACACCTGCAGTAGAGCTGCCTCAAACGCATCGAGGGGAACCTCGCCTGCGGCGCCAGAAGCCATCATGACAGCGGTGTCGCTTGTCGAGGTATCGCCATCGACTGATACGCAGTTGAACGTTGAATCAGCGACACGGCTAAACACGGAATTGAGGGCTGTGGGCGAAATGTCAGCGTCTGTCAGAACAGCCGCGATCATCGTCGCCATATTGGGTTCGATCATTCCAACGCCTTTGGCAACCCCCGCCACGACGGCGCCAGTGCCAGAGATTGAGGCGACGGAAGTTTTCTCGACCGTATCTGTGGTCATGATGCCTCTGGCAACATCGTTGAGATTTGCAGTCCACTCTCGGTCAGCAATTGCGGCAAATCCTGCCCTCACCCGATTCATTGGATACGGGCGACCGATGACTCCAGTTGAGGCGATGAGAACATCTGATTCTTCGCATCCAATGAGTTTGGCCACGTGTTGAACAACCTCGTGGGCGTCTGACATTCCTTGCTCGCCATTGGCCACATTTGCGTTCTTTGAGATAACAACCATGGCAATTGCCTGCTGGTCGGCGATGTGGTCCCGACTTACCGTCACGCTCGGGCCGACAAAGCGGCTTTGGGTGAACACGCCCGCCGCTGCCACCGGATGCTCGGCTGCTACGACGACAAGATCGTCGGTTGAATCTTTGATGCCGATATTGGTCACGATCGCTCGAAACCCAGCCGGAAGTGAGAGAGGTGATGGCGTGTTCATGGGAGTGGCCTGATGCCGGAAATTCTAGCGACTACTGAAATCTGAATGAGGTGAATCGCTATTTGCGGGCGTTGAGCACTGCCTCGGCGCATCTACGGCCTGAGTAAAGAGCGCCCTGAATCGAACCAGTGTCACGGTGATCACCGCAGACAAAGAGATGCTCTTTTACTTCGATTGTCTTCTTTGGCGAAAAGGCAGGTGACTGATCTGGTTGACCGTACTCAATGCGGTCGACTCGAAGGGTGGTCCACCCAAGGACAGCGGTGCCCCACCACGATGCGATCTGTGCCCGAGCTTGCTGATCGAGGTCGGCTTCAGCGTACCCAGGAGCAGCGGCAGCGATGAGGTGGCGGCCCGGGGGTGCGTAGCGGCTCGACACATTTGACATCACGGCCACATTTGCTACGGGGCCAGAACGTTCGCCGTCGAGAACAATCAGCCGTCGTTTGGTGGGTGGTTCGGGAGCGTCAAACCACACACAGCCGGCTGACCGTGGCGAGGTCTGAGGTCGATCGAGGAGATCGGCAGCGGTATTTCCGTCGGTTGCGATGACAACTGCGGATGCACTGATCTCGCCGGAGTCGACACGAACGGATTGTGGCGAAACCGAGCGAACCGGCACCTGCAGATGAATCGAGTTCTCAGGAATCTGTTGTGCGAGCTGTTGGGAAATTGCATTCATTCCGTAACGCGGAACAGCAGCGCTACCGGTGAACAGCATTTTCAATATGGTGTCAAACATTCGAGCACTGCTATTGAGGCCAAGGTCTAATTGAATTCCACCAACAAGGGGGCGGAAGAATCGATTGATGAATCCGCCTGAAAACCCAAGGGTGGTGAGTGCATCGATAGTCGCAACGTCTGGCCCCCGGAGAAGATCGGGAACGTCGGTGCGTGCAAGTCGATACCTCAAGGCCAACAGCCGACCGAAGTCACTCGGTGAGCCAACTGACCTCGCGAGCGCAGTGCGTAAGGTTGGAGCAAGCGAAGACGGTTTCTTTAGCGGGTCGCCTAACTCAAATTCACCACGTTCGGTATGGATCAGCGCCCCGGGGTCGAAGGCCTCAAGTTCCAGAGCGTCAACATTGAACTGGCGTTGAATCTCTGGATACGCGGTGAGGAGAACCTGGAAGCCGCGATCCAGCAGAAATCCGTCAACTTCGTCAGTACGCACACGTCCACCAACGCCATCACTTGCTTCGATCACCACCACCGAAAGACCGGCACGGTGAAGGGTTGCAGCGCATGACAGGCCGGCAAGGCCAGCACCAACAATGACGACCGGTTGATCTGACGAAGAACGCATCTTGGTCAGAGTAGGGCGGCGAAAGCCTCATCCAACGTTGAATGGGCAAACACGTATCCGGACTCCTCGAGTTTTGTTGGAAGGACGCGCTGCCCTGTGAGAAGAAGCTGTTCTGCAAATTCAGAACCAACGAGCAACTTTGGAGCAAACCCTGGAACACTGAAAACAGTCGGACGGCGAACCGCTTTTCCTAGAGATGCGGTGAACTCGCGATTAGTGACTGGATTTGGCGCCGTCAGGTTCACCGGGCCGTGCAGATCGCTGGTGAGCAGGTGGCAAATGGCGCCCACCTCATCATCGATTGAGATCCAACTTTGCCACTGGCGTCCCGAACCAAGACGTCCTCCCAGTCCAAGTTTGAAGAGCGGTAACAGTTTTTTCAAGACGCCGCCATTCTTCGACATCACAATCCCTGTGCGGAGGTGGACCACTCGAACCCCAGCAGATTCCGCGGGAGATGTTGCAGCCTCCCAATCGAGACAGATGTCGGCAAGAAACCCTGAGCCGTGCTCGCTGGCCTCGTCAACGGTGTCATCCCCACGGTCGCCGTAGATTCCGATTGCTGAGGCGTTCAGGAGCGATCGTTGTTTGCCGTCACTCGACAGCTTCGCGAGGGCTGCAGCAAGTAGGGATGTTGTCGCAGTTCGGCTCTCGAGCAGAGTCCGGCGATAGGTCTGGGTCCAACGGCGATCGCCGATTCCTGCTCCTGAGAGATTGATGACAGCATCTGCCGCGGAAAGCACATTGTCGTCCACTTCACCGGACGACGGATTCCATTCCGACTCGCTTTCATTCTTGGGTGCTCGCCTCACAAGGCTGACGACGGTGTGCCCCTCATTTCGTAGGTGATGCTGCAGGGCAGTCCCGACGAGTCCAGAGGCTCCTGAGATGACGATGTTCATGGCCTGAACTTAGGGGTGAATCGTTGCGGAGAGGAGACCGAGCGATGAAATCTTCGCTACAGAAGTGCCTCAAGTTGATCTGCGTCAAACACTCCGCGAATGAGTTCTGTGGAGCCGTCAGGTCGAATCAGCACGGCAGCGGGCTGGTACGGAACCTCAAAACGGTTGTAGATATCGCCTGATGTGTCGTCGATGTTGGGGAATGTGAGCCCACCGTCAGCGATGAAATCTGAATATGTGGCCTCGTCTCCAGACCATGCCACGCCAATGATCGCAATCGAGTCACCCCAACGTTGTGATGCCTCCTCGACCGAGGGGGCTTCTCTCATACAAGTAGTTCAATACGGGGCCCAAAACCACAGCACCACTGCTGAGTTTGAATAGCCGGCGAGGTCGACCGATCCGCCACCGATGAGTGGTGCTGACCAGTCATACGAGATCGGGAGTGATTCTGGTGATTCGTTCGATGCCGATGTCTCTGGCGAGTCATCCTCCGAGCCAGGTGGGGGAGACGTCGAGGTCACCTGTTCATCTGTAACGGTGCTGCCAACTGATGCAGTTGACACTGCATTTCCATCGTTTGCAGAGCAGGCAGAGCCCAATAGTGCGAGGGCCCAAACAGATGCAAAGGTAGCCCGGTACTTCATAGTTAAGAGCAAGGTACAAGGACGTCTCAAATTTTTCTATCTGTGCGTAACCTGACTGCTGTGAAAACTAGGACGTTGTTGCTGCTGTCTCTCGGGTGCGCGGTGGCGATTCTTGGTGCTGGCATTGGCCTCGTGTTCCGACTCGGTGCGTCGGGTGAGACGTCGGCCCCGGTTGAGTTTGGGGTGCGTGCTGAGGTGGGTGATCTCGGCATCGTGGTTCTCGACGCAGAACGAATCGGAACTCAACAGCACATCGAACTCTCGTTGTCAGGTGTGGACGATGATGCGGTATCTGATTCCTTCGTGGTGATTAGCGGTGGAGAACAAATTGAGGCTGAGGCGAACGCGTGTACTTCATCGGCTGAACTCACCCAGTTCTGTGAGGTTGAGTTTGTACTTCCGGGTGAAACCTCCGATCCAGCTGTGCTCCTCGTCACACGAGGCGAAGAACGTGCGCGTTGGGTATTGGCTCCAACCGTTGACGCGATACCGTAAGAGGCGATGTCTGAGAACTTTGACCTAGTTGTCATCGGTGGTGGGCCCGGGGGGTATTCGGCCGCTCTGTATGCCGCATCTGCCGGCTTATCAGTTGCGCTTGTCGAGAAAGACAAACTCGGCGGCACCTGCCTGAACAGAGGGTGTATTCCCGCTAAGGCATTTCTTGAGACAGCGGCCGTGCATCGGCACGTGCAGCACGCTTCTGACTTCGGAATTGAATCAAGTTCGCCACAGGTGCACTTCGAAGTCACCCAGGCTCGCAAACGCAAGTTTGTTGACGGGCTAGTCGCTGGATTCGGGTCGATGTGCAAGGCCCGAAAGGTGACGGTGTTGAACGGTGAGGGTTCGCTCCGCCCTGGGCGTCGCGTCGACGTTCGGCATGAAGATGGTTCAACATCGGAAGTCACCGGCAATTATGTGCTTCTCGCGGCGGGTTCGGTGCCGAGGACCATTCCTGGGTTTGAACCGGGTGGGCCGATCATGACCAGTGACGAGGTGCTCGAGCTAGAGGCTGTTCCTCAGCGCATTGCCGTGATCGGTGGTGGCGCAATCGGTTGTGAATTCGCGTCAACATTCGCTGATCTCGGTGCCGAGGTGACAATTCTCGAAGGCCTGCCAAAGATTCTCCCTGGCCTTGATTCAGATGTCGCAAACGTCGTAGTGAAGAGTTTCAAAAAGAAGAAGATTGATATCCGAACTGGTGTGAGCGTCACGGGTCATACCCCGCAGTCTGACGGCACCACAGTGGTTCATCTTGCCGACGGTGGCGAGCTTGCTGTTGACGCCGTCATCGTGTCAGTAGGACGGCGGCCGAATAGCGCTCCACTTGGACTTGAGGCGACGGTGGTCACTGTTGATGAGCGTGGTTTTGTTGCCACAGACGAGTACTGCCAGACAACTGAAGTAGGTGTCTACGCAATCGGGGACCTCATCGATAGCCCACAGCTTGCGCACGTGGCCTATGCCGAAGCAGTCATGGTTGTTAAGCACCTACTCGGTGAGCAGCCATTGCCAGTTGATTACGACAGAGTGCCGTGGGCGATTTACTGTGACCCTGAGGTTGCATGGGCGGGTCCTGGTGAAGATGCGGCGAAGGCGGCAGGCCTTGATGTTGTTGTTGGAAAGCACCCGTTCAAGTTCAATAGCCGAGCCCAGATTGTTGGTTCGACCGACGGCATGGTCAAGGTGATTGCGAAGAAGAACCCAGATGGATCCGCTGGACAAGTATTGGGAGTTCACATGGTCGGCCCGTGGGTGACCGAGCAGCTCTCTGGTGGGTATCTTGCAGTGAACTGGGAAGCAACAGTTGAAGAGGTTGCTGCATTTATTCAGCCTCATCCAAGTTTGAGTGAATTGTTCGGTGAGACAATGCTCTCGATGACTGGACGTTCGTTTAACGGCTGAGTGCCGGCATAGCAATCAATTTCGGAGAACACAATGGCAGATGTAACACTTCCTCAACTTGGTGAAACCGTCACCGAAGGCACCATCACTCAATGGTTTAAGAACGTCGGTGATGTTGTCAATGCGGACGAGCCATTGTTCGAGGTATCGACCGACAAGGTCGATACTGAAGTACCAAGTCCGGTGAGTGGTGTAGTCACTGAAATTCGTGCCTCCGAAGGTGACACCATCGACGTCGGCACTGTGGTTGCGATCGTTTCCGATGGCGAGGCTGCTCCCGTTGCTGCAGCGACAGCTACACCCGAACCTGCTCCTACACCGGTCGCTGAGCCCGCCCCTGCCCCTGCTCCAGCACCCGAACCTGCTCCCGCACCGGCCCCGGTTGCTGAGCCCGCTCCGGCTCCAGCGCCCGCTCCAGCGCCCGCTCCTGCTGCACAACAACCGGCCTCGCAGAATGATCCTCGCTTGCTGTCGCCGGTAGTCCGTCGCCTGGTGAACGAGCACGGAATTGACTCATCATTGCTGACCGGCACGGGCCCCGGAGGTCGCATTACTCGGGAAGATGTTCTCGACCATCTCGACAAGGTGGGCTCATCTGCTCCGGTGCAAACTCCGGCCCCTGCTCCTGCACCAGCGCCCGCTCAGGCTGCAGCCCCTTCTCCTGCGCCGGCACCTGCTCCAATGCAGTCGTCAGCGCCTGTGGGTGCCGTGCAGTCGTCTGGTCGGGAGACGATTGTGCCGTTGTCGAAGATCCGTCAGTTGACCGGCGACCACATGGTTGTCAGCAAGTCAACCTCACCGCATGCATTCAGTGTTGTAGAGGTCGACTTCGCCAACGTCGACCGTGTGCGATCAGCAGTCAAGGCAGATTTCCGTGCAGCCGAGGGATTCTCGCTCACGTACCTTCCCTTTATCGCCCGGGCACTTGTCGATGGGTTGCAAGAGTTCCCCAACCTGAACGCGAGTGTCGTTGGGACAGATCTCGTAGTTCATGGATATATCGACCTAGGAATTGCGGTTGATCTTGACTACCAGGGTTTGATTGCGCCGGTCATCCGAGGTGCTGAAACAAAGCGTTTACGAGCGATCGCACAGGAAATTCATGATCTTGCTGATCGTGCCCGCAATCGACGGCTCAGTCCTGATGAGATCCAAGGTGGAACATTCACGATCTCGAATAACGGCTCCGCAGGTTCTGTCCTGACAATGCCGATTATCAACCAGCCGCAGGTGGGCATTGTTTCGACTGATGCCATTGTGCGCAAGCCAGTTGTTGCAAAGCTGTCTGACGGCGGAGAGGCGATCGTCGTGCACCCCGTCGGCAACCTTGCCATGAGTTGGGATCATCGTGCCTTCGACGGTGCGTACGCAGCAGGCTTCTTGCTCCGAGTTAAAGAAATTCTTGAGAGTCGCGATTGGGCGGCAGAACTCTGATTAACGACGAGCGGTCACTTCGGGTCCGATGGCTCGGACGCGTTCCCTACATCGAGGCGCTCGAACTGCAACGAGGGCTCCATCGTGGGTCTGATTCTCATCTGTTGCTCGTAGAGCACGACCACACGTTTACCTATGGCCCGCATGCAAATCTGGCCGAGCATCTGAAGTGCGAGCCTTCAGATGTAGGAGCAGAACTGATCGCTGTTGATCGCGGTGGTGATATCACCTACCACGGACCAGGTCAGCTCACTGGCTATCCAATTTTGTCGATGACAGCTGGAGCGGGCCCATTACGGCATGTTCTGGCAGTAGAAGATGTGCTCATCACCGCGTTAAGCGAACTTGGAGTATCAGACCCTGGGCGACTTCGTGGTTATCCAGGCGTCTGGGTCGATTCCACATCTGAAAATCCCCGAAAAATTGCCGCAATCGGTGTACGTGTTGCACGAAAAAGAACCATGCATGGTTTCGCCCTCAACGTGACGACCGATATGGCATACATGCGTGAACACATCGTGGCTTGCGGGATCCCTGACCGTCCTGTGACCTCACTCGCTGAAGAGGGAATAGCCGCATCGATGGAGGATGTCGTTTCGGCGGTCACGAGCGCAGCGGCCTCGCAGTGGGGAAGTGGCGGTGTCGACCGTCAAGATGTGCAGTGGCGAACCTCGACAGCGGATCTCTCCCCATTTTCTCGTGGCGCCGGGCCAGGAGAACCTGTTCGACTAATGAGGCGCGCTCGATCTGCGGGGCTTGATGAAGGGCTATCGCTGTCAGAACGAAAACCAGACTGGTTGCGTCCGGTCGTTCGTCA
>JBMTDQ010000066.1:0-9245 GCA_049432165.1 Ilumatobacteraceae bacterium
TTGCAAGAACGATTGCATTCTGCGGGAGTCGAATTGGTCATTGTGCGCCCCGGGTTTGTTCGGGGGCGCATGACCCAGGGATTACCGCCCGCTCCCTTTTCCACGACGCCGGAGCACGTGGCTGATGCGGTGTGGCGATCGCTTCGAGCAGCGCCAGCAGTCGTGTGGGTGCCGGGGATACTCCGGTGGGTATTCGCCGTATTACGGATACTCCCGTCGCCAATTTGGCGACGTGTGGTGAAGTAATCAACCTTGTCAAGTTTTACTTCGATCCTTTGCGTTCCTTTCCGATCGGTCAAACTCGGGAGGTGATCACTCCGTTTGACCCCGTCAGTTTTTCTCGCGGCCCGGCGATGCCGAATCGCTTCATGCTTGCACCGCTCACGAATCAGCAGAGCCACGACGATGGGACGTTGAGTGCCGAAGAACACAGATGGCTCACCATGCGAGCGCACGGGGGGTTCGGAATGACGATGACAGCAGCTGCTCATGTTCAAGAGATTGGTCGTGCTTTTCCTGGTCAGCTCGGTATCTGTCGTGACGATCAAATTCCTGCCCTTGCGAAGATGGCTGACGAAATTCGATCGACCGGCAGCATCGCCATCGTGCAACTCCATCACGGCGGCAATCGGGTTCCTGAGGCATTGAACAACATGACGCCAGTCTGTCCATCGGATGATCCCGAAACAGGTGCTCGAGCACTCTCTAATGCGGAAGTCCAGCAACTCCGTGATGACTTCATTGCAGCGGCGGTTCGTGCTGAGAAGGCTGGGTATGACGGGGTACAACTTCACGGTGCACACGGGTACATCATCTGCCAATTTCTCTCATCAGACATCAATCACCGCACCGATGAATACGGTGGCTCATTAGAAAATCGGTCGCGCCTGCTCTTCGAGATCATCGCAGGAATCCGAGCACAGTGCGCTGACAACTTTCACCTTTCTGTCCGGCTATCGCCAGAGCGTTTTGGCATGGTGATGAATGAGATCATTGAGGTGTACGGCTGGCTCGTCGCCTCGGGTCAGGTCGATTTCATCGACATGTCACTGTGGGACTCGTTTAAAGAACCAAACGAAGATGAGCACAAAGGCCGGTCGCTCATGGAGATCTTCGCTGAGTTACCGCGTGCGGAGGTGCGCCTTGGGGTTGCCGGGAAAATTCACGAGCCCGCCGATGTTCAACGAGTGCTCGATGCTGGTGTCGACATCGCGATCCTTGGCCGGGTTGCGATTCTTCACCACGACTACCCAAATCTGCTTCGCGCCGATGAAGGGTTTGCGCCGCGGCATGTTCCGGTGAGCGCTCAGACACTGGCCAACGAGGGTCTGTCTGACACCTTCATCAAGTACATGAGCACCTGGAAAGGATTCGTCAGCGACTGAACCTGACGATCGTTATGAGCCGAGTTGTAACACTGCAGCAAGGGTGACTTCTGCGCCAGCTACCGCATGCTCGTATGTGATTGCTTCGGCTTCATTGTGCGAGAGCCCATTGGCACAGGGGATGAACACCATTCCCGTAGGGGCGACATGCGAGATGTAGCAGGCATCGTGCCCAGCCCCTGAGGTGATATCGACAGGAGCTTTGCCCTGATCTGTTGCAGCCGACCGCAATGCGCTCGAGATCTCTTCATCGAACGTGATCGGTGCCGAATACCAGATCTGCTCAACCTCGGGCTGTGGATGAAGTCCTTCCACAAAGCGCATCATCTCGGCATCCATCTCAGCAAGCACATTTGCATCAGGGTGCCGAAGATCAACAGTCATTCGCACCTTGCCAACAATCGTGTTTCGCGAACCTGGTTCGACCTCGATGACCCCGACCGTCGACCGGCCAGCAGGAGCGCGTCGCCGTGCGATCGCGTCAACTTCTGCGATGAGCCGAGCGGCTGACACCATTGCGTCGCTGCGACGTTCCATCGGGGTTGTTCCTGCGTGGGCCTCTTGGCCGGTGATCGTGACGTCATACCAACGGACACCTTGCACACCGGTCACGATGCCGATCGTGTGATCACCCTCTTCAAGGATTGGCCCCTGCTCGATGTGGGGCTCAAGGTAGAAACCAATCGGATGGTCCCCCGGAAGTTGAGGTCCTGAATATCCGATGCGGAGAAGTTCTTCTCCGAGGACATCACCTTGCATTGACGTTGATCCGAGCCCGGCCTCAAGTGAAATGTCGCCTGAGAACACACCAGACCCCAACATTGCCGGAGGAAATCGGGCACCTTCTTCGTTTGTCCATGACACGACCTCTACAGGCGCATCGAGCCGCACGTCATTGTCGTGTAACGCACGAATCACCTCGAGCCCAACCATGACTCCGTATGCACCGTCGTATTTTCCACCCGTTGGCTGAGAATCGAGATGGCTGCCGATCACCACGGGTGGGCGAGCAGGGTCAGTTCCCTCATACCTCGCAAACAAGTTGCCAATTCGATCGATCTGAACGCTGCAACCAAGTGCGGTGACCCAGTCGATGAATTGGTCACGGCCTGCCTTATCGACATCTGTGAGCGCAACTCGCGCAACCCCGCCAGCTTCGGTTGCGCCAATTTCAGCGAGAGTATGCATCGTCGTCCATAGCCTCTCGCCGTCAATCTGGATGCCGGCATGACGGGTTGAAGTTGGTGTTGACGACATGACCCAATCGTAAGTGACGGCTCCGACGGCAAACGAGGGCTGCGCAATGAGGCACAATGGAGACAACGCAGTGGGGGCTGCGGAATCAAACCAACATCTGCGATTGATACAGGGGGTATGTCATGCATGTCGGGATGTCCGTCATCTTTCAAAATCCAGGGGAGCAGATTCCCGATAAGGCCGTCTATGAGCGCGATCTTCACCTTGCGCTCCAAGCGGAAGCACTTGGGTTCCAGTCGATTTGGAGTGTTGAACACCACTTCACCGACTACACGATGTGCCCCGATGTCTTTCAGTTTCTGACCTACATGGCGGCGAAGACAGAGCACGTGCAACTTGGGTCAATGGTGTGCGTACTGCCGTGGCATGACCCGGTGCGTGTTGCTGAGCAGATTTCGATGCTCGACAACCTCTCGAATGGTCGAGTGATTTTGGGAATGGGTCGGGGAACAGGACGTGTTGAGTTCGACGGTTTCGGTGTTGATATGGGAACGGCTCGACTTCGATTCAAGGAGTCGGCTGAAATTGTGCTGACCGCTCTTGAACAAGGCTGGATCGAATACTCCGGCGACCTGCTGCATCAGGAGCGACGAGATATTCGACCGAGGCCGATCTCGAGCTTCAAGGGCCGCACCTACGCGGCGGCAATTTCACCTGACTCGGCGCGGATCATGGCCGAAATGGGTGTAGGAATTCTCGTTGTTCCACAAAAACCGTGGAAGGCCGTTCGCCAAGAGTTGCAGGAGTACCGAACAATCTTCCGTGACGCAAACGGGACTGAGCCACCGCCCCCATTTGTCGCCGGCTGGACCTTCGTTGACGAAAGTGCCGACCGTGCTGAGACGATGGCCCGCAAATATGTCGGCGGTTACTGGGATTCGGTGGTGAAGCACTACGAGTTCAATGAACCTCACTTGAAAGACACGCCTGGCTACGAACATCACGGCCTGATGTATGACCGGCTTGTTGCTCCCGGCGGTTATCAGCAGATGGAGGACTTCTTCATCGATTTGCAGTTGTGGGGAACACCCGAACAGGTGACAGAGAAGATCATCAACCTTCAAGATGAGATGTATATGGACGGTTACATGGGCGTGTTCTCGTACGCCGGAATGTCACTTGAAGAGGCTGAACGTTCGATGCATCTTTTTGCTGCAAAGGTCATGCCCGAACTTCAGGCCCTGCCCGCAGTTCACGATCGCCTCGGAATCCCAGCGTAAGGAGCACACATGCCACGGTTACGACAGGTACGGCGTGAAGAGGCCGACCAGCAGCGTGTGCTCCCGCTGTATAACTTTCTTTTCGGCGACCGAGACCCCGTCGATGAACCGGGCACTTCGACTGGAACCACAGGTGACTGGTGGACCGTCTTTGCCCTCTCACCGGACATCTTTGATCATTCGGTAAAAGGGTTCGGTCTGTATCGAAGCCCCGAGCGCCGGCTTGATGGACAGTTGAGAGAGCTCGGGCAAACCCGTGCTGGCTGGTTAACCGGTAGCCAGTTCGTGTATTCACAGCACTGCAAAAGCTGCCGGGGTCTCGGCATGGCAGAAGAAAAGAT
This sequence comes from Ilumatobacteraceae bacterium, assembly GCA_049432165.1. Classification (GTDB taxonomy): domain Bacteria; phylum Actinomycetota; class Acidimicrobiia; order Acidimicrobiales; family Ilumatobacteraceae; genus Casp-actino5. The sequence continues at coordinate 4,204 of JBMTDQ010000066.1, forward strand.
CGCTGCGATACACGCGTGGGAAGTCGCTGACTGCTTTGACGAGAAAGAGCGAGCGCTTCTTGCCTACACCGACTACCTGGTTGATCAGCATGGCCGGGTGCCGGATGCAGTATTCGATGCGATGAAACGACACTTCAGCGACGAGGAAATTCTTGAGTTCACCTACATCACGTCGCTGTATTTCATGCATGCCGTAATGACTCGGGCCCTGCGACTCGAATTTGATGATCGCGATGAAGTGATTGTTGAAGTTGCGGCACCAGATGATTTCGACGCTCAGCAGTTTGCTGGACGCCGGCGTGGAGATGATTGAGATGAACGAGAAGTTCGAGATTCGAGGTGTGAATCACATCGCAATGGTGTGTGCTGATATGGCGCGTACCGTGCGGTTCTACCGTGATGTGCTCGGCATGCAGCTCGTCAAGACGCTCGACATTCCGGGTGGCGGTCAGCACTTTTTCTTTGATATCGGGAATGATGACTGCCTTGCATTTTTCTGGTTTCCAGGAGCACCCGCACCGCAACCAGGTGTCGCGAGTGCTGGTGGGATGCCTGGTCGAGGCAACCTTGCCTCTGCCCACGGCTCAATGAATCATCTCGCATTCGACGTTCCACTAGAACGATTTGAGGAGTATCGCCAGCGGCTGATTGATGAGGGTGTCGAGGTATCCGACATTTTTGACCATGACGACAGCGAGCTCACTGTTGCTCAAACATTCCATCCGGGTGTGTTTGTTCGCTCGTTTTACTTCTTTGACCCAGATGGCATTCTTCTTGAATTTGCATCGTGGACAAGACAGATGGGGACTGAATCTGACCTCGCGATTGATCCGGTTACCGCAGATGGCACCAAGATTTCTGTGTGAGCCATATCGGAGCCCCAAGGCTTTACCGAAGTCACGAAGGTGACAGAATCGAACGATGAAGGTCGATCAACTCTTCGTCAACGGCGACATCCACACATTTGATCCAGCGCAGCCCCGAGCGTCGACAGTCGCAGTCTTGGGCGGCCGAATCATCGCAGTTGGCGATGACGATCTGGCTGAGCAGTTCACAGCCGATGCCCGTATCGATCTTGGTCGTCGCAGTGTGGTGCCCGGGTTTAACGATGCTCATAACCACATGGTCTTTTTTGGAATGAGCCTTGCCGATGTCGATTGTTCGTCTCCGCCGATGCGCTCTGTCGAAGATATCTGTGAGGCAATTCGCCGGCGGGCAGCTGAAACTCCAGCTGGTGGCTGGGTCACCGGCGCGGGATACGACCAGAACAAACTCGCCGAAGGCCGGCACCCTCACGCCCGAGAACTTGATGCCGCAGCACCAAACCACAAGGTGTGGTTGAAGCACACCTCGGGTCACATGTGCGCAGTGAATACGGCTGTGCTCGACATGATCCGAGACACCCCGGTTCCTAGCGGTGGTGAACTTGGCCGCGATGCTGACGGGGCGCTCGATGGTTTGGTGATGGAGCAGGCCCAGTTAATGGTGCGTGATTTGGTGTACCCGCTGACTGTTGATCGCATTGTTGATGCAATCGATCAGGCCTCGCGTCGCTACCTCGCTGAGGGAGTGACCTCGGCAACCGAGGCTGGCGTGGGAGCAGGCCTCGTGTCTCACAGCCCGATCGAACTGATGGCGTGGATGGAAGCCCGGAAGCGGGGAGTGCTTGGGGTTAGGGCGAATCTGCTCGTCGCAGTCGAAGCGTTGCACCACATCTCCCACGCAGAAGGCGAAGACAGTGTGTTTGCTCTCGATGGCGGAATCCATTCTGGATTAGGTGACGAGTGGCTACGTATCGGCGGCACCAAGATCTTTTCTGACGGGTCATTAATTGGTCGCACTGCGGCCATGTTTGATCCATTTGAAGGTGGTGGCGGTGGCGAATGTAGTTGTGGGTTCTTCCAGACCGAGCCCGAAGTGCTTCGCCGTCTCATCATTGATGCTCACAAATCTGGTTGGCAGGTGTGCACACACGCAATTGGCGACCGCGCTGTTTCGACAGTGCTCGACGCATACGAAGAGGCCCAAAAGCTCTACCCGCGCCAAGACCCTCGGCATCGAATTGAGCACTGCGGTGTCTTGCAAGAACATCTCCTCGACAAGGTGAAAGCCCTTGGTGTGGTTCCGGTTCCTCAGGGACGATTCATTTCAGAGATCGGTGATGGAATGAAACATGCACTTGGTGTTCACCGAACCCCCGATGCGTATCGTCAGCGTTCCTTCCTTGACCGAGGTATTCCACTGCCGGGATCAAGCGACCGACCGGTGGTGAACGGAGCTCCTCTGCTCGGAATTCACGACATGGTGAACCAACGAACCGCGTCTGGTGAACCGTTCGTTCCGCAGGAGGCGATCTCGGCTGCAGAAGCCATCTCTGCCTACACGGCTGGTTCTGCTTATGCAGCTTTCGAGGAGCGTGTCAAAGGAACGATTTCACCTGGGAAGCTCGCCGACTTCGTCGTTCTTGGTGAAGATCCATTGACCATCGATAAGGACGGAATCGGCCAGATTTCAGTCGACGCCACCATTGTTGGAGGCAATGTTGCACATGACCTCCTCGGCATAGCGAATTAGGTCGCCTCGTGCCCTACGACTACCCACACCTCAGCGTCTCACTTACTGACGGAGTGGCGGTTGTCGTCATTGACAACCCGCCGATCAACCTCATGACATCGGCGCTGTTCAGGTCACTCGCAAAAGTATCGGTTGAACTTTCAGAGGACGACGCAGTTCGGGTTGTTGTGCTTCGAAGCGCCAACCCGGACTTCTTCATCTCACATTTTGATGTTGAGGCCATTCTTGATTTTCCAGTTGATGGCGAAGCCGTTGAAGAGACTGAACTTGGTGGGTTTGATCGGATGTGCGAGACGTACCGGACAATGAACAAGGTGACCATTGCAGAGCTCCGTGGACGTGTCGGGGGTGGCGGTGCCGAGTTGGCGTCAGCCTGCGACATGCGGTTTGGTGATGCTGAAACATTCCAATGGAATCAGATGGAGGTTCCATTGGGGATCCTTCCTGGTGCCGGCGGTACCCAACGCATTCCGCGCCTCATCGGACTTGGGCGGGCAATGGAGGTAGTTCTTGGAGCCGAGGATATCGACGGAATAACGGCCGAACGGTGGGGCTTTCTCAATCGACTCATTGATGCAGAATCGTTGTCTCAGCACGTTGACCGATTGGCAAAACGGATTGCATCATTTCCACCGGCTGCGGTTCGTGAGGCGAAGCGTGCGGTGCGCGCCAGCGTCGATCGAAATCTTGAAGATGGGTTGAAATACGAGTCGTACTTGTTCCAAGTGCTGTTACGCGATGTTGATGCGCGTCGCGCAATGCAGCAGTACCTCGATGCAGGTGGGCAGACCCACGATGTTGAGATGCGCGTCGGCGAAGTGATGGGTGAACTGTTCAGGTCTGAGGGCTCCTCAAAGAAATAACCCGGCACCAAACTGCGTAAGTCGTTACTGTGGCTGCCATGAACATTCGTCAAGTTTCATCAATTGCAGTCGTTGCGTTCGCGCTTGCGGCCTGCTCGTCAGATGCCGAAGTCACCGTCGATGACTCGACTGTTGCCGAAGCTGAAGCACCAGCGGAGGAGTCAGCAGAGAGCTCCGCAACATCATCTGAAGCCGATGGTGGCAATGAGGTCGACGAGAATCCGACGACAACAGTGGAAGACGTCGTTGTCGAGAGCGAAGAAGACTCCGAGGTGGCCAATGATGGCGAAGAGGTTGTTGAGACGACTCCACCGACAACCTCCACGACCGAGGCCTCCGGTGAAGAGATGGCCGACGAACTCGAACTCATCACCATTCTTGGAATCAAAGTTGGCGCAGGCAGCGGTGAATATGAAGTTGTCGTTTCTGGCCGTCCAGAGGGATTCGAGCGATTCAAATTGTCGCTGTCCAGTGCTGACGGGTATTGCACCCCTGAGCAATTCAACAATCAGGGGAACGATATGAGTGACGGCACAGTTTCGATTGGATGGTTCTCAGATACTTGTGGTGGGAGCACTGTAGGTGTTGCGTGGGTTCACACCGACGGCCGTAGAAGCGGTATCTCGTATCACACCTGTGAAGGAGGAGTGTCGCTGACCGGCGAGCTCTGCTAACAACGAATGAGCCCGCTATCGGTCTGTGGGCAGTTATTCAACACAAGTGATTTCAAGCCCGGCGAGTGTGACAGTCGTATCTCCGGTTCGAACACCGAGCAGTTCGGCAGAACTCATGATTGAATTGATATCAGAGTAGCGAACATCGATGCCGCTGAGCCGTTCTCCTCGACCATCGGTTTCTTGGACGAATCGGATTCGGGCGTTATCGAGGTTGAGAATTGGCTGGTTGCTTTCGTCGAGGTCGAATGCGGCCTGAGTGATTTCTGCCCAACGAGTCGCCAGCGTGGAAGGATCTGGGGACGAGATCGTTGCTGCAGTGATGGCGTTGACACGTTCGGTCCGAACGTATGGCTTCCAGTTCTTGCCTGCAGGCCACCACGGACCCCCAACTTCTCCACCGCCGGCCATCGTCATTTGGTCCATCTCAAGAAATGAGCCACCAGTATCGGCCGGGTGTAGTTGCATGCCGACATGGCCTTCGTCGGGGTAGTTGAGTTCAAAGGCCACCCGAACCCCTAATTCGTCGATGATCTCGCGTCGCGCAGCAACATCATCGACTTCGCAGATCACCATGTAGCCAGTGTTGCCACCTCGCCGGGAGATATATCTTCCGGCGGCAGTTGTCCCAAGATCTGACGATATGGGTGTGACACATTCCAAGAATTGGGTTCCAATCGGCCACAGACTGTTTTTGAGACCGAACTGGGCTACCCCCGGGTCGGTGAAGCAGGCTTCAAGCCCGAGTACCCCGGCGAGGTCGCGGGAAACCTCGTTGAGGTCAGTACAGGCAACGGCGATCTGACGAAGGCGAATCCACATATGTCGAGAATATTCATCTCGGCCGTCGGTGAGAGCAGTCCGAACAGCCGATGTGATCGATGTGGCTTTGGGCAAAATCCTGTTTGCTGAACGAGGTCATTGCGACGAG
>JBMTDQ010000067.1:0-9075 GCA_049432165.1 Ilumatobacteraceae bacterium
TTCTCAAGGGCCGCAGTGACGGCAGCTCGCACCGGTGCGGGGTCGTGACCGAGAAGCCCTGCCGAGTAGTCGCCAAGGAAGTCGACGTAGGTATGCCCGTCAACATCAGTCAGTTGAGATCCCGTCGCCGATGCAACTCGAAATGGAAATGGCTGAACATCAAGCACTGACCTCGTCGATCCACCCGGCATCACGTTTGATGCTCGATTAAAGAGTTCTTTCGACTGCGGCCTTCGTTCGGCGTAGCGATGTTCTGCAGCCTCGCGCTGCGCACCGAAAGTTGACATGCTCACATTGTGCCCGGTGACATGGCTCACCGATGAGGCGGCGCTCACGTCCCCGGAACAATGCGCGGCCTAGGTTTCGCTGCTCAAGCGTTTCGTTGAGCGAGCAATGAACAGCGCCACACCAATGATGAGCACTCCCGAGACGGCGACAAGAAGTGGCGCACGACCTTCCCCTGGGAAAAAGTGAGCAATCGACCACGGCACATAGATCAACAGGGAACCTGCGCCGACAAACGACAGCAGCACCTGACCGGGTCTTGCTCCAAGAGCCAAGCAACCGAGCGCAGTTGCAAGTCCGAGCACGGTGCCGACATCGGTCGATTCAATTCCAACTATTGCCGGACCAGCAACAACCGCCACACCACCGATTGCCAACAGCACCGCAGGAACGCGAACGGGAATCCGTTCTCCAACCCAATAGGCGACAAGTCCAATCAGCCATACCGCGACTCCGGCTTCAAACACGTCGTCGTTGAATTGGATCAGCGATGTTGGAACCGTCAGCACGAGCGACAGCACGCCACCGACGAGAAACGCCGACACGAGGTCGTCATTGTCATCTCGGGCAGGCAACTCGCCGAATCCGATCATCACCATCGAGGAGACCGCAAGCAGTATTGCCCCAGCGATTGACCATTGGTCAATCATCAGCATCGAACCGACGACCATGCCGATGCCACCGACCATTGCGGTGATCACTGGAAACGTCCAGATCTCTTGCTGCCCGATGAGGATGAACGCGAACGCAACACTCCAGACCACAACACCGACACCGGCGAGTTCCCACCATTCGTTCATTGCGCTGCCGATCGCAACGAGAACGCCACCGAGGAACGTGGTCTGCTGGATCGGTCTCGCTCTTCCACGCCAGAGCACTGCACTCAAGACCGCAACAAGGCTTGCTGCGCCGAAGACAACTCGGTGTTCATCCGCCCACCCGTACGCGGGAACCGGAGCCATTGCGTCATACATTGCAACACCGCCGGCCGCCCCGAGACCGGCCGTGCCAACAAGCCAAAGACTCCACTTGAGGCGCCTCAATGCATCATCTGCATTTTCATTGACGAGTGTTCCGCCGACTACTCCTGCAACCGCCACTGCCGCCGGAAGCCCAATGCGCCAGCCGGTTGCAAGGTCGGGCCAATACCGCGCGACCAGCAAGATGACTCCTATCGCAGCGAGCAAACCACCCAGGTAGCCAAGTGCCTCAGCAATCAGCGGTATGCCTCTCTCTGGTCGTGCCGTGCTGGCGTCAGTGTTGCTGACGGCGGTTTCACTGCTCTGCTCGAACGAAATGATTGCCTGCACTTCATCGTCAGACAGCAGACCCGCCGAATGCCAGCGTTGAAGCCACGTGTTCAGCACATCGCTAACGGGTGCGGGCGCAGTATCGGCGTGTCGAGCCCGCGACCGCTTTGCGAGCCACACGATGATGCCAATTACGGCGATGATCTCGAATCCGCCGAGGAACATCGCTCTCCTTTCGTCACGAACAGCATGTCATAGTGCCGCTGATCGAAACGACGACCAGTGTTCGCTATCGAGATCCCTGCCCATCATCGACACGAATCACTGTTCCGGTGACGGCGTCTGATGCCGGTGAGCACAGGTACAGGAGCGTGCTGTCAAGCTGCGCCGGATTTGCAATTCGCTTTCGTGGGAAATGTTGCGAAATGTCGCCCATTCGTTCGAGCATTCCATCCATCATTTCTGATTCGAATGCACCTGGTGCAATGCAGTTGACGTTGATTCCGTAGCGGCTCCACTCGACTGCGAGCACCTCGCTCATTCGAGCAATCGCAGCTTTCGACACCGAGTACAGGGCTGCGCCCTGACCGGCGTAGTGAAATGCGGCAATGCTCGCAATGTTGACGATTCTCCCCTGCTTCTCAGCAGCGATCAGGCGGCGGGCAACTTCACAGGCCAAAATCCACGGACCCCGGACATTCGTATCAAGCACGCTGTCGATGAGTTCGGTCGACATCTTGTGGGCGCGTTGAGCGTCCGGAACTCCGGCGTTATTCACCGCAATGGTGACCGTTCCGCATGCTTCTTCAGCAGCTGCGATCCCCTCGATGATTGAGTCGGCATTGGTCGTATCCATCACGACAGGGTGTGCATGCCCGCCCTCTGATTCAACCAGACGAGCGATTTCGTCGAGACGCTCTTTTCGACGGCCGGTTGGGACGACGATCGCACCAGCGTTTGCGAGCACACGGGTGAACCTCCAGCCAAGTCCTGAGGTTCCACCAGTAACGACTGCAACCTGCCCAGACAGATCATGTGAGATGTTTGGAAGCGGATAATCACTCATCTCCACATCCTTGCCGACGGCCTCACATTTCTTGCTGTCGCAGGTGTAAACGCTTTTTGCCAACTACAAAATTTGCGAGAGGAACAACTTGGTGCGCTCCTCCTGCGGATTGGTGAAGAAGTGCTCTGGCGTTCCCACCTCAACAACCTCGCCGGACTCCATGAAGACCAGCCTGTCCGCGACTTCTCGAGCGAATCCCATCTCGTGAGTGACGACCATCATCGTCATTCCTCCTCGAGCGAGGTCTTTCATGACGTCGAGAACTTCAGCGATCATCTCAGGGTCAAGTGCCGAAGTCGGTTCGTCAAACAACATCACCTTTGGCTCCATTGCGAGTGACCGAGCGATGGCGACTCGCTGCTGCTGACCACCGGACAATTGGCCTGGGTACTTCTGTGCCTGCTCAGGGATTCCGACACGCTCAAGCAACTCCATTGCTTTCTGTTCAGCTTCAACCTTCGATTTCTTGCGAACCCAGACTGGTGCGAGCGTGATGTTGTCAATGACGCTGAGGTGAGGGAACAGATTGAACTGTTGAAACACCATGCCAACCTCAGAGCGAATCCGCTCAATGTTGCGGGTGTCATTGGTCAGCTCGATCCCGTCGACAACAATCGAACCCTCTTGATGGACTTCGAGGCGATTGATACACCGAATCAGCGTTGACTTGCCTGAACCTGATGGCCCGAGTACGACCATCACTTCACGGTCTTTCACCGTGACGTCTACCCCTTTCAGGGCCTGAAAGTCATCAAACCACTTGCTCACACCAGTGCAAACGATCATGTCGTCGCGGGCGGCGAGGTCGGCGGTCAGTGCCTGGTCAGCGATGCTCATGAGATCTCCTTCAATTGGCGCGTTACGAACTTCATCGGGCTTGTGCGTCCTTCAGTCGGACCTCTAAACGTTGCGATGACTTTGACATTGTGTACGCAAACACGAAGTAGAGGAGGCTGATGAACATCAGTCCCGGTCGTTTCTGACCGAGAAAATCTGGTTGATTCGGAATTGTCGAGTTTGCGATTCTCAAGAGATCGAACCCACCAACGATTGCGATGAGCGAGGTTTCTTTGAAGACCGCAATCGCCTGTCCAACAAGGTTTGGAATCGATACGCGAAGTGCTTGCGGTAGCACGATCAGCGAGGTGCGCTGCACGGCGCTGAGTCCCAATGCGTCAGCAGCCTCATATTGTCCGCGCCGCACGCTCTGCAGCCCACCGCGGACATTCTCTGCCATGTACGCAGCTGAGAACACTGTGTAGCCGGCGAACACCGCTGCAAGATCGCTAATGCCCATTCCCTTTGGAAGGAACAGCGGCAACATGATCGAGAAGAAGAACAACACCGTAATAAGCGGAATACCTCGGATCACTTCGATATACGCCGTGGACATCACTCGGAAGATGGGAAGTCGGGAGGTTCTTGCGAGTGAGAGCAACACCCCAAGCGGGAACGAGGCGAGCATCACGTAGTAGGCAATTCCGACAGTGAGGACGAACCCTCCAAGGAACGGTGGAGCCGTGATGACAAGGGTGGATTCCGTGTTGATTGCTGTGATCAGCCAGTGGATGACAGCAATCGCAACAATCCACATCGTTGCTACTCGACGACGTGTTGCTCGGTCGCCGGCGAATGCTGGGGCAAGTAACACCGCAACAGCGAGCAGCAGAAACGAGAGCCGCGCCTTTTGCAACATCGGGTACCAACCAAAAAATGCCGCCACCCAATTGAACAGCGCTCCAGCAAATATCACCGCGCCAACCGCTCGAGCGATTTCGGCCCGTCCCGGAGCCGTCGTGGCGTACAGCAACGCTGCACCGCCGATCGCAAATGCAGCCCCCATGGGGATATCGGTCGACCACACGTGAGCCCAGTCAAAGGCAGGATCGCGCAACACAACAAAGATGATGAATGCTGGGCCAACGACCCAGAACGCACTGAGGGCACGACGCATTGTTGAGCCAATGATGCGGCCCACGATGAGCCCGATTCGATGGCTCACGACGACGATCACCATCAACACCGTCCAAGGAACCTTGGTCGATGACGCAACCGTCACACCGGACTCCGCAATCAGTGTTCCGTCAACAAGCCCGTATTGACCGAACGGCACGAACCACACAATTGCGACAAACAGCGCACAGATGCCGGCGATGAGTGATCCAAACGGAATCACCCGATCGCTGTTGCCATTCAGGCGCCGAACACCTACCCCGAGTAGAACGCTCACCACCCCGACGACCACGAGCACTGTTGCGACAACACCGGGTGTATGTTCTGGCAGAAGCACTCGAATGACGAGGCTGACGATGCCAATACCCACAAGGTGGCCTCCTAGGCGCCGTACTTGATAGCCCGGCTCAACTGCCCAAGCGCCCAAGCTGAGACCTGCGGCGAGGAGAATGATCGCAGCAGAAACCCACACCCGAACGATTTGATCGCTCGGGTAGTTGTACATCATGAGCAGACGAAGGTTCGTCGCCACTGATGCCCAGTTTGCATCTTCGTAGAACACTTGACCAAGGATTGCCCGGATCAAACCCAAGGTGATCCCGGTGAACAGCAGGGTCTGAATCGTGTTGCCAACCGAGGAGAACAGGTTCTTTCGCACCCATTCGATTGCTGAGCCCGAAGATGGCTCGGCTGGCCGTGTTGCAGGTGGAGGGGATGTCATCACGTCAGTCATTGCTCATCGCTCCACAATTGCGAGACGCCGGTTGATCGTATTCACCACTGCTGAGATAGAGAGAGAACACGACAGATAAAAGATCATGTAGATGCTGAACACTGCGAGGGTCTGAGAATTCTTGTTGTAGACGGTCTGGCCGACCTGAACGATTTCTGAGAAGCCAACAGCGATACCGAGAGACGTATTCTTCGTGATGTTCAAGTACTGGTTGCCTAGAGGCGGCATGATGACCCTGAATGCCTGCGGAAGCACTACCTTCCGCAAGGCCTGGGCTCGAGTTAACCCAAGGGCTGCGGCGGCCTCGGTCTGTCCTGAAGGAACCGCCAAAATTCCACCTCTCACCACCTCTGCAATAAACGCTGATGTGTAGAAGACAAGTCCAAGGAAGATAGAGGCGTAGAACACGGTCAATGTCAGGCCTGTAGGGCCGAAGTTCACAAAGCGACCCTCGGTCAGTGTTGGCCGCATTGCATCGAGAGGCTTGGCACCGCGACCGTCGCCGAACTTGTCAGACAGCACGCCCCAGAAGTCACTTCCGGAGTTAATGATCCAACTCGAAAGCCCGGGCCAACCCCGCAGAAGAACAAAAATTCCGACCAGTCCCACGAAACCCGCAAACACCATGCGGAACCAGTCATCGTCGGTGAGTTTGGCAAGGCCCGCAGGGGTTCGCTTCGAGTCAAGAAATCGGCGAATCCAAATCACGACAGCGACAACGGCCGCAACGGATAGAACGAGCTGCATTGCTGACTGAGGAACCGCTCCCCATGCGCTCTCGATACCACCGAACACCGGTCCGAGGAACGACATGATGGGATTCACCACCCAAGAGATTGCGACTGCAACTGCAAAGAGCACCAAGGTCCACCAGCCGATTCGCAAGTCACCGCCCTCAGCATCTTGACGACGACGCAGGTACCGCCGAAACCAGACGATGCAGCCAAGCAGGATCACCATCAAGGAGGCAAATTGGTAAAAGCCATCAGCCAGGAATATCCGAGGAAGTGAGATTCCTTTTTGGGAGACAATCACCCATCCTGGAATTGGTCCGCTGTCTGGGGTGAGCTCGCTCAAAGAGCCGAGAATCGCAAGCCACAAAATAATTTGAACAAGAACCGGAATATTGCGCAGGCCTTCCACATAAGCGGAGGAAAAACGTTGGGCAACGAAGTTTTTTGAAAGTCGTGCAATGCCGACGAGCACGCCAAGAATCGTCGAGAACAGAATGCCGAGCGCCGCAATACGCAACGTGTTGACCATCCCCACCCACAGCGCCCGGCTCATGGTGAGGGATCGCTCAGGAGTATCAACTGTTTGGATACCCTCCCCGAGCTGGAAGTTCGCTGGGTTGTCGAGCCAGTCATACCCAACCGGGATGCTCTTCGCCGACAGGTTGGTGCGTGCCTCGGCGATCAAGAACCAAAACACTGCAAGCACTGCAATAAGAACTGCGAGTTGAGCGAACCACTTCAACACGGCAACATTGCGCCACAGCGGCGGCTTACCGGTGCCATATTGAGCGGTGGAAATCACAGATGTCTCAGCCACGCCGAGATGCCCCCAGAAGAAAAAGAAATTGATCTAAATATGCAGAGGGTTGGCCGGGCATGATGACCCGGCCAACCCCTTGCGATAACGGTAGTTCGCTGTGATCAGCGAGCTGGTGGGGCGTACATGAGCCCACCGTCAGTCCACGATGCATTGGCTGAGCCGGTGCGATCGAGGCCAACAGGAGTCAAGTTTGCGTCCCAAATTTCTTGGTAGTTACCAACCTGGCTGATGACGTTGTAGAAGGCGTCGGCTGACAGACCCATGACGGTCTGCAACTCGCCTTCGCCACCCATGAGGCGAGCCATTTCTGGTCCGAAGTCACCAGCAAGGGCATCGTCAACATCGGCAGAAGTCACACCGTTCTCATCAGCGATGAGTGTGGCGTAGACAGTCCAGTTGACAACGTCTGCCCACTGTGAATCATTCTGTGCGTACACAGGACCAAGTGGTTCCTTTGAAATAGGTGTTGCTGGGAAGATCACCCAGTCGCCAGCATTCGGCTCCTGAGCGGCCTTACGTCCAACGAGACCTGAACCGTCGGTCGTGATGACGTCACAGGTTCCTGCGATAAATGCATCCACAACCTGGTCGTAGTCCTCGAATGTTGTCAAGGTGATAGTGATGCCAAGCAGCGCAGCAAGCTCAGAGATGTTGGTCTCGGTGGTCGTGCCAGCGTTGGTGCACACGGTTGCGCCATCAATTTCTGAAACCTGTGACGAACCCGTGAACCCGTCAGCTGACAGACCCATCAACTGCTGGCCGTCGTAGTACGTCGTTGGACCGAAGTCCATTCCGACCTCGGTATCACGGCTCTGCGTCCATGTTGAGTTACGCATGAGCACATCAACTGCTCCTGTTTGCACAGCGGTAAAGCGCTCGGCAGCGGTCAAAGCGGTGAACTCGACTGCTTCAGCATCACCAAGAACTGCTGCGGCAACTGCGCGGCAGTAGTCGGCGTCGATGCCTTCCATCGAGCCATCAGCCTGGGTGTACGAGAACGCAACTGCTGCGCCCGAAACACCACAGTTCAGAACGCCACGAGCCTGAACGGCTGCGAGGATTCCACCCTCCTGGGTGACTTCGACTGAATCAGAATCTTCTGACGCTGGCTCTTCTGAGCTTGCATCGTCTGATGACTCCTCTGATGCGGCCTCTTCGCTTGAGGCATCATCTGATGCGTCATCGCTTGCATCATCGCTACCACCACAGGCAGCGAGAATAAGTGAAAGCGCTGCTAGGGATGCCGCTGCACCCTTTAGCCCACGCGCACGTGTACGTAACATAATGTATGTTCCTCCCAATTGTAAACGAGCCTCTTTGCTCGTTCGTACAAGGGAAGAACCTACTAGATGCTGAGGCTATTCCCGACCAAACGCACTCAAAGCAACTTACTTTCACACAGCGAGGCACTTAAGCGGTCGGGTCGTTCGTTTCGGTGAGATTCTGAACTCAACCTTTGTGCCATGCTCCCTGCGCCGAACCCGGCGTCCCGATACCGTTACCCAGCGTGCAACATCGCCGTGATATCGAGGGACTCCGCGCAATTGCGGTGCTGATCGTTATTGCATACCACGCCGGCATCCCGGGGTGGGTCGGCGGGTTTGTCGGTGTCGATGTCTTTTTCGTCATTTCTGGGTTTCTCATCACTTCATTGCTCATCAAAGAACGGGAATCCGACGGAAATATCGCTCTTCGGACGTTTTACGCACGCCGCATGAGACGACTATTACCGATCTCATCGTTTGTAGCGGTTGTCTCCGTCGTCGGAGCACTCGCCATATTGCCGAGCACAACGTTCTCGTCACTGGGTGCTGACGTCGCTGCTGCAGCCGGGTTTTTCGTCAACATGCTGTTCGCAATTCGCGGCACTGACTATCTCGCCGGAGATACCAACCCGTCGGTCATTCAGCACTATTGGTCGCTTGCAGTCGAAGAGCAGTTTTACCTCATCTGGCCTGGTCTCATCGCTCTAGTGACAATTGGGGCGCAACAGGTTCGTCGTCGTATTACCCCAGTCATCATCGCCGTGATCGGTGCGTCATTCGTAGCGAGTGTGGTGCTAACACCGACGGCACCGACATGGTCGTATTTTGGCCTCCACACCCGGGCGTTCGAGTTGGGTGTAGGAGCACTCTTGGCCGTTCAATGGCCTCTCGTTGAGCGCTGGGGCAAGTCGACTCGGTCAGCGCTCAGTTGGGCCGGGCTCATCGGAATTGGGTGTTCAATTCCTCTCG
>JBMTDQ010000068.1:0-9070 GCA_049432165.1 Ilumatobacteraceae bacterium
GTCGAGCCGCAAGCAACTGCCATGAGCATCACCGGAACCAGCAATGCCGATCGAAATAACGTTTTCAAAATTGTCTCCTAAAAACGGAGCGCAAGTTGGACCTGGACCAGCAAGCTGATCCGCGAGCCTCCCTGTGCCTCGAGGGTGGTTATCGCGCACCACGTGGTCGACCGGGCTCGTCTGGAACACACCAGAACCACCGTTGCGGGACAGCGCCGGGATCTCACCGGACTTCGCTCACGAAGTGACAATGAGAACATAGCAGGCCGCACACTGCTCACCACGAATCACGGTCCGTAGGGCAGGCCGGCGTTCGTACACCTATGCTCAACAGGGCATGTCTGAATCGAATATTCCCCCCACTGACGCTGGACTCTCTGACGAACCCCTCACCGAAGATCCACGACCAGACGGGCTTCGTTCAGCAGCATCGCTCGTAGTTCTCAACACCGGAAACGGAAAAGGGAAGAGCTCTTCAGCATTTGGAATGATGGTTCGCGGACTCGCTGTCGATTGGAACGTCGCCGTCTGCCAGTTCATCAAGAGCGGTGACTGGCGCGTCGGAGAAGAAAAAATGGGGCGCAAGCTCGGAGTCGAATGGCACTCGTTCGGTGACGGATTCACCTGGGATTCAGACAACCTTGACCACGACCGCAACATCGCTCGTGAGGGGTGGGCAAAAGCGGCTGCAATTATCTCGGCCGGCGAACACCATTTGGTCATTCTTGATGAACTCACGTACCTCTGCGCATGGGGGTGGATCGATACCGAAGAGGTAGTGACCGCCATTAAAGAGCGACCTGAGAATGTCAACATCATCATCACCGGCCGAGACGCTCCACAGTCCCTCATCGACGTCGCCGACACAGTGACAGAAATGACCGAAGTGAAGCACGCGTACGCTCAGGGCATTCGGGCAAAACGTGGCATTGACTACTGAGATGAGCCAACTTACGACACACGACGTTCTCGACCTATCAGAGGCAATCTCTGACTATCGGTCGAAGGGTTGGAATGTCCAAACGATTCGGCCAGCCGATGACCCATACGAGGCAACGGTGCAGTCACCAGATGGTGACACAATTCGCCTTCGCCGCACTCCAATCGTTGTCAGTCGAGCAGAAGACTCCGATGCTGGCCACACCGGTCGAGCATCGATGACGTACCGAGACCTCATTCCCGGCAGATGGGATGGGCGGTTTATTGCATCTCATATTGCCGTGCCAAACGGCGGAGACATCCCCGACGATGTGCACTATCACGACGTCACATTCCAATTTCTTGCGGTACGAACCGGTTGGGTCGACGTGCTCTACGAAGGCCAAGGTGAAACGATCCGAATGAAGCCGGGTGACATCGTGTTGCAACCGCCTGGTATCCGCCACCGAGTACTGGCCACATCGCCCGGATTCGACATTATTGAAATCGGATGCCCCGCTGACCACCTCACCAATTTCGATCACGAGATGGCTCTCCCAAACGGGGTCTACGGTGATCACGCATGGGGAGGGCAGCAATTCGTCTTCTCGACTCCCGGTGATTTCTCAGAGGGTTGGGACCACCCTGGTTTTTCGAGCGATGACAGCGGGATTGGTGTCGCCACCAACGGCATCGTCGAAGTCAGAAGAGTCAGAACGGCACAACAGTCCCACGTCTATGAATCCAAACCGTTTGAATTCCGATTCATCTTTGTCATGGACGGCGACATTGATGTCACGGTCACCGATGGTGCTGTGTACCACTTAACAAGTGGAGACTCGATTGCTCTTCCACCTGCGGCACAAGCGACAATCGCTCAAGGTTCACACGAGGCAACTTTGCTTGATGTCCTCGTGCCACAAATCGCCGCAAGTTAACCTTTCGGTTCGTGCCACTCACCACAATCGCCAGCCAGGTTGCCCGCGGATTTGCCATGGGCTCAGCCGATATCGTGCCCGGCGTCTCAGGTGGAACTGTCGCTCTCGTACTAGGGATCTACGAACGACTCATTGAGAACATTCAGCGCGGAGCATCAGCATTACGCTCAGTGCTCGCACGTGATGGCTCCGGCGCCATCTCAAAGGCGCGCTCGGTTGAGTGGGGATGGTTGCTCTCGCTTCTGGTTGGAATTCTCGTTGCGATTGCGTCTCTCTCAGCCATCATCGAGCAGTTACTCGACGAACAAGCAGTTCGAACTTCCGCCGTCTTTCTTGGCCTCGTCACAGGATCAATCGTGATCGCATGGAAACTCATCAAAGATCGGGCTGCGGTGCACGGAGCGATCGCCATCTGTATTGGCGCAGCTCTGTTCTTTCTGCTCGGCCTGCGATCTGACACTCACGCCATTGGGCCTGAGGTGGTGACACGCCCAATTTGGATATTTGTTCTCGCTGGCGCCCTTGCCATCTGCGCAATGATTTTGCCGGGGATCTCTGGATCATTCATTCTCGTCATGATTGGGATGTACACCGAAATCATCGGAGCTGTAAACGATCGAAACCTCGCCGTTCTCGCTGCAACGGGAATCGGGTGCATACTCGGGCTTGCAGGTTTCTCAACCTTGTTGAACTGGCTGCTCACGAACTACCACGACATCATGATTGCGGCGATGGTTGGTCTCATGCTCGGGTCGGTTCGAGTGCTGTGGCCGTGGCCAAATGGGACATCGACTACCGAGCTTGCAGCACCCGAAGGTGACGTCATCGTTCCCGTTGTGTTGGTGGTTATCGCTGCGGCGGCAGTGATCGTGGTGGAACGATTCTCGAGCCGCTCAGCACCATCAAGCAGCTGACAGCGCCGCCACGTCAATGCGGTAAAGGTCGGCGGCGTTCCCAGACAAAATTGCCTGGGTCATCTCATCGGTGAGATGTGCAGTGTGCTCGGTCAACATCTCCTGCGACCAAGGCCACGTTGAATCGCTGTGTGGGAAATCATTCGCCCACATCAAACGTCGCCAATTCATCTGCTCGGCAACACGAAACGCCGTCCAGTCATCTTGGAATGTGGTGTAGATGTGCTCCGCGAAATACTCCGACGGCAACCGCTGCAACTCAACACCTGGAGCCATCCAATTGCGATGCCGCTTCCAGGCGTGATCCATGCGATACATGTAATGCGGGACCCAGCCAGCGTCCGCCTCCACGCACACCACCCTCAAGTTGGGGTGCCGTTCAAAAACCCCGCCGTAAATGAGTGTTCCCATGATGTCTTGGATCCCGCGAATGATGGCTAGAAAGCCATTAATGCGTGGGCCGCGGGGCCGACTTTCGAAGGCACTTGCTCGCGAAGTGAGAATGTGAAAACTCAATGGAAGGCCAAGGTCAATGGCTGCCTCCCAGAATGGGTCCCACATCGGATCGTCATAGTCGCCTGAACCGTCTTCAGCCCACGTCGCAGGTTCACCTGGCATCATCACTCCACGGAGCCCGAGATCTGAGATCCGTTGAAGGTCAGCGATGCCCTCCTCGACGCTCCGAAGTGCAGTCTGCCCACAACCAAGTAAGCGATCGGGGGCGACAGAGCAGTAATCCGCAATCCAGCGGTTGTACGCAGTAAATGTGGCGTGCTTGAAGTCAGCATCTGGATGATTACAGATCATCATTCCAACCGTCGGGTAGATCACTTCTGCCGCAACACCATCGCGCTGCTGATCCGCGATTCGATAGTTCGCGTCCCAGCCAGAACGATGCAACTCGTCAAATGACACACCTGACACCGTCAACTCTTCCGCTGGTTTGCCAGCAGCCGCCACCAGTCCCATCGCAATCGGGCGTGACATCCCAGGGATCACGAACATGTCGCCACGTTGCTCATCGCTCACCATATGCGGGGCACGGTCACGCCATGCCGGGTCGATATGTGCGGTGTAACAGTCAGGGGGTTCGGTGATATGCGAGTCGGCGCTGATCACAGGAAACGGAAACGTCACCGTCCACCTCGCACGAGACGTCCCGGCGTTGCTCCGGTTGACTCACCATCAGCCATAATTTCAACGCCGGCAACAAAGGTATGGCGGTACCCATCAGCCCGTTGCAACATGCGCTTACCGCCTGCAGGCAGGTCGTAGGCCATCTCAGGCGCATGCAGTTGAAGTCCATCGAAATCGATGATGTTGAGGTCGGCTCGTTGGCCAACACCGATCACACCGCGATCTCTGAGCCCTACGGTTTCAGCTGTCATACGGCACTGTTTAGCGATCAGCGTCTCGACAGGAATTCGTCCAGTTGGGCGATCTCGCCCCCACCACTGCAGCAATGTCGTCGGGAAACTCACATCGCAAATCGTTCCGACATGAGCACCACCATCGGAGAGACCGGGGACCGTCGCTGGGTGCAACAGCATCTCACCAACGGCATCGAGGTTCTCTCCAAACCAGTTCAGGATTGGCTGGTACAACAATGCGTGGCCATCTTGCTCGAGCATCCAGTCGTAGAGCAGTTCAAGCGGTTCACGGCCCTCGCGCCGGGCGATTGCTTCCACCGATGTCGATGGGTCGGGTTCGTAGTTCGGCGGGTTACCGAGTTGGAAAATAAATCTGTATCGGTGAATTGCGCGGCTTCCGAGCGAGGTGTCATCGACCCGAGCGCCATCAATAATCCTTCGGCGAAGTTCAGGATCTTTCATCACGGCGACACGCTCAGCAAGTGGACGATCAGCGATTGCCTTGTACGGCTCAGAGAACATGAACGGATGAAGAGTTGCTTCGAGCCCAAGCATCAGCCCAACTGCGCGAGCACCTACCTGGCCACGCATTTGTACGCCTCGTGCTGAGGCGTCAGCGAAACGCTGAAGTTCAACCCTCCAGTCATCACCAGACTTCGCACCCTGTGCGATTGACACTGAGATCGGGCGTCCCGACTCAGCGGCCATTCGCTCGAAGAGGTCCAGCTCTGCGTCACGATCAATAAAGTCCGTGACTGCCTGCAAGACCCCTTTCTTTGCCTCGCCCAACGCCTTTGCGATGCCGACGAGTTCGTCAGCCTCTGCACGCAGTGTCGGAGTCGGCTCACCAAGGCTCGTCCGATGGTTCAACGTCCGACTCGTTGAGAATCCGAGTGCACCTGCCTCAACCGCCTCTCGGGCGAGTCGAGCCATCTCAGCGATGTCATCTGGAGTAGCTGGTTCTTGTGTTGCTCCCCGCTCCCCCATCACGTGCAGGCGAAGGGCTCCGTGGGGCAACTGTGTACCGAGATCGATATCGCGGGGACGGCGCTCGAGCTCATCTAAGTACTCGGGGAAACTTGACCAATTCCAAGAAAGCCCCTCATGCAGGGCCGTTCCTGGGATGTCCTCAACACCTTCCATCAACTGGATAAGTCGCTCACGGTTGTGCTCATGAACCGGAGCAAACCCCACGCCACAGTTCCCCATCACGACCGTCGTCACACCATGCCAACTCGACGGGGCGAGAGCCGAATCCCAGGTGGCTTGACCGTCGTAATGGGTGTGGATGTCAACAAAACCTGGAGTCACCAGATGACCCTCAGCGTCGATCTCACGCGTACCTGACCCAGATACCGAGCCGACTTCGGTAATCACACCGTTCGAGACGGCGACGTCACCGATTGCTCGTTCTGCCCCAGTCCCGTCAACGACCGTGCCATTACGAATTACGAGTTCATGCTCTGCCATGACACTCCTTTCCCCACTTGGAACGCTAGTCCGAGTGAGATCAACGAAGTGAAGTCAGCGAGCAGCTAAGTCAGCGATGCGAGAAATGCCCTCTGCAATGTCGTCGTCACCGAGCGCGAAGGAAAAGCGCGCGTAGCCAGGAGCACCAAAGGCTTCACCCGGGACGAATGCAACCTTTGCTTCGGTCAGCACAAGATCGGCGAGTTCAAGCGTGGAATTCGCAACCGCACCCCCGAGCGGCCGGCCGAGCAGACCACTCACATTCGGAAAACAATAAAACGCCCCCTGAGGCTCAATACAGGTCACTCCCGGGATTGCTGTCAGCAGACGATGCATCTCAATTCCACGACGTTCAAACGCCGCTCGCATCATCGCAACATCATCTAACGGGCCCGCAACTGCGGCAAGCGCTGCCTGCTGGGCAACGTTCGCAACGTTTGAGGTTGCGTGCGACTGGAAGTTTGTAGCGGCTTTGATGACATCGGTCGGTCCGACCATCCAGCCGACACGCCATCCGGTCATTGCATATGTCTTTGCGACGCCGTTCACGACAACACATTGATTCGCAATTTCAGGAACAAGCGTTGGCATTGAAGCGAACTCGTTGTCGCCATAGATGAGGTGTTCGTAAATCTCGTCGGTCAACACCCACACATCGTGCTCAACGGCCCAGCGACCGATTGCAGCAATCTCGTCAGGGGTGTACACCGCTCCAGAGGGGTTATCAGGGCTCACAAACAGCAGCACTTTCGTGCGAGGGGTACGCACTGCCTCGAGCTGGTCGACAGTCACTTTGAACCCAGCGGCATCATCGGTTTCGATCACCACAGGAACTCCGCCAGCGAGCACGATCGCCTCGGGGTACGTTGTCCAGTACGGAGCCGGACAAATCACTTCATCACCCGGATCGCATAACGCGGCAAATGCGGTGTAGACCGCGTGCTTACCGCCATTCGTCACGAGCACCTGGTCTGCTGAAATCTCAAAGGACGAATCGCGCATGGTTTTTGCAGCAATTGCCTCGCGAAGTTCTGGGAGTCCACCTGCCGGCGAATACCGATGGTTTTTCACCTCGCGACAGGCAGCGGCTGCGGCATCAACAATGTGCGCTGGTGTAGGAAAATCTGGCTCACCGGCACCAAAACCGATGACGTTCTCTCCTTGTGCTTTCAACGCCTTCGCTTTCGAGTCAACGGCAAGAGTTGCAGAAGGAGCGATAGATGCAAGACGGGATGACACTCGATTCACCCCCATACTCTGCCAGCATTTACGCCACTTCACCCCGCCGACGTCGCTTTCATAATTGAAATGTTCTCGCCCGCGGCGTAGTAGTCGCGCCGACTGCCTGCCATCCTTGAGGTGTGGAACCCTCCGCTATTACCATCCCCAACGAACTACTCCCCGAAGATGGCCGTTTTGGCTGCGGACCTTCCAAGGTCAGGCTGGAACAAATCTCAGCTATCAGCGATGCCGCCACAACGATCATGGGCACCTCGCACCGGCAAGCACCAGTGAAAAACTTGGTTGGTTCGGTACGTGCCGGACTGACTGAACTTTTTGGTCTTCCCGACGGATGGGAGATCGTCCTCGGTAACGGCGGATCGACCGTGTTTTGGGACGCTGCCACCTTCGGCCTCATCGAATCACGCAGCCAACATCTCGTATTTGGTGAGTTCTCGTCGAAATTTGCTGACGCCTCAGCTGCCGCGCCACATCTCGGCCAACCATCAGTGATCAGTTGTGATCCAGGCGACCACCCATCGGCGGCGGCAGAACAGGGAATTGACCTGTACGCACTCACTCATAACGAAACCTCAACCGGTGTGGCAATGACCCTGACGCGCCCACAAGGCATCGATGATGGGGCGCTTGTCGCAGTCGATGCCACCAGCGCGGCTGGAGGTCTCACATGGGACCCATCAGAGGTTGACGTCTACTACTTTGCGCCACAAAAGAGTTTCGCCGCAGATGGTGGTCTCTGGATTGCAGCCTGCTCGCCAGCAGCAACCGAACGAATTGAACGCATTGCCGCAAGTGACCGTTGGCGGCCGGCCGCCCTCGACCTTGGTATTGCACTGTCGAACAGTCGACTCAATCAGACCTACAACACCCCAGCGCTTGCAACGCTCATCATGTTCAACTCCCAAATTGAATGGATGCTGAGCAACGGTGGAGCGTCATGGGTTGCAGATCGGGTGGCCACCTCGGCCGCAACCATGTACGGATGGGCCGAAGCGAATCCACTCGCAACACCATTCGTTGCTGATCCGAACAAGCGCTCCGACGTTGTCGCAACAATTGACATCGATGCCAGCATCGAAGCCACTTCGATCAGTGCTGCACTTCGAGCAAACGGAATTGTCGACACCGACAGTTACCGCAAACTCGGCCGT
Organism: Ilumatobacteraceae bacterium; assembly: GCA_049432165.1. Taxonomy (GTDB): domain Bacteria; phylum Actinomycetota; class Acidimicrobiia; order Acidimicrobiales; family Ilumatobacteraceae; genus Casp-actino5. The sequence continues at coordinate 8,004 of JBMTDQ010000068.1, forward strand.
AACCAACTCCGGGTTGGGATGTTCCCAGCAATTGATCCAGCAGATATCGAGCGGCTCACCGCCTGTATTGACTACGTCATGGAGCATCTCGCCAAGTGACAGACGACTTCACGCCAACAGTCGAGGAAATTCTTACGCTCGACGCCGAATCCGTTCTGCCATTGCGAAACCCAGTGATGGTCGTCGCTCTTGAGGGCTGGTTCGACATGGCAGGTGCAGCAAGCGCTGCAATCGAAGCGCTCTTTGATGACGAGCACCGCGTCACTGTCGGTGAGATTGAACCCGACCCTCTGTATGACTTCACGATCGAGCGTCCTCAGGTTGAAATGACCGAGGGCCACATTCGAACGATCAGATGGCCCCGAAATCACATCGACATCTGGCGCAGCGATGACGCATCGCGTGATGTCGTACTGTTGCTCGGCGTTGAGCCACATCTGTCGTGGAGAACATATTGCGATGCCATCGTCTCAACCTGTCACACCTTGGGGTGTTCACTTGTCGTCACCGTTGGCGCTGGCGCTGAGCAGGTACCCCATTCACGATCACCAATGGTCACCGGAAGCTCGACCAACCGTGACCTTGCACAACGTCTCGGGCTCAGCACACCGTCATACCAAGGCGTCACCGGCGTCGTAGGCGTGTTACATCCGACCCTCGAGGCATCAGGAATTCCATCGGTTTCCCTTCGAGTTGGTATCCCCCACTACCTCTCGAATACAAGCCACCCGCTTGCCATTCGATCGCTGCAATCACATCTTTCACACGTGCTCGGAGTCGGACCCGGCCGAGATCTCAGCAACGATGTGAACCAGGCCCGAATGCTGCACGACGAACTTGTTGCAACAGATCCTCAACTCGCAATGTACGTGACCATGCTCGAACGCGAGTTTGATCGCCGAGCCGAATCAATCATCCCGAGTGCCGATGATCTCGGTGCTGAGCTTGAAGAGTTCCTCCGCGACCTCAACAGCGACGACGAATAGGCCGCTTCACGCGTTATCCGCTCCACCCCCCTACTATTCACCTATGGGGTATACACGAGGGCTACTCGACGACGACTCAAC
>JBMTDQ010000069.1:0-8943 GCA_049432165.1 Ilumatobacteraceae bacterium
CAGAGGTTCCGCTCATTCGGGTGCTTGCGCGAATGGAGCACATTGGTATTGCGGTTGATCGCTCAGCTCTTGAAGAGATCTCACGTGGGTTGCGCGAGCGGGTCGAGGCTCTTGCCGCCGAGTTACGCGCAGTCGCTGAGTCTCCAGACCTCAATCTCAATTCTCCGACCCAGTTGCGGGCGTTGCTCTACGACCAGCACGGTTTAAGTCCTGCCGGAGTGCGCAAAACCAAGAGCGGATATTCGACCGATGCTGCAACGCTTGAAAAGTTGCGGGATCAATGGCCAGAGTTCATCGAGCCACTCCTACGTCATCGTGAATTCGACAAATTACGAGGAACTTACGGCGAAGGGTTACTTAACGAGGTCGCAGCAGACGACCGCATCCATGCGTCGTTTAATCAGACGGTTGCGCGGACAGGGCGTTTAAGTTCAGATCGACCAAATCTTCACAACATTCCTGTGCGCTCAGATGAGGGCAGGGTGTTCCGCACGGCGTTCGTCCCTGCTGAGGGGTGTGAGTTGTTGGTCGCCGATTACAACCAGATTGAGCTGCGTTGCATTGCGCACCTTGCAGCCGATCCGGGCTTGCTCGAAGCATTCAATGACGGAGTCGATATTCATAATGCGACAGCGGCGAGGGTGTTTGGTGTTGAGTCGAGCGAGGTGTCGCTCGATCAGCGGTCAAAAGCGAAGATGGTGTCATATGGGCTTGCTTACGGCATGGAGGCCTACGGGCTCGGCCAACGCTTAGGCATTCCAACCGATGAGGCCGCAGTTATTTTGAACTCGTACTTCGAGGCCTTCCCGGCTGTGCAGGACTACATGGAAAGAGCGGTCGCTGAGGCTCGCACTAAGGGTTACACCGAGACGCTGTTTGGGCGGCGACGCTCAATCCCTGAATTGCTGGATTCAAATTGGCGGGTACGTCAAGCGGGCGAACGGCAAGCAATGAATGCGGCGATTCAGGGTCTTGCTGCTGACGTATTCAAGATTGCATTGGTCAACGTCGATCAGGCGCTGTCTGATAGCAATTTTGCCTCTCGAATCGTTTTGCAGGTGCATGACGAAATCATTGTCGAGGTTCCCGAATCCGAGCACGACGAGGTTGGTGACATGGTCATTGGGCTCATGAGGTCTGCTGTCGAACTTGATGTGCCTCTCGAAGTAAATGTTGCCTGGGGTTCGACCTGGGCTGACGCAAAAGGCTGATTGCCGCATAGCAATGGTCAACGGACATTGGTTTGAAGGTCTCGCCGACCATCTCGGTGCGGCGTACCTGCGGTACTCGTTCACCAAAGGAACGGTTGCCGAATGTGATTACCTGGTTGACGCTCTTGCGCTTCAGCCGGGCATGCGAATTCTTGACGTCGGTTGTGGACCGGGCCGACATGCCCACGAATTAGCCCGACGTGGCTTCGTGGTGCATGGCATCGATATTTCGCAGACGTTCATCGATCTTGCGACTGCTGATGCTCCTGATGGGGCAACATTCGAACGCCGAGACGCGCGGAGCCTTGTGAATGCAGATGACCTTCATGGCGCATTTGATGCAGTGATTTGTTTGTGCCAGGGAGCATTCGGGTTGATGACTGCGGCTGACAGCCCTGAAGATTCCACTCGGTCAGGTATTGACGGAAACGCCGTGGTGTTCTCGGGAATGGCGTCATGTTTGCGGCAAGGCGGTCGTCTTGGGCTTTCGGCATTCAGCAGTTACTTCGTAGTGCAGGCGCAGGCGAAAGGGGAGTACCCCTCTGAATTTGACGCCGATTCTGGTGTGAATCACGAACGAACCGAGATTCGCAACCCCGCCGGAGAGGTTGCTGAGGTTGATTTGTGGACTGCGTGCTATACACCACGTGAACTGCGTCTGTTGTGTGCGTTATCGGGCTTGAGCGTCGAGTCAATCGCGAGCATCGAACCGGGTGCATATGGAAGTGACGTTCCGCATGTGAATTCGCCGGAATTTCTTCTTGTTGCCCGTCGGATGTGATGGGCTGAGACCACTGATAGCCTTTGCTCCGCATTGTTTTGATGCAACTCATCTATTCATCAATTTTCTGAAAGCAGTACCCAGCCTTGTCCGACACCACGAGCACCCAAGTCATCGACCCGTCAATGGGAACCTTCGATGATGAAGGGACATACACCCCCCGTCAGGTCGTAGATAACGACACCAACTTCTCTGAGGCGGTCACTGGGATCCCCGAAGTCGACGACGGACAGCTCGTAAGCGGCATCGTCGTGAAGATTGATCGCGACGAGGTTCTGCTTGACATCGGCTACAAGAGCGAAGGCGTCATTCCTTCTCGCGAGCTCAGCATTCGCAATGACGTGAACCCCTCAGAGGTTGTTTCGCTGGGTGAATCCATCGAGGCTCTCGTGCTCACGAAAGAAGACAAAGAAGGCCGCTTGTTGCTGTCGAAGAAGCGCGCTCAGTACGAGCGGGCGTGGGGCGACATCGAGGCCAAGAAAGAGTCCGAGGCGATCGTCGAAGGACCAGTCATCGAGGTTGTTAAGGGTGGTCTCATCGTTGACATCGGGCTCCGCGGATTCCTCCCAGCCTCTCTCGTTGAGTTGCGCCGTGTGCGCGACCTCCAGCCGTATATCGGCACCGTCGTACAGGCCAAGATCATCGAACTCGACAAGAACCGCAACAACGTTGTGCTGTCACGTCGTGCCTACCTCGAAGAGAATCAGAAGGAGACCCGCGACAACTTCCTCACCAATCTCAAGATCGGCGAGGTTCGCGAAGGAACAGTGTCATCGGTTGTTTCATTCGGCGCATTCGTCGATCTCGGCGGCATGGACGGTCTCATCCACGTGAGCGAGTTGTCATGGAAGCACGTTGATCACCCTGGCGCAGTTGTTGCAATTGGTGACCCTGTCACTGTTCAGGTTCTTGACGTCGACTTCTCACGTGAGCGGATCAGCCTCAGCTTGAAGGCCACACAGCAAGATCCTTGGGCAGAGTTTGCAGAAGGTCACGCAGTTGGCCAGTTGGTTTACGGCCGTGTCACGAAACTCGTGCAGTTCGGTTCGTTCGTTCAGGTCGGCGATGGCATCGAAGGCCTCGTGCACATTTCTGAAATGTCAGCCCACCACGTTGAGAACCCAGGAGACATCGTTACCCCTGGTGAGGAACTGTGGGTGAAGATCATCGATCTCGATCTCCAGCGTCGTCGTATCAGCCTGTCGATCAAGCAGGCTGCTGAAGGTGGCGAACTCGCTGCCGAGTACCGCGAGCACTTCGACGTCGACGACGAAGGCAACTGGACTCACAGCGAAGAGCAGATGGAAGCAGCTTGGGCGGAATACGAAAGCAGCACCGAGCCAGCAGCTGCCGCTGTCGAAGAAGCACCAGTTGTAGACGCTGAAGCCGCAGAGCAGGAGTGATCGAATGCTGCTGGTCGGACTGACTGGCGGCATCGGCGCGGGCAAGTCGACGGTGTCGTCGTTGCTCGCCGAATTAGGAGCGTGCATCGTTGATGCCGATGAGATCGCTCGGCAACTGCAGTCGGCCGGTTCTCCGGTGTTGGCTGCGATGGCAGAGCGTTTTGGCGACGGAATCCTCCATGATGATGGCTCGTTGAACCGCGCTGCAGTTGCTGAGATCGTGTTCGGTAACGATGACGAATCAAAGGCCGCACTGAAAGATCTCAATGGCATTGTTCACCCAGCGATGCAAGCCGAAATCTTGAGGCAGATCAAGGTCGGTCATGACGGAGGCCAGCATGTCGTGCTCGACTTCCCATTGCTGGCTGAAAATCCTCGCGACGATCTGGACGCCACGATTGTGATCGACATCGATCCTGAAATCGCTGTGGAGCGGTTGGTGAATAGCCGTGGGATGGATGAAACCGATGCGCGAAATCGAATCGCTAATCAGGCTTCTCGTGAAAAACGGCTTGCGATCGCCACGCACGTGATCGACAACTCTGACGGTGTCGACTCATTGCGCGAGCAGGTTGCAGATGTCTGGGGAACGATCACTGGGTGAGTACCTGGGTGTTTGGATATGGCTCGCTGGTAAGCCCGGTGTCGCTTGGTTCAACTATCGGGCGACTTCCCCAGCGTGGAGTGGACTTTCTCGCTGCTGAATGCCGCGGTTGGGAGCGGCGTTGGAACTACGGATACTTGATCGACCCGACTCGCTACACCGGCAATGAGGTCTCACGTATCGACACGGTTGTTGCATTAGGGATTGCTCCGGTTGCAGATGCTGTCATGAATGGCGTGATCGCTGCCGTGTCCGAGAGTGAACTGGCGTATCTCGATGAGCGTGAACGTCGTTACGAGCAGGTCGATGTGACGAGTTCTGTTGCGCTGCTCGAGGGCGAAGCCAGCGATGTTTCGATCGACCGCGTCGTCACCTATGTGCCAACCCAGGGTCCGATTACGGACTATGTCGAGGCCCGCGATCGAGGGCGGGCCGGTATCGAAATCAGGTACTGGAATCTGGTCAATAACGCGTTTGACGAGTTATTGCCTGGTGCTGGTGATCGATTTCGTTCGACAACGCCGGAGCCTGATGTGCCTGTTGTTGATGTGTCGAGGATCGAATGAGTGCTGAGGTGGCGGCCGAACGCAAGGAAGTGTTCGAGGTTGTTTCTGACTATGAGCCGGCCGGGGATCAGCCACAAGCGATTGCATCCCTTGCTGGGGGTATAGAGGCAGGTCATCGATTTCAGACGCTGCTGGGCATCACAGGTTCGGGCAAATCGGCCACTATTGCGTGGACTATTGAGAAAGTGCAGCGACCGACACTGATTTTGGCTCCGAACAAGAGCCTTGCCGCTCAGCTCGCTCAAGAGATGCGGGAGTTCTTCCCAAACAACCGAGTCGAATATTTCGTCTCGTATTACGACTACTACCAGCCGGAGGCGTACATCCCTTCGAGTGACACCTTCATCGAGAAAGACTCCTCGATCAACGACGAGATCGATCGTTTGCGACACTCGGCAACTGCGGCGCTGCTGACCCGTCGAGACACGATTGTCGTCGCATCAGTTTCCTGTATTTACGGTATGGGTTCTCCAGATGAATACCGCGGGCAATTGCTCGACTTGAGTGTCGGTATCGATTACGACATGCGCTCGATTCTTCGGCGTCTTGTCGATATGCAATACGACCGGAATGACATGACGCTGATCCGTGGAAAGTTTCGGGTTCGGGGCGACACGATTGAGGTGCATCCGGCCTATGAAGAATCGGTGCTTCGTATCGAGATGTTTGGCGACACTGTTGACCGGCTGACGCGAATCGATCCGATCACTGGTGAGACACTCGAAGAGTTGTCACGTGCCTATGTGTTCCCGGCGACACACTATGTCGCGGGTGTGGAGCGCATGGCTCGTGCGATTGCCGGCATTGAGGCCGAGTTGCAGACGAGTTTGAGTGAGTTTGAGCGTGAGCAGAAGTTGCTTGAGGCGCAACGGTTGCGAATGCGCACGCAATACGACCTTGAGATGATGGCTGAGGTTGGCTACTGCTCGGGTATCGAGAACTATTCGATGCACATCGATGGTCGTGAACCGGGCGAACCACCGTTCACCTTGCTCGACTATTTCCCTGACGACTACCTGTTAGTGATTGACGAAAGTCATGTGGCTGTTCCCCAGTTGCACGGGCAGTACGCCGGCGACCGCAGCCGAAAGAACGTACTCGTCGAGCACGGTTTTCGATTGCCAAGCGCACGAGATAATCGCCCGCTCACCTTCGACGAGACAATTGAACGCGTCAACCAATGTGTCTTCCTGTCGGCCACACCGAGTGACTACGAGTTGTCAATTTCTGACAATGTCGCCGAGCAGATCGTTCGTCCGACGGGGCTTGTTGACCCGGAGGTCATCGTTCGTCCGACAAAAGGTCAGATTGATGACCTCATTGAGATGGTGAGCGATCGGGTGACGAAAGGTGACCGCGTGCTGGTCACAACGCTCACGAAGAAGATGGCCGAGGACCTCACCGACTATCTCCTCGAACAGGGTCTGAGAGTGCGTTACCTGCATTCGAATATCGACACCATTCAGCGAATTGAAATTCTTCGTGCACTCCGCCTTGGTGAGTTCGATGTGCTGGTCGGAATCAACCTTCTGCGAGAAGGTCTCGACCTTCCTGAGGTGTCGTTGGTGTGCATTCTCGACGCCGACAAAGAAGGCTTTTTGCGAAGTGAGACATCGCTCATTCAGATGATCGGGCGTGCGGCTCGAAATGTCGATGGCCAGGTGGTGATGTATGCCGACCGAGTGACCGACTCGATGCAACGGGCGATCTCTGAGACGAAACGCCGTCGAGATCTACAGATCGCGTACAACAAAGAGCACGGAATCAATCCGCAGACCATTCGTAAAGCGGTTGGCGACATTTTGTCGATGCTGCGACCAGATGCAGGCACGACACCGGTGCCCGGCAAGGATCGCCGACGTAAGCGTGAGCGTGAGAAGGTTCAGCGCGAGTTGGCTTCACTTCCCGAGAAAGAGATTGCGCGTCTCATTCAGAGTCTCGAGGAAGAAATGCATGAGGCGGCGGTTGAGTTGAAGTTTGAGTACGCCGCTCGACTTCGCGATGAAATTGCGGATCTTCGTCGTGAACTCCGTGACGCTCGGTGACTGATCGCCCATTAGCCTCGCCAGACGTGGCCCCGAACACGACGTCGACAGCGAAGAGCGCATCACGCCCGGCAGTGAAGAACACGGGGAGCACCGCCGCCAAGAAGAGCGCAGCCAAGAAAAGTGCTGCGAAGAAGACTTCTGCGGCTGCGGCAAAAGATCAGGCAGCCGGGAGGGCCCGTCGGTCGGCTGCTCGAGCTGCTGCGGGTGAAGCACCTGTCATCACGGTTCGAGGGGCGCGAGAGCACAACTTGAAGAACGTGTCGGTTGAGGTGCCTCGAGATCGGTTGGTCGTATTCACCGGGCTGTCGGGTTCGGGCAAGTCAAGTCTGGCTTTTGACACCATTTATGCCGAGGGTCAGCGTCGGTATGTCGAGTCGCTGTCGTCATATGCGCGGCAGTTCTTGGGTCAGATGGATAAGCCAGACGTCGACGTCATCGAAGGGTTGTCGCCGGCGATCTCCATCGATCAGAAATCGGCGAGCCGGAATCCTCGGTCTACGGTCGGCACGATCACCGAGGTATACGACTATCTACGCTTGCTCTACGCACGCATCGGTGTTCAGCATTGTCCGAACGATGGCACCCGGCTTCAGCGGCAAACTCCGCAACAGATCGTTGATCGGGTGCTCGAGCTTGAACCAGATACTCGTTTCCAAATTCTCGCACCGGTTGTTCGTGGGCGTAAGGGTGAATACGAAACGTTGCTGGAAGACCTATCAGGTCAGGGGTATGTCCGGGCTCGTATTGATGGTGAAACCGTTCAGATCGACGAGTTCTTAAAGGGTGATGACAGGCTTGCGCGGTACGAGACCCACAACATTGAAGTGGTAATCGACCGACTTGTATTACGTGAAGGCATCGAGCGTCGGCTCACAGATTCGCTAGAGACTGCCTTGCAACTCGCCGACGGTGTCGCTCAAATTGACATTGTTCCTCGCGACGGTGACGAGGGCGAGACCTTGACGTTTAGCCAGCATCTTGCCTGCCCGGCCTGCGGTTCCAGCTTCGATGAGCCAGCGCCGCGAAACTTCTCGTTTAACTCTCCGTATGGCGCGTGTGAGACCTGTGACGGGCTTGGGACCACCTTCGAGGTTGATCCCGAACTTGTGATCCCCGATATCGAGGTCTCGGTGCTCGATGGAGCGATTGCCCCATGGCGGTCGGCGCACACTCAGTACTTCACTCGGATGCTCGAATCGGTTGCTGAAGCCAATGACATCGATCTTTCGGTCCCTTGGAAGGACCTGCCGGCGAAACATCAGAAGATTCTTCTTGGTGGTGCGCGTGGCCGTCTGACAGTGAAGTACCGCAACCGTTACGGACGTTCTCGGACCTTCTCCTCTGAGTTTGAGGGCGTGATCCCGTGGATTAAGCGACGTCATGAGTCGGCCGACAGCGATTGGACCCGCGAACAGTTTGAGGGATACATGCGTGAGGTGCCGTGTTCGGCCTGCGAGGGGGCTCGTCTGAAGCCGTTCACCTTGGCGATCACGATCAACGGCCGGAACATTTCTCAAGTCTGTGAAATGTCGATTGCGGATTCGGCAGAGTTTCTCGCCGAATTGGAACTGTCTGATCGTGATCGCATGATTGCAGAACGGGTGACGAAAGAAATCAATGCGCGTCTTGGATTTCTGCTCGATGTGGGGCTTGATTATCTGACGCTGGCGCGATCTGCGGGAACCCTTGCCGGTGGTGAGGCACAGCGCATTCGCCTGGCGAGCCAGATCGGCTCGGGGCTCGTCGGCACGCTGTATGTGCTCGATGAGCCGTCGATCGGGTTGCATCAACGCGATAACCGGCGTCTTATCGACACGCTGACACGTCTGCGCGACCTTGGCAACACAGTGATTGTGGTGGAGCACGACGAGGAGACGATTCGGGAGAGTGACTGGATTGTTGACATCGGCCCGGGTGCTGGTGAACACGGTGGCGAAATCGTCTATTCGGGTCCGGTTCCGGGGCTGACGAAGGCCAGCGGGTCGGTTACCGGTGACTATCTCGCCGGGCGTCGATCAATTCCAGTTCCTGACATGCGCCGCCCCCGCGGGGAGAACTCGCTTCGGATTGTCGGGGCACGTGAACACAACCTTCAAGATGTCGAAGTAGAGATTCCTCTCGGCAACTTTGTTGCCGTCACGGGCGTATCGGGCTCAGGAAAGTCAACACTTGTCCGCGACATTCTGTTGCCGGTCTTGATGCAGCGGATTTATTCGTCGAAGTCGCCGGCCGTAAAGCATCTTCGGATTGATGGCATTGAGCATCTCGACAAAGTGATTTATATGGATCAATCGCCGATTGGGCGCACACCTCGATCGAATCCAGCGACG
>JBMTDQ010000070.1:0-8940 GCA_049432165.1 Ilumatobacteraceae bacterium
ACCCACGATGGTGTCAGTCAACCCTGATGATGACCCAGGTATCGACGGGAACGGCCTGATCTCATTCCAAGAGTATTTCGTCCGCCACCACCACAGCATTCCAGTTCGTGAGCTTCGCCTCGGCTCGGTTTCCACGCAACCGACACCTGAGGTTTCGGCCGCTATTTCGAACGCTGATGTCGTCGTCATTGCACCCTCAAACCCGTTTGTCTCTGTTGGCCCGATTCGGTCATTACCCGGCATCGATTCTGCGCTCGCTGCAAGGCGAAACAGTGTTGTTGCCATCTCACCACTTGTCGGCGGTGCAGCGATCAAAGGACCGGCCGCCGACATGATGTCAGCCTTTGGCTTTAGAACTGACGCTGCCGGAATCGCAGAGGTCTACCGAGATATCTGTGGGCATCTGGTTATCGATGAAGTCGACCGCTCTCTCTCTGATGCTGTAGAAGAGACCGGACTCTCAGTCACCGTCACCAACACGATGATGGGAGACCCAATGGTCGACGAGATCCTCGCACGGGCAACGCTTGCGGCAGCCGGCATTGGCCGCTAACGCTGAGTTAGTTCGGATCTGGAATCCGAATTCCGTGGTGATCTCCAGCAGCAACAACTGCTTCTTCGCCGATGACGCAATCATTTACCGAGGCGCCAGCAGAAATTCGTCCCCAGACGAGTGAGTTCTCTACCCGACAGCCGCTCTCAATTACCGATCCCGGCAATAACACTGAATTGCAAACAGACGCTCCGTCATCGATGCGGGCACCATCAGCGACCACTCCAACGACTTCGGCGCTCTCCGCAACATCAGACCGAATAATCGCATCATCTCGATTGGCGTACACCAGGTTGGCCTCGAGGTAGAACTCCGGGCGACCAGTATCAATCCACGAGTCGTGAGTGGGGTACCCAGCAAGCGCCCCATCAGCAACGAGCGCTGGGAACGTCGTGCGCTCAACCGACACTGGAATGTCTGGCGCGATCCGAGACAGCACCTCAGGTTCCATGACGTACGTTCCTGCATTGATGAGATTCGAGTCGGTTTCTCCAGGGCTTGGCTTCTCCACAAACCGTCTGACCAGGTTGTCGTCGGATACCTCAACCACTCCGAACGCCGATGGGTCAGCAACTGGTGTGAGGTGAATGGTGGCCAACCGGCCACCAGATCGGTGGGCTGACACAAGATCTGCAATCGGTAGGTTGGTCACGACGTCACCATTTGCAACGACAAATGTGTCTCTGATTCCAACCGAGTCAGCTGCAAATTTGATTGCTCCAGCCGTATCGCGTGGTTCTGGTTCCACTGCGTAATGCAAGTTGATAGTCCTGCCATCTCGCGTCAAGACATCATCAGGAAACGCGGCACGGAACGCGTCGGGTTGAAACCCGAGGGCGAGCACGATGTCGGTCACGCCTCCAGCCGCTAGACGCTCGGCAAGTCGAACCACCATTGGAACATTGCCAATTGGCAACATCGGCTTTGGGACACGATTTGTCAGTGGCCGCAGCCGTGTACCGAATCCACCGACCAGCACTACTGCGTGCATAGGACTACTCGCTGGTCGATTCGGCCACTGTCGTCTCAGTTGAGTCCGATGACTCTGAAGCCTCGGTGGTCTCGGTCGTGTCAGCAGTCGGTTCGGCGACTTGGTTCAGCGAACGCATCACACCTACTGAGGCTGGCTTCGCCACTGAATCACCCCGTGGGACGAACGCGACTGCGATGACGAGTCCATCGGCATCAAGCGGGATCTCACCCATCTTTGAGATGTAGCGATTGCCTGAGGACGTGTCGTCTGCGGACTCCCAGACAACGACTGAGAGGTCAGCATCAGTTTCAACGCCGTCAACGTCACAGGTTGTCTCGCCCTCTGTGTAGACCGCTCCATCGAGTTGATCTGCTGGGAAGGTAAGCGCATCATCAGCGATCGTGATGCCATGCACGTCGAGCAGAGAAGACAGATCGAGTGATACATCAGCAAGTTCGGCGGCATACGGGTGCACGGTCGCAACACCCTCTCCGTACTGATACACGCCGGTCTCGCGGTACGAGGCATAATCGATTCGACCATCTGCATTGAGTTCAGCATCGCCATCGCTGATCGTTACCCAATTACCGCAGATATTGATTCCATAAGCGACGTCGTAGTACTCGCTGATCGGCGTCACTGGAGCGCCGTCTCCGGCCCCAGGAATGGTTTGGCGAGCGTAAACAATTGATGCAACGCCAAGGACAATGACGAGCAACAGAGCGATTGGGAACACGCTGCCACCTTGAAACTGCACGGTGCGACCTGAATTACGGCCAGCGAGCTTCGCTGCCTTCTTGGTTGATGAGGTGGCTGCCACGGCGAGTGAGGCTATCGCCGGTTCGCTCTACTTACCCGATTTCAGTACCCGCAAGCACGTTCTCATACGCAATGGCCGCTGCAGTTGGCGATGCATGTTTCATCACCCATTCACGCCCACGTGCACCCATGTGGAGACGACGATCCGGATCGCCGAGAAGCTCATCGACCGCCATGAGCAATGCTGTGAGTTCATCGGGAGGAACGCTGACACCCGCCTCAGACTCATCGAGCAGTCTGACAATTGCTGAATCGGTGTCCATTGCGGCAATTACCGGTCGACCAACTGCTAACACCGAATAGGTCTTTGATGGGACACTTACCGCCCCCAAACCTGCTCGCAACGGCACAACATGGATGTCAGCGGCCGAGAGCACCTCAGCAAGCCGTTCGGCTGGTTGATAGCCGATATACCGCAGATTCGGAACCCTTGCCGCAGCCGCAACGATGGTTTCTCGCATCGCTCCATCACCGTTGACGACAACCGTGATATCGGGCCGTTGCTCCGCAAGCCCAATCATGAGATCGAGCGACTGCGAATATCCAAGATTGCCGGCGTACATCACGAGCGGACCAATCCCTAGGTCGAATTCCGCTCGGTACCGATCACCATCGGTCGGTGCGAGTTTCTCGGTATCGACAAAATTTGGGATCACAACAACATCTGTCGATGTTGGCCGACCGGTTGCCAGTTTTGCCAGCACATTCTCAGCAAGGTCTTCGCTGAGCACCGTGACTACATCGGCGCGCCGATATGAGAGCCGTTCAAGCGCAGATGCGATCCGGATCACCTGAGCGTTCGTGATTGCACCGGTTTGAATCGCCGCATCTGGGAACACGTCTTGGATGTTGAACACAAAGCGCCCGCGCCGGACCTTTGCGATCAACCACCCCGTCAAACCGAGCGTGAGCGGTGGGCTCATGGCAAACACAGCGTCGACCTTGCGGAACCAGCCACCAGGGCGTATCGCTGTGAACCCAGCCAGAAGGGTGAAACCAATAAACCCAACCGCACGGCGAAAGAGGTTCCGTTTGTCACCAGATGGGAACGGATGCACTCGTGTAATCGACCCCCAGTCGGTGGGTTCAGTGCGAACGAGCCGACCTGTCCAGCCCTGTTCCACTTGGTGATGTCGGTACCAGGGAAGTGATGTCACGATGTGGATCTCGTGACCGCGGGTGTGCAACCCGTCAACAATTCCGGTCATGACGGTTCCTGTCGGGGCGGTGTCCGGAGCAAAATGTGGACAGAGCACGAGGATCTTCATGCGCGATTCACCGCCTGCAGATACGCGTCCCTCAAGGCGGCTCCTGAAGCGGCAAGTGTGAAGTTCGCCGACTGTTTCCTGCCGGCATCGGATAGTTCTACGGCGCGTTGAAGGGCCTCTCGCACACCGCTGGCAATCGAATCGGGCTCACGACCGACGAAGACTGCTGCGCTGCCGGCAACTTCTCGCAGAGCGCCGATATCGCTGCATACTACGGGCGTGCCGAGCGTCATCGCTTCGATCACCGGTGCGCCGAACCCCTCTTCCTCACTGGGGATGGCCACGACGTCCGCAGCTGCAATAAGCCCATTGCGAACACCGTCCGGAACTCGGCCGAGCCGAAGGATTTGATCAGGGTTCCGGGAGGCGCTGATCGCTCGTTGGACGTCATCTTCAGCTGCTCCGACCCCACCGATGAGCACCAAACGAGCCTGAGGAAGGTACTGCATTGCTTCGATCAGCCGAACATGTCCTTTATGTCGGTGCGTGATCGCCGGGTACACGATGAGCGCGCCATATGTTCCAACAAGACCTCGCTGGCGACCAATCTCAACGTCATCGGCAACAAGCGTGGGAACACCGTGTGGCACAACGACAATCTTCGAACGGTCGACAGAAAATGCGGCAGCCACATCGTCTGCTACGTGTGCAGTCGGTGTTGCAATCATCGTCGCAGTACGTGCCGACCTCGGCATCATTGCTTGCAGGTAGCGGAGGCGAGCGGCAGAAAAGTACTGCGGAAACCTCAGGTACTGCAGGTCGTGGATCGTGAGCACGGTAGGAGCCGACGGCCGGATAAGTGGAATTGTCCCGCCACCGTGATGGACGAGATCAGCCTTTCGAGTGTCGAGGGCAAGTCGTGAGTGTTCAACAACCATCCGAGTACTTCGCCGATCGACGTTCAGTGAGGCAATGATCTGGGTGTGACTTGCTAATTCGGAGCGGGCAGCAGCGAGTGGACGCCCGAGATGCAGCGTGCACCGAATAGAAGGGCTTGCGCCAGGTTGATCGAGCTGTGAGAGACCGGCGAGTTGTCGCACGAGATACTCCTCTGAGCCACCAACACGACCATGCGCGCACCAGAGCAAATTGACGTGTACTGAGATGCTGTCGCTCTCGGTCACGTCGTCGCCACCGTCCGATACACGGCAACCAGAGCTTGTGCCGTCGCTTGCCACGAGCACTCTTGAACCCGTTCACTTCCCGCCGTCTGAAGTTCACCTGGGCGGCTGAGCGCAGCGGACAACCCTGCTGCGATTGACTCAACATCAAATGGGTCAACCAACTCTGCTGCGCCTGCGGCAACCTCCTCGGTAGCGGTTCCGCTGCTCGTCACCACCGCCGTATTGGCCGCCATTGCTTCGAGTACCGGAAGCCCGAACCCTTCCTCTTCGCTCGGATACGCGAAGACCGTTGCAGCTGAATACACCGCGCGTAGGTCGGAGCGGTCGATGTGCCCAGGGAAAATGACGTCGGGTGACGATGACCTCAGCGCAGTCGAAATATCGCCCCAACCGGAGGGCCCAGCGATGACGAGCGGTGGAGCGTCTCGCACCTGACGATGTGCCTCGACAAGGCGAGGCAAGTTCTTTCGGGGCTCCATCGTCGCTACCGCAAGGACGAATTCGGTTGGAAGACCGTACTTCCCCCGCACCCGTTCAACATCACTACCCGACACATCGATAATGTCCACGCCCCAGGGAACGACATGAATCTGCTCGTGAGAAAAGCCAGCGTCCAGCAGATCGGCACGCACAACGTTGCTCGGGCAGGTGACCGCTGCAGACGAGAGCGCCCGATGCACCGCATTCGTGAGCACCCGAGCACCTTGACGGGTGAGCCGATCTGGTCGTTTCAAGAACGCAACATCGTGAAGCGTCACAACACTCGGCGCTCGAGATGGAGCAGGAATTCCGGCCGTTGAATGGCACACATCAATAACACCAGTTGCTGACTCGACAATTGGCCAGTTCAGGCGGTGCCACGATTCGTAGAGCCATGGTCGAGCAAGAGGAAGTGATGTCGTGCGCAGAGGCGGCTCGTAACCAGAAACAGGAGGTCGTCGGTGTCGGCCAGCGACACCAACCATCTCAATTCCTTCGATGTGAGTCAGTTCTTCAGCGAGGCGAAGCATTGACGTTGCGGTGCCGCCGGGCACGTCATGCCAGCACTGCTCCAAGGTGTAAGCGACACGCACGTCGTACATCCTGCCCCATTTTGGGGCCTAGTTGCCGCCATACAGCGTCGCAACAAGCTCCTCCAGAGGTGCTTGGTGATCACGAAGTGGGGTCAGGCCAGCAGAACGCCACACCGAGTTATCGAGAACGCTGTTCGCTGGGCGGGGTGCGGGCCGAGGGGGATGAAGGTCTGCAGTACTGATCGGCGTGACCATCGCCGGATCCTTACCCGCTGCTGCAACGATCTCTTGCACAAATTCAAACCAACTCACCGCCCGAGCGTTGGTGAGGTGATGAATTCCCGACCGTCGGTCAACTGCGAGTTGGCGAAGGGCAGGCGCTAGGTCAGCTGTGAACGTCGGACATCCCCGCTGGTCGTCGACAAACGAAAGCGAGTCTCGCTCACCGATCAGTCGAAGCACGGTTGCCACCATGTTTGAACCGTGTTCGCCGCATACCCAGGAGGTTCGGACTACGGCGGCATCGGGACCAGCTTCGCGCTCCCCTGCCAATTTTGAGGCTCCGTACACTGACTGAGGGTTTGGGGTATCCCACTCGACATAGGGTTCGTTGCGTTGACCATCGAAGACGTAGTCGGTACTTACTGTGATGAGGTGAGTTCCCGACCGCGATGCTGCCTCTCGAAGCCATCGAACACTCAATGCGTTTGCAGTGAATGCACGGTTTTCGTCTGATTCACATGCATCAACCGCAGTCCATGCTGCACAGTTGATAATCGCGTCCGGTCGAAGCGAGGTGACGGCGGCATGAACATGATCTCGGAGCGTGACGTCAAGTTCCGCCCGTGTTACCGCCGTGACATCATCACCCATTGCAGCGCAGTGTGCGGCGACATCATGTCCAAGTTGCCCACCCGCACCGGTGACGAGAATTCTCATGCTCTTATTGTTGCCGATTGTCAGCGTGAAATTCGCGCCTTCAGCGGCTCCCACCAGTCTCGACGAGCCTTATACCACTCGACAGTTTCTGCGAGCCCGGTTTCAAAATCACGGGTCAGCTTCCAACCGAGTGCACTAATTCGATCGATATCCACCGAGTAGCGACGGTCGTGTCCGAGGCGATCGGCAACTGGCTCAATGAATGATTCATCGCGCCCGCACAACTCGAGAAGTCGGTATGTGATCTCACGATTGGTGATCTCGTTGTGCGCCCCAATGTTGTACACCTCGCCGATTTCACCGTGCTCAAGCACCACCTGAACTGCGCGGTTGTGGTCTTCGACGTGAATCCAGTCGCGAATATTTCCGCCATCGCCATAGAGAGGAACCTTGTGACCGTCTAAAAGGTTGGTGGTGAAGAGCGGAATGAGTTTCTCAGGGAACTGATATGGCCCGTAGTTGTTCGAGCACCGAGTAACGACCACTGGCAGCCCATACGTCGTCACATAACTCAGGGCGATGAGGTCGCTACCTGCTTTCGCAGCCGAGTAGGGACTACGAGGAACAAGTCGATCAGATTCGTGAAATGAACCAACGTCGATGGAACCGTAGGTCTCGTCGGTCGAGATATGAACGAAACGCTCAATGTCTGACCGCCGCGCAACATCACAGAGCACATTTGTTCCGAACACATTTGTGTGAACGAATGCGTATGGATCCTCAATCGACCGGTCGACATGACTCTCGGCGGCGAAGTTCACAACGATGTCGTGTCCGGGAAGGGCCGCTTCAACTGCGTCACGATCACAGATATCACCCTGAATGAACTTGCATCGTCCGTCGGGGGCATCAACGAGGTCTCGAATGTTCTCGAGATTTCCTGCGTAGGTGAGTTTGTCGAACACAGTCACGCTGTGGTCGCTATTCGCAAGCAACCACCGCACGTAGTTTGAACCGATAAATCCGGCGGATCCGGTGACGAAGTAGTCCATGTTGTCAGTCGCTTTCGATCAGGTGCGCATTGGCCAATATGGCCGACGACCTTCTGGTAGTTCTGCTCGGACAGGATTCGTCTGGTCTCGTTCAGACACGATTGGGTTTGACACCACCCAGTCCGCCCCAATTTGCTCGTCATCCCAGGCAACTCCTAACTCGTCGGCTGGGTTGTAGTAGCCGTCGACGAGATAGGTCATCACGACATCGGTGACTGCTGAGAACCCGTGGGCAACACCTGGCGGGATGTACACCCCCCAATGGTTCTCTCCGGAAATATCGAAACAAGCGGTGTTCCCATCGGTCGGGCCGCCCTCTCGAAGATCATGGAGCACGACCCGCGCTGTTCCCATTGGGACGTACCAATAGTCGGCTTGGTGCAGGTGGTAGTGCAATCCGACGAGTGCTCCAGCCTGCTTATTCGACCGATTCGACTGAATCATCTCGCGGGAGTGAGGGAACCACTGGCGGCGGTAGGTCTCGATGAATAACCCGCGCTCATCGCCATGCAACGTCGGTTGCACAACGTAGACACCGTCGATCGCTGTTCCTATCGCATCTTCTAATGGCAATACCTCAGGCATGTCGTCCTCTCTTTTCGATGTTCAGTTCGCTACTCAACGTCAATCTGGCAGTGGTCGCCAACCATCAATTGAAGGGAACGTGGCCGGCGACGTGTGCGGTGCACTTCTGCATGTGACCCAATGAGCGAGTCCTCCAGCCGCGGGATATCACGAATGCTGGAGTCGTCCATGATGACCGAGTGCTCAACTTCGCTGCTCACCACCGAGCACCGTGCACCGACGGCCGAGAACGGCCCAATGAAGGCATCACGAATTTCTGCATCTGGACCAATTGATACCGGACCTCGAATCGTCGAGTTGATAACGCGAGCGCCCGCTGCGACATGAACACGCCCGTCGATGACCGATATGTCGTCAACCTCGCCATCGATCTGCGTTTCAATTCGCTCAAGCAGCAGGCGATTGGCCTCCAGCAGCGGGGTCAACTTGCCGGTATCAATCCACCAGCCGGTCAGCAACTCGCAGCGAACCCGGCGACCCTGGTCAACAAGCCACTGAATTGCGTCGGTGATCTCAAGTTCACCGCGAGGCGAGGGTTCGATCGCTGCAACGGCCTCATGAATCATTGCGTTGAACAAGTACACCCCGACCAGCGCCAGATCTGACGGGGGGTCAGCGGGCTTTTCGATGAGCTGGACCACGTTGCCGGAGTCATCAAGCGTCGCAATGCCAAA
>JBMTDQ010000071.1:0-8813 GCA_049432165.1 Ilumatobacteraceae bacterium
GCAACCCGGCGCACTACTGCGGTGTGTTTGGCCACAAACCCACCATGTCGCTCGTTCCATTTGAAGGCCTTGTCGTACCAGGAATGTTGCCTGAGGTCGATATCAGCGTCTGCGGTCCGTTGGCGCGATCGGCAGCAGACCTCGACCTGGCTCTTTCAGTGCTCGCAGGCCCAACCGGTCTGAACTCGACTGGGTACAAGGTCGCTCTTCCTGAGGCGCGTCAGACGAGGCTGAGTGAGTTCAAGGTCGCAGTCATGCTGGACACCCCAGTCATCGAAAATGACACCGTCATGCTTGACCAACTGCAACGTGCGGTTGATGCTCTCGCTGCAGCGGGTTGTGTCATCGAAGAAGCGACCCCAGATATTGACCAGCACGAATATTTTGAGAATTATCTCATGTTGCTTCGTGGCGCCACGGGGGCAACGTCAAACGATGAAGTGTTTGGTGCGGCGGTCGAGGGTTCAGCTGCTTGGGACAACGGCGATCGCAGCTATCAAGCCCTTGTCGACCACGCAATGACGATGTCGCATCGCGAATGGTTCCAGCATCACAATCGTCGTGAGGGCTACCGCAATCGCTGGGCGGAATTCTTCGGAGACTACGACCTATTGCTCTGCCCGACGGCTGCGTCGACCGCCTACCCACATGACCACACGGGCACTCGTGCGACACGGCGCATCCCCATCAACGGCGGGACAGAACCCGTGGTCGATCAACTCTTCTGGGCAGGCTGGTCGTGTAACTCGTATTTGCCAGGAACCGTCGCCCCGGTTGGCCTATGCGCCGACGGGTTGCCGGCAGGAATCCAGATCGTGGCTCCACACCTGCAAGACCGCCGCTCAATTCGCTTTGCTGAACTCGTCGAGCGTGAACTTGGAGGGTTCGTTCCACCCCCTGGCTACGAATAAGCGTCGTGAAGGCAGCACTCAACGGAATCACCGTGCTTGCTCTCGAGCAAGCCGTCGCGGTCCCATTTGCTACCCGTCAACTCGCTGACCTCGGGGCTCGGGTGATCAAGGTCGAGCGTCCAGTTGAGGGCGATTTTGCCCGGCACTATGACACAAGGGTGAAAGGTCTCTCGAGTTACTTTGCCTGGCTGAACCGATCGAAAGAGTCGCTTGCCCTTGACTTGAAATCAGCAGAGGCACAAACGGTGGTGAGGCAACTTGCTAGCTCGACTGACGTAGTGGTTCAGAACCTTTCCCCGGGTGCAACTACCCGTCTAGGGCTGTCCTCTCACGAACTGCGTGAACTGAATCCGCGTCTCATCACAGTTGATCTCACCGGCTATGGCAATGGTGGTCCGCTTGAAGATCGGAAGGCATACGACCTGTTGATTCAGGCCGAGGCCGGTTTGTTGTCGGTGACGGGCTCGGCGTCGGAGATGGTTCGAGCAGGAATTTCTGTCGCCGATATTGCCGGCGGTATGTATGTCTATTCGGCAGTGCTTGCTGCCCTTGTCCACCGAGGGACCACCGGCGAGGGAACTGCAATTGAGGTGTCGCTGTTCGATGCACTCATCGAATGGATGGGACATCCCATCAACTACGGCTTGTACACCGGCGAGGGGCCGGTGAGAGCGGGAGATTCCCACCCATCGATTTATCCGTACGGATCATTTGCTGCGGCAAATGGTCGGGTTCAATTCGGCATTCAGAATCAACGCGAGTGGGAGGCGTTCTGTGCTCAGGTGCTCCAGCGCCCTGAGGTGGTAACCGATTCACGATTTGCCACCAATGACGACCGCCACTCCCATCGAAGCGATCTTGCGGCAGTCATTGAAGAAGCGTTCGAGACGCTGACAGTGAGCGAGGTAGCGCATCTTCTTGATGAAGCCGGAATTGCAAATGGTCGAGTGAACAGCATTTCAGACGTCATCGATCACCCAAATCTTGTCGAACGTGATCGATGGCGAACTATTGAGAGCTCTGGTGGGACGATTCGCACACTTCGGCCCCCGGCCATCATGCATGGTCATGACGAGCCGATCGGGCCAATCCCTTCGGTTGGGCAGCACACCGCCGACATTCTGCGTGAACTCGGCTACAGCGACGATCGAATCTCTGAACTTGCAGCGAGCGGCTCAATCGGAATATGACTTCAGCGTTTTGTCCGACGCTCAACAAGTTGACGAGCGATCACGTTGCGCTGAATCTCATTGGTTCCCTCTCCAACGATCATTAACGGTGCATCTCGGTAGTAGCGCTCGACATCAAATTCGGTGGAATACCCATGCCCACCGTGAATTCTGATTGCATCAAGGGTCACCTTTGAGGCCATCTCCGAACAGAACAACTTCGCCATTCCTGCTTCGAGATCAGCGCGGACACCGGTATCGAATCGCTCTGCTGCGTGGTAATTAAGACGTTGGCCGGCGGTGATCTGAGTTGCCATATCAGCGAGCAAATTTCCTACTGACTGATGTCGCCAAATCGGCTGACCAAATGTCTCACGTTGTGTTGCATAATCGAGCGCATCGTCGAAGGCGGCCCTTGCGACTCCGATTGCTCGAGCAGCCACCTGGATACGGCCAATTTCGAGCCCGCCCATCATCTGGGTGAAACCTTGTCCCTCGACGCCACCGAGCAGGGCGTTGGCGGGCACGAAGCAATCGTCAAACGACAGTTCACAGCTTTCAACACCCCTGTATCCAAGCTTCGGCAGATTTCGGCCGACAGTAAACCCAGGGACCTTCTCGACAAGCAAGATGGAGATACCGGTGTGAGCGGGGGTCGCCTGCGGGTTGGTTTTGCAAAGCAAGGCAACGACATCAGACATCCGTGAGTTCGTGATCCACGTCTTTGACCCGTTGATGACGTACCCATCAACTCCGTCGCGTTGAGTGCGCTGGGCGACTGTCCGAATTGCTTGGAGATCAGAACCTCCATCAGGTTCGGTCAACGCCATCGTCGCCCGAATCTCACCGGTTGCCATCGATGGCAAGTACCGGTCCTGCTGCTCGGCGGTGCCGTGGCGCGTGAGCAGTTTTGACACCACAGAATGGCCACCGAACGCTCCAGAGAGTGACATCCAGCCACGAGCAATTTCTTCGGTAATCCGGGCGTAACACCGACCAGACACTGCACCTGAATTCCATGGTTCGCCAATTGCCAACCCATAGATTCCGAGATCTTTCATTTGATCGATGAGGTCTGCGGGGTACGTATCTGAGTGTTCGAGGTCTCGAACGACAGGACGAACCTCTTGATCAACCCACTTTGAAATGACATCAACAAATTCGGACTCTTCAGCACTGAGTCCATCCATTGATTCGAGAAGCGACATCTCCACAGCCTGCCACTTTGCAAGCACTTCGACCGACTCGTCGTGTTGAGAAACGACGACGTAGGTTCGCGAATGTAACCACAGGAGGAACGATGTCGACTGCAACACAGATCCCGTTTGTTGAGTACCTCAAGCTTGAGCCAACACCGCACCTTGTCGCAAATGAATGCACGTCATGCGGGGCGCGCTATTTCGATCGTAGAAATGCCTGCGCAGGCTGTTTTAACACGGAGTTCACTTCCGTTGACATTCCTACCGAAGGCGTTCTTCGGTCATTCTCCATCATCACATTTGCGGCCCCAGGTGTTGAGGTTCCGTTTGTTGCAGCGGTGATTGACTGTGGTGGAACCAGTGTTCGAGCAAACATCATCAACTGTCCACCAGACCCCGAACACGTCAGCCTCGGAATGAACGTTCGCCTTGCTACTACGGTGGTGGGCACAGATTCCGCTGGGGTAGAAGCGGTCAATTACGGATTCGAGCCTGCCTGATCACGGGCAAACCTCACATAAGGAGAGATCATGAGTAGAAGCGACGACATCTGGATCCTCGGGATTCACATGACCAAATTTGGGAAGCACCCGAATCTTGACGTGGTTGACCTCGGCGCTGAGGCAATCCACGGAGCGCTGGCCGATGCTGGCGTGACGATGGCCGATATGGGCATCATTGCTGCTGGGAACCTTCTTGGTTCGGGAAGCATCGCTCAGCAACTTCAGAAGCAGGTCGGTCAGACCGGTATTCCGGCCTACAACGTGTCGAACGCGTGCGCAACTGGTGCCACCGCTCTTCGCACCGTCATCATGGCGGTGAAAGCTGGCGAAGTTGACATGGGCCTCGCAGTTGGTGTCGAAAAACTCGCAGGCGCCGGGCTGCTTGGTGCCGGTGGCAAAGCAAAAGCTGACAACGACGAATGGGCTCGCAACGGTCGTTTCGGTGCCGTTGGTCCCGTCGATGGTCGGATCGGAACCGAGTCGATGCCGGGCGTATTCGCTCAGATCGGCATGGAGTATGGCCATAAATACGGCGGTGCAGACTTCGAATTGTTCGCGAAGATCAGTGAGAAGA
This sequence comes from Ilumatobacteraceae bacterium, assembly GCA_049432165.1. Lineage (GTDB taxonomy): Bacteria > Actinomycetota > Acidimicrobiia > Acidimicrobiales > Ilumatobacteraceae > Casp-actino5. Next base: position 4,357 of record JBMTDQ010000071.1, read on the forward strand.
ATCACTCGCATTCAACGCTGAATCCTCTCGCTGCCTACAACAAGGCAATGAGCCTCGAGCAGATCATGAACGATGTCATGATTGCCTATCCAAATACCCGCCCGATGTGTTCAGCGAACTGTGATGGTGCCGCGGCTGCCGTAGTGATCAATGGCGAGAAGCTCAAGACATTGTCGCTTGAACAGCAACGTCGTGCGGTCAAAGTGTCAGCTTCGATCCTCACTAGCGACCCGTGGCAGGAAGCATGCCAGGTGCTGCCTGATGTCAACACGCTGACCCGGAACGCAGCTCACCAGGCCTACGAACAAGCTGGTGTCGGACCGCAGGACCTCAACCTCGTTGAGCTTCACGACTGTTTCGCAACCGCTGAGCTCGTTCACTACGACAACCTCATGTTGTGCGAAGAGGGTGGCGCAGTTGACTTCTTCGAGTCCGGCGCTCCTTATCGAGACGGAAGGATGCCGGTGAACGTTTCAGGTGGTCTCCAATCGAAGGGTCACCCAATCTCAGCAACAGGTATCGCCAACATTTGGGAAGTGTGTCAGCACGTCCGTGGTGAGGCAGGAGACCGTCAGATTGAAGGGGCCAAGGTGGGGCTCGCCCACGTAATCGGCCTGGCATCCGCTTGCGGAATTCACATTCTGGAACGCTCAGCAGCCTGAACATGTATGTGGGGCTAGCCGGGCATTAATTCATTTCGCTCGGTTCTCGCTACTGTCAACACGATGTCCATTCCGACCATAGATCTGCGCGAGCCAACCGAGGTCGTTGCTCGCCAACTTGATGCAGCCTGCAGCGAGATTGGATTCATGCAGATCGTTGGTCATGGGCTCGACCCTGTAGTTGAACGAGAGGCGTGGACCACGGCCACGGACTTCTTCGCGTTGGGTAATGAGGCCAAGATGGCCGTCGCGATCCCAGAGGGTGATGCGTACGGATACGGCCCGTACCAAGTCGAACGACTTGCTGCGAGTAGGGGGGAGCCGACTCCAGCCGACCTGAAGGAAACATTCTCAATCGGTCCGTTCGTCGATGCCGATGAAGTGCGAGAAATCATTTCCCTCGACCCGGCCGCGGCGTTCGCGTACTCGCCAAATCGGTGGCCTGCTCACATGCCTGAGATGCCCACCGTGATGAATCGCTATTACGACGAACTCGGGGGGTTGTGTGAGCGGCTTCTCTCGTTGATGGCGATTGGGCTTGGAATGTCAGCCGACACCTTCACAGACTCAATAGATCGCCATACCTCCGCTTTACGACTGTTGCACTACCCGCACATTGAACGCAGCGATGTTGCGCCCGGTCAGTTGCGGGCCGGCGCGCATTCTGATTACGGCACTCTCACGTTGCTTCGTCAAGATGATGCCCCGGGGGGTCTCGAGGTTCGCGGAGCCGATGACCGCTGGCATGCAGTTCCCGCCGAGGACGGTGCATATGTCGTCAACATTGGCGACGCTCTCGAGCGATGGACTGCTGGGCGCTGGCGATCAACCCTTCACCGAGTACAGATTCCGCCCGACTCAAGTGGGTCAAACCAGAGGCAATCGATTGCGTTCTTTCACAACGCGAACTGGGATGCTGTCATTGATGTGCTTGAACCATGTCGACCTATCGGTGGAAACATTTCGGAACCGATCACAGCAGGGCAGCACCTGATGGAGCGTTTCCTCAGTACACAGCAGGGTGACTGATGTTGACCCCTGATGGGCGGCCGATGGCTGTTGCACGAACCTTCAAACCTCGTCGACGCCGAATGTCGGCAACTCGATCGGCTGCGTTCGAGAGGCTGTTGCCGCTGTATGGACTCGATGTTGAAGGGCCATCGACCACAACCGAAGAGATCTTTGGCCGTTCGGCCCCGGTCGCAGTAGAGATTGGATGCGGCGCCGGTGAGGCGGCGATCGCTTCGGCGACCGCTCAACCAGAGGTTGACCTGATCGCGGCCGATGTGCACACCCCGGGAATTGCTCGGCTCATGGTTGATGTTGAATCAGCGGGTCTTGGCAACGTTCGAGTGATTCACGGTGATGCACTCGAATTCCTCAACAGACTCCCGACTCACAGCATCGACGAAATTCGGATCTGGTTTCCTGATCCGTGGCCGAAGCCGAAACAACGACAGCGTCGCATTGTCACCCACGCCATCATGACTCGCCTCGTGCCATGGCTAGTTGAGGGTGGTCGACTACGAATGGCAACTGACATTGTTGATTACGCAGAACAAATGCTCGAGGTGTGTAGTTCACACCCCGAGCTCGCTGGAGGAGTTGTTGATCGACCGCCTGATCGGCCGATAACCCGGTTTGAGCACAAAGGAATTGACGCTGGTCGTGTTGTCACCGATCTCGAATATGTCCGTCAGGCCTAAGCAGTTCTTGACGTTGGGCAACGTTGTGAGGGGCTAATCCTCAACTGATCTCAGTCGTTCATTAGTCCATCGAGCCGCTGCACCGACTCAATGAATTCCTCAACCATTTCATAAACAACACGAGCAGCTGGCTTCGAAACGTTCATCGTGCCAACGATCTGGCCGACAAAGTAGTTCGCGAGCTGGGCGGCCCCTGAGGACGAATCATGCGCTGCGCGATCGATTCGGCGGATTGCGGTGTCAACGAGCATTGGTTGCAGCGGCATCGGCAACGGCTTCGGGTTTGCTGGGTCTTCCCAAGCGTCAGTCCAGGCGGTCCGCAACTGACGAGCTGGTTTTCCTGTGCGCGATTTCGATCTCAATGTGTCGGAAGATGTCGCAGCGAGGAACTTCTCTTTCACCGTCGGATGGGTTTCTGCTTCCTCGGTCGTGAGCCATACCGATCCACACCACACACCCTCGGCACCAAGAGCCATTGAGGCCGCCATCTGACGGCCCCGTCCAATGCCACCTGCCCCGAGTACAGGTACTCGATCACCAATCGCATCCACGATCTCAGGGATGAGCACCATCGTTCCAATCTCGCCAGTGTGACCGCCGGCTTCAGAACCCTGAGCAATCACAATGTCAACGCCGACAGCGGCGTGGCGTTCAGCATGTTGGGCTTTCCCTGCGAGAGCACCAACAAGTCGGCCTTGTTCGTGAGCCCGCTCAAGCATGTGTGCCGGAGGTGGACCCAAGGCGTTCACGACTAGCGATGCCTTGTGCGCGAGAGTGATCTCGAGCTGGGGAGCGGCACGGTCTGCTGTCAACGGAGCAGACTTTGATTCAGCGCCAAGTCCACGGCCACCTTGCTCATCGTCAAGAGCCGGCACGCCGTAGTCATCAAGCAACTTGTTGACAAATTCACGATGTTCTTGAGGGATCATTCCGCCGAGTTCAGCGACAGTCATTCCGCCTTGGTCCGAGCCGGTGTACTTGGCCGGAACGATGAGGTCAACCCCGTAGGGGAGGTCGCCAACTTGTTCCTCAATCCAGTCAAGGTCAATTTCGAGTTGTTTATCGGAGTGTCCTGCTGCCCCGAGAACCCCAAGACCACCGGCTTTGGTGACGGCAGCCACTACGTCACGACAATGGCTGAAGGCAAGAATCGGAATATCGATTCCGAGCATGTCGGTAATTCGTGTTTTCACGATGGGTCCTTTCGGGTTCGGAATTCAGACCAGGTCATACCCGCGTCACCGTGGATGTCGCGGGGAAGGCCGAGCACGAGTTCGGCAACAATATTTCGCTGAACAGCAAAGGTCCCTCCACCAAGGGTGAGGGCCGGCGCGAACAACCAGCCGTAATGCCATAGCGGGTCAACTTCTGGAAACTGACTGCCTGCGCCTCGAGGAAAGTTCACTTCGGTCGCACCACGCTGTGAACGACGCGGAATTTCCCCAGCCGGCCCTGAGCCGCTCAACATGCCAGAGGTCCCTACGAGATCTTTTGCGAGTTCCATCACATGTTGACCGTGTTCGTCACCCATGATCTTTTGTACAGAGGCTTCAGCACCAGGGGTCCTGCCGTTCAGGCGGGCACTGAGTGTTCGCAGCCGGTTAAGCCGGAGTACCTCTGACTCAATGAAGAGATTGGCAATGCGCTGTCGCATGACTGGGTCGTTGTTGCCACCGTTGTCGCGAACCAGGTTGAGAAGGTCTCCAGCCGATGGGCCAGACCCCCATAGTGACCCGGATGATGAGAGCGAGACACGCTCATTTGCGAGGGTTACTTTCGCAAGCCGCCACCCGTCACCCTCTTGGCCGACGAGATACTTCGCTGGAAGGCGGACATCATCGAAGAAGGTTTGGTTAAATGAGTGAGCGGTCGTCATGTCGATGATTGGCGACAGGGTGAGACCTGGAATGTCCATCGGAATGATGAAGTACGAAATCCCTTTGTGCTTTGGGACATCAGGATCGGTTCTTGCGATGAGAATCCCGTACTCGGAATGATGGGCTCCACTCGACCAAATCTTTGAACCGTTGATGATGTACTCGTCGCCATCGCGAACGGCCCGTGTTGATAGCGATGCGAGGTCCGAACC
>JBMTDQ010000072.1:0-8801 GCA_049432165.1 Ilumatobacteraceae bacterium
AGAACTTGTCAAGTCCAGATGAACACAGTTAATTGGTTTCCTAAACCGCAGGTCGTAGGTTCGATTCCTACCGGGGGCACCAGCAATCCAAGAAAGATCGCGGGCATGTGCGTAACGAGCAAGTAATGAGTAAATGAGTAATGCATTGCGAGCCGTCTCAGAGTTCAAGTTTTGCTCACTGTCCACAACTTGATCACTGAGTATCACTGTTTTTTCAAAAGAGTGTGTCGTGTATTTGGGTGTCAGAATCCGCTCCTGGCCATATCAAGTTGAACTCCAAGCAGTGTGGGGGTCAAAGCTCCAGGAGGTGGACAATTCGTCATGTGGACTGGCGAATCAGGCGAGGCACTTGGCGTCAAGTGCACGACGGTTACGGAAACTGGCACGACCCGTTTCGACTGAAGTGCGAGGCAAGTCGAGGTCATCTCGTTCCGAGAAGTTCTCAAATGAGGCGGGGTCAAAGACCAATTTCAACAAATGCCCTCCATCGGTAGCTGCTGGCGTTGCCGCGCAGTTATCAATGGACACGGGGCGCCTTTGCTCCTCTCCGGAACTCGTGAAATGTCGCACCTCTTGAGGGCTGTTGCCCCCGATGTGAGTGGAATAGTCGTAGTAGCGTTTGGCCCGAAAAGAGGGGTATGGAATCCACCAATCCGCTCGACGGTGCACCGGCGGGCTTCAGCGTGATGTTTATCGGTGTGGGGATCTTTATTGGACTTGTCCTAATTTTGGTCATCGTCTCACTCGTAAAGAACTTTCGTGTGATGAAGGCGCGCGGTGTGGATCCGCTCACTGCTCACGGGGAGATTGCGGCCAGAATGGCCAAAGGAACGTTGTTCGAGGGAAAGTCAATTGAGCAGAAGTTGTCTGAACTTGACGACCTCCGTAAACGGGGAGTCATTACTGATGTGGAACATGCTGACAGTCGTAGACGAATCTTGGGTGGTTGAGTAGATCATGGAGATAAACGGTTTTAGCAATCTCGAGGTACTGGGTCGTGGCGGTTTTTCCGTTGTCTATCGCGCTCATCAAAATGCGCAGTCACGAGATGTTGCTATCAAGGTTCTAAACGTTGACATGCAGGACGAAGCGCAACGTGCTCGTTTCGAACGTGAATGTTCGGCAACAGGAAAGCTTGGTTCTCATCCAAACGTGATGACTGTCTACGAGTCCGGATACTCCACTGACGGCAAGCCTTATATTGCAATGGAACTTTGTGAGGGTGGATCGCTCGCGGATCGAATTGCCCAGAGCGGTCCTTTGCCACTTGACGAAGCTCTACATGTCACGATCAAGATTGCAGGAGCGGTTGAAACCGCACATCGTGCAGGTATCACACACCGCGATATCAAGCCTGAGAACATGTTGGTGACTGCTTACGGTGATGTGGTCTTGGCGGATTTTGGAATTTCAGCATTTGATCAAGTGCGCTCGGGAACTGCCACTGGCGGGGCATTCACTCTGTCGCATGTTCCTCCCGAGGTTTTGCAGGGAAATACATCAGAGGTACCGGGCGATGTGTACAGCCTGGCGTCGTCTCTATTTCGTTTGTTGTCTGGAAATCCGCCATTTGCTGACGACAGCACACCGATCGCAGTCGCCGTGTCGAAGACAATGAATGATCCCGTACCGGAGCTTGCTGGTGTGCCGAAGTCTTTGAACAAGGTGTTGGCGAAAGCGATGGCAAAGACTCCTGCGTCTCGTTATGCGTCGGCAATGTCCTTTGCCGAAACGCTCCAGGAAGTACAACGCGAAGTAGGAATTGCTCCCACGGATCCAGTCGCCTCCTCATCCTCAGTGAGGGCTGCGGAACCGATTCGGCCATCTGCCATGAACACTTCAAGTGGCTCAGGTGTGCGGCTCCCAACTGTTGAAGCTGCTTCGGTTGTCTCGAAGTCATCCACCGGGAAGGTTGCAGCCCTTATTGCGGTGGCCGTGCTCTTTGTCGGCGGTGGCGGAGTGTTTGCGTTTCAGCAGTTCGGCGGCGGCGAAGAGGAGAGGGCTGCGACTGAAGTGATTGACACCACCACGACAGTAACGACAGCGGTTGCGAGTCCGATGAGCACGAATTCAACTGAGACGACATTGCAGCCAGGTGCGCCTGATGCGGCGGTGTCGACGACCGTGCCTAAAAAGAAGCAGGTCGTCGCGACTACTGCGACCACTGCAACCACCGCGGCGCCACCGATACCAACAACGACTGTCGCAGCTGCACCGGCAACGACTGCAGCTCCGGTGATTACAACAACAGTTGCCCCCAAGACACCTGTCTCTATTCCGCTCGTCACCATCCCCACGCTGACAATTTCGCCGAATGTGATCGGCGCGCTCACTTGCTCAAGTTTTGCGACATGCGCACAAAAGCTCTTCGATGCGTGGAAAGCAGGGAACCGAGAGACCGCAAAGATCTATGCTTCTGACTTTGCCGTTGACATCATGTTCGCGTCGCCCTACTCATCGGCAAGTACTGGTTGGGCAGCGACAGTGACGAAGCAGACTGATTACATCTGGTACGTCTCATCAACACGCAGCACACGTCCAACGAAATTCTCATTCTTTTTCAACAATAAGCAGACTGACTTCAAGGTGCAGTCGGTGGTTGTGAGCTAGTTCGGCCGAGTACACGCGTGGAACTCTTGCTTGTTGCGCGGTCGCGGGAGACCGCCGATCGTGTTGTCGTTGCGATGGGCGCAGATGATCCTGTCGGCGAACTGGCAGAATCTCTAGCCCGTCACCTCGGAGTCGCTCTGCAGACTCCCTCCCTCCAAGTTGGTCGGACGGGGGAGACGCTGAGCCCCGATTCGACTCTTGCTCAAGTGGATCTGGTGTCCGGCGATGAGGTGGTGGTGGTCGAAGCTCCTCAGCAGAGGACACACGGTGGAGACTCGACTCATGTCGTGTTGGTGTTGCGCACGGGGCCACAAGCAGGCGAGCGCATCGAGATATCACGCGCTCTCACTCTTGGTCGGGATGACACGGCAGATGTGGCTATTCGGGACGCACTGATTTCTCGTCGACATATTGCAGTTGCGCCAGGTGCAGAATCATCTGTTGTTATTACAGACGTCGGGTCGAGCAACGGGACCATGGTCAACGGAGTCTTGATTAGTGGACCTACGACGGTGGGTAATGGCGATGTGGTGACAATTGGAGCCACCGAAATCGTGGTGCAGTCCGCAGCTTCGCTTCAACGTGCCTCAACTCGTCGCAATGAAGGAACCGTGCAATTCAGTCGTCCGCCAAGAGTTGCCCCGGAGCCAATAGATCGAGAGATTCGCTTCCCTACGCCTCCAGAGGAGGTAGAGGCGCGCAAGATTCCTCTTGTAGCGACGTTGGCACCACTGGTGCTGTCGGGAGTGATGGCGTATTTCGTGGGTCCCGTCATGCTCGTTTTCGCGCTCGTGAGTCCGATCATGATGCTTGCCAATCGGTGGGAGGAAAAGCGCTCGGGGAAGTCAGCTTTTGATCGAGCGCTCAAGCAATACTCCCTCGATATTGACACTGCGGTGGACATGGCGCGGGGTGCATACGAGCAGTTGTCCGCATTACGTAGTGCTTCTCAGCCCGGAGTCGCTGACTTGCTATCGAGGGTGTCGACCTTGGATCCACGATTGTGGGAGCGCAGGGTCGAGCACGCCGACTTCCTTGCCCTACGACTTGGCACCGCTGACCAGCAGAGCAGGATCTCCATCGCAGGTGGTCCGGATCGAGACGACGAGCGACCGTACGCGGTTTCCGCGAATGCATTTATCGATTCCGTCCTAATCGATCGCGCAGCGCCGATGGTGGTGAATTTGATGACGACACCATCACTTGGCGTTGTTGGTGGTTTGTCGGTGCGGAATGAAATCGCGTCCTGGCTCGTGCTTCAGGCGGCTTCGCAGTGCAGCCCGAACGACTTGGCAGTATGTGTTATCGCGCCAGGCGGAGCCGAATGGTCATGGACAAAGTGGTTGCCCCATACGCGGACACTCCCACTGGATGCCTCGCTCGCGCGAACGGTTGCAATCGACACTGACGATGCTCGGGCGTTGCTTTCGCGCATTGAGTCACTCATGGATGAGAGGGTGCGTCGACTACAGGCCTCGATTGGTTTGGAGTCTGCGGCTGACGTGCTGCCGCGACTGCTCGTGGTTGTACCCGATGCTGCGGTGGTTTCCGAGGCGTCTTTGACCCGCATCTTGAGTGATGGTGATCGACTTGGAGTGTCGGTCATCGTCGGCGCTGATGCAGTGGAACGCATGGCCGGCGAAGTGCGTCATATTGCGCACGTGGGTCGAAGTGCACTAATTGATGCACGTTCTGGGGTGAGTTTCGAGTCGATTTCTTTCGAAGGGATAACGGCGCAGCAAGCTGAGACCGCGGCTCGATTGATCGCACCCTTGCGTGACATCACCCAGCGCACGGCAGCGGGTGAAATTCCCGAATCGGTGCTGCTCTTAGACCTGCTTGATCTTGTCGACTGTGGGCCCACCGCAATTAAGGATCGTTGGGACGCAACACGAGGATCCAAAGGCCTCGGCGCCGATATTGGCATCTCCACAGCAGGTGTTCATCATCTTGATTTGCGCGTGCATGGCCCGCATGGGTTGGTGGCGGGCACCACGGGAGCTGGCAAGAGCGAGTTATTGCAGTCCATCATTGTTGCACTTGCCGCCACACATTCGCCCACTCGACTGAACTTCGTGCTCATTGACTACAAGGGCGGCGCAGCATTCAAGGATTGCGTCGACTTACCCCACTCGGTTGGGTTCTTCACCGATCTCGATGCCCACTTGGCGCTACGTGCGCTTACTTCACTCAATGCTGAATTGAAGAAGCGTGAGCATGTGCTTGCAGAGTTTGGCGCAAAGGATTTGATGGAACTTGAGGAGATTAACCCTGACAAGGCTCCAGCCAACCTGCTCATAGTGTTTGATGAATTCGCATTTCTCAAGCGCACGGTTCCAGAGTTTGTTTCTGGAGTTATAGATATTGCCCAACGCGGTCGCTCGCTAGGTGTGCACTTGTTGCTTGCCACACAACGACCCTCTGGTGTGGTTGACGAAAACATTCGGGCTAACACGAACTTGCGAATCGCATTGCGTGTTGCAGACGAACGCGATTCTGTGGACGTGATTGAGCGTCCAGACGCAGTCGGTATTCCTAAGGCATTACCTGGGCGAGCGTTTATCAAGACTGGTCCAACTGCCATTGCACAGGTACAAACGGCTTACGCCAATGCCCGTCGGGACACCGATGATTCGTTGAGTGACGTGACTGTTATGTCATTCGATTCTGCGCTGCGTGTACAGCCACGCGTTGCCACGCGACAGGCTCGAGCGTCAGCTGATTCACTCACTGATTTGCAACGTTTAGTTGCAACCATTGCCCATGCCGCCGAGGGCCTTCCGCCCCAACCGGTGCCGTGGCTTGATCCTCTGCCTGGTGTTGTCGACGTATCGGATCTTGCTTTGCCCCAAGGTGACTCTGGGATTGCAGTACCTATTGCAGTTGCCGATTATCCGACGCGTCAAAGCCAAGAGCCGTGGGCATGTGATCTTGCACGCAATGGCCACCTACTCGTATTCGGAGCAAGCGGAGCTGGAAAGTCAACGGCTTTACGCACCTTGGCGGGAATGCTGGCAGCCCACTTACAGCCCAGCGATTTGCATCTCTATGTGCTCGATTTTGGATCGCGGGCACTTGGTGCACTCGCCGAACTACCGCATTGTGCTGGTGTGTTCACACCCGAACAACCTGAGCTCGTCGAGCGAACTTTTGCGCGACTGGAGCGTGAGATTGCCGAACGAAGGGTCGCACTTGGTCAGCGAGGTTTCACCACAATTGACGAGGCTCGTTTAGCGGGTCTGGCAATACCGTACGCCGTCTTAATGATTGATGGCTTCGCGGCTTTCAACTCGGCTTATCAGTTGGTTGACCACGGTGAAATGAACGATCGACTCGTCAAAATCTTGTCTGAAGGTCGTTCTGTTGGGGTGTTCGTAGTGCTCACCGCAGATCGGCGAAATGCGGTCCCCACAGCGGTGTCGAGTCTCGTTCCCCAGCGACTTGTAATGCGGATGGGCGAAATCGACGAGTACGTATCACTCGGACTTTCGGGAGATCTCGGTCGGATCGAGATTGCGCCTGGGAGGGCATTCCTCCAAGACGCAACTGAGTTGCAGTTAGCGGTGATGGGAACTGATCCAGCGGGGGCTAGTCAGAGTGAAATGATCCGCAATATTGCGCGGCGATCCGACACCAAGGGGGCGCCAGCGCGTATCGAAGGTCTCTCGTCTGCCGTACCGACGGCAATGCTTGAAGAGCGTCGGGGTTTCGTGCCGTTTGCGATCGAGGGTGACTCGGGTTCGACGATTTCGGTTGATCTATTGACGAACCCGATACTCGCGGTGTTTGGACCGGAGCGGTCGGGTCGCACCACAACTCTTGCCACAATTGTCGGCAATCTGAATTCTTTGGGTATTCCAGTGAGGAAGTTCCTCGCTGCCCCACGGCGTACCGAACTTCTCAATCTCGCCGAGTGGGAGCGGGTGGGTCGGGGAACCGACGGTTGCGATGAACTGCTTGTTGAGCTCGCCGCCGAGGTGCGTGAGCGTGGCGAGGGGCAAGGAGATGTGATCGTTATTGTTGTCGATGACGGAGAGGAACTTTCTGAAGGAGCGAGTGCATCGGCGTTGGGGGAGATCATTCGTCGCGGTCGGGACTGCGGTGTGGTGTTAGTGGCGGCGACTACGGCGAACGCAGGCCATCGCAGTTTTGGTGGATGGATATCCGATATCAAACGCGCTCGTCACGCCATGCTTCTCATTCCCGAAGTTGATGTAGACGGGGACTTGGTGAGTGTTCGACTGCCGCGCAAATCAACGCGACGGTTCCTGCCGGGCAGAGGCTATTTCGTGTCGCGTGGCGAGGTGCAATACGCGCAGGTTGCTATCGGCTAGTTGTTGATACGCAGCGATTTGATGATCTCTGCAAACACGGGTGCCGTTGCTGGCGCAGCCTTCGCACTGCATTTGCAGAGCACCTGCACCACATAGTTCATCGATGGATTTTCAGTCGCAACTAGCACCGACACCTCGGAATGCAACACCTGAATGGGTAAGTCCTTGCCGTCGATCGAAATGACAGCAAACTTCGCGTCCTTTCCGCCAACTGTGCCCGAGTGCACCCGCTGGAGGGCCGACTTTGGATATTTCGACTTGATTGCGCGATGAGCACTGGCCACCGCTTCGTCCAAGGTGATGTCACTTGCAACACGCGCAATGGTGACGTAGGCAGTAGTTGGGGAATTGGGGGAACTCGAGGGGTCGTGTGCCGCGATATACGCGTTTGCATGGGGAGCAACGATCCAGGTGTCCGGTAGGTCAATTGAGACCTCAGGGTGTTGGGGTGATATGTCGCTTGGGAATGTTGCCTTCATTATCGGTCTCCGTTTCGTGCGTTAATTCCGTCGACGCTCGTGTATCCCGAGTTGTCGCTTGATACTGAGTCAAAGAACTCATCAGTTGCCTCATTGGTGGATTCCTGCATCAATCGGGCAGCTTCCTCGCTGGATGCGGCGAGTTGTTCAAATTCATGCTGTGCGGCCTCGTAGCGACGCTGGGCCTCCTCGCGCGCGGCACCAGTTGATTGCTCCATCTCGCGCCTCGCAGCATCCATTTCCGACCTTGCCTCGTTCATTGCTTGGTCGAATTCACCCTTCACACGCTCAAGTTCCTCACGTGACTGACGCGCCAATTCTTCGAGTTTCGCCTTGGCGTCGTTGACTGCCGCTTCTGCCTCCGCTTTAGCCTCCTCGTAGGCGCGCTCGGCCTCGCGTAGTGCCGATTCTGCTTGTTCTCGTGCTTCGCCAACTGCATGTTCCGCGTCACGACGAATTTGATCAAGTTCGCTACGCGCATCTTCTACCATCTGCCTTGCTTCGTCAACTCGTTGCTGGCCGTCGTTCCATGCCTCGCGGACCGCATCATTGGCAGAGTTGACTTCATTCAACAATTCATCTGGCAGGGCCTCTTTAGCGGCATCCGAGATTTGTTTGAGGGCTTCGTCGTCATCAAAGTCGAAGAGATCGACAAAGTCGTCAACGATTTCTTCCGGGTTGATGTGGAAGGAAAGATCAATTTCTAGGCCTATCCCGAGTGACGCTCCAAGGCTCATGTCAAATCCGAGGTCATTCCAAGTGGCACTACCGCCAGCTTCAAAAGAAGCACCCACTCCGACGTTGAGCCCACCTCCGACTCCAGCCTCGCCGTATTGGCCCGATACGTCTGCAGAACCTTCGATTCCAGCAGTGACGCCGGCGGAAGCACCGATGTTTCCAGAAACTCCTTCGCTGTCGATTGAACCTGACCCAGATGCCGATGCATCGGCGCGTGCATAGGCGGATCCCTCGGCAGATGCGTCACCAAGGGCAGTGCTCACCGCAACCCCTGCCGATGCTGATATCGCAACGCTTGCACTCGCATTTCCTTGCAGTTGGACACCTTCGAGACTTGCGGAGCCAGAAAACTCAGCGCGTCCTTCTGCGTGTCCCGAGACCTCTGCATGGGCTGAGGCGCTGCCGAGCGGGGTATCAATTGAGGCAGAAGCGGACGCATCGAATTCCGCACGGGCGCCTACTGCGCCGCCAACGTGGGCCCTCCCATCCTCGACCCCGTAGTCGAAATTAGCGCTGAATGACGCGTCAGCATGAGCCGTTGCATCGGCCGAGGCATCACTGTTGTCTGAAAAGTTTGAAAGTTCATCAAAGACTTCTTCTGCGACCTCGACGATCTCTTCGACTTGTTCAACAACTTCGT
>JBMTDQ010000073.1:0-8482 GCA_049432165.1 Ilumatobacteraceae bacterium
TAAATCATCATCGAAACAGCACCGAGGTCCATGCCATTGGTTGCCATGAAGAGCAGGTGGCTGCTCATTCGATTGAGTTCTGACAGCAGCATTCGCATCCACTGGGCGCGTTCTGGAATGTCTCCGTCAATGCCAAGTAACTTCTCGGTGGCCATCGAGAACACGAGCTCGTTATTCAACGGACTCGCGTAGTCCATTCGAGTGACGTTCGTTCCGCCTTGCATGAACGTCAACTGCTCACCGGTTTTTTCCATTCCGGTGTGCAGATAACCGATAATCGGCTTACACCGAAGCACCGTTTCGCCTTGCAGTTCGAGCATGAGGCGAAGAACACCGTGCGTCGACGGGTGTGATGGGCCCATGTTGATGACCATCGTCTGGTCTTCGTCAGGATCTTCGGGAAGGTCGCCGAGTTTTGCAGCTTCTGCTTCTGACAATCTCAGTACCGATCCGACTTCGCGGAGCAGCTCACGAGCCGTGAGTTCAGAGCGAGGGCGTAGTTCCTGAGCGCCCTCATCAGCGATCATCGTCATGATGCTGCACCTTTGAACTGAACCGGGATTGTTCCAACTTGGAAGTCCTTACGGAGCGGGTATCCGTTCCAATCTTCCGGCATCAAGATTCGGGAAGGATCTGGATGCCCCTCAAAAGAAATGCCAAACATGTCGAACACTTCACGTTCCATTGCTTCGGTTCCTGGGTAAAGATCGAACAGAGTCGCAATGGTTGCATCGGCTTCTGGCACTTGAGTACGCAACCGAATACGTCGGCTATGTGTGATGTCGAGAAGATTGACGACAATCTCGAAACGCTCGCCGATCACACTTGTGGGCAACTCGCGGTCCATGTGCTTCAGGTAGTCGACAGCTGTGAGGTCGACACACATCGCATAGCCCTCATCAGCAAGTCGCTTGGCGACCTCAACGTAGCGATCTCGGGCAACATGAAGAACAATCTGGCCGCGACTCTCCGTCATCGGGCATCCGAGCATCTCCGGTTCTGGAACCGATGCTTCTGCTACTTCAACCGAATCTGCGGACTGTTCTTCGGGAGTGTCAGTCATGTGCCTGCCTCCCGAGCAACACCGGTACTGATCCCGCTGGAATCTCCTCAACGTGAATGCTTGCACCTGCACCGGTCTGACCGCGGCGACGCATGATCTCGCCCTGCTCAATCTTTGTGTGCAAGGTTTCAATAGCGTGAATCAATGTTTCTGGGGTTGGAGGACAACCTGGCGCGTACACGTCGACCGGGACGATTTGATCAACACCTTGGACGATCGCGTAATTATTGAACATTCCACCACTCGACGCACATACGCCCATCGAGATCACCCATTTTGGTTCCATCATTTGGTCATATACCTGGCGCAATACCGGTGCCATCTTCTGGCTGACTCGCCCAGCGACGATCATGATGTCGGCTTGGCGCGGTGATGCTCGGAAGACTTCCATACCAAATCGAGCGATGTCGTAGTGCGCTGCACCTGATGCCATCATTTCGATTGCGCAACATGCAAGCCCGAATGTGGCCGGCCATGACGAGCGAGAACGCGACCAGTTAACGAGATCTTCGAGACGCCCAGTGATGACATTGTGGCTGAGTCCGCCCAACCCGTCGTTAACTACATCGCCAAGTGCCATTGGTAACTCGCTTTACGCTGCTTCGGTGGAATCTTGAGAGGACTCACGTGCTTCGTGTCCAACGCGACGCACGGTTGTCGTGGATGAACGATCGGGCGACACCATCGATGCATCGAATGTGAGGGCTCGGTACTTCTGAAGTGGACCCCAGTCGAGTCCACCGCGAGCAACTTCGTACACGAAGGTGAGGAAGAACACGAGCGAGAACCCGATGATTGCCCACAGTCCGTACATGCCGAGTGTCGCTCTTTCAACGGCATAGGGGTACAAAAAGATGATCTCAATGTCGAACATAATGAACAGCATTGCAACCACGAAGAATGACACAGGGAAGCGCTCTGGCGGCTCACGGCTTGGGATGATCCCACATTCGTATGGCGCTTGCTTCGCAACCGAGGGGCGGTTCGGTGCAAGCAAGCGAGAGGCCACAAGGCTCAGCACTCCGAACAGGAGCGCCAACACCATGAGAATGACGATGGGAAGATACTGAGCCATGTGATTGTGAGGATCTGCGCTAGCGACTATCCAACTGGAAGTTCAGCTTTTCGGGCGAGGTTTTCAGCGACAAAACGATCACGACGATGGAGCATCCACGCAAGCGCCAAGAACACGATTGTTGAACCAATCGTGATGAGGGCAGCAGGCTCTCGACGTGACCCAAGGTCTCGAAGCATGTACACGTACTGCGCTTCCTGCGTTGGATCAACCTCGGGAGCTGAAGGTGCTCGGCCCGGTTCGGTTCGAAGCGGGATGTACGGGGATACCTCAACAACCGTGTAGTACGGCTTGTGGAAGAACGCGACTTGGTCGAGAGCGTCCTGTCCGAAAATCTTTGGATATGCCTCGCCGCCGATTTCAAACACGTTCGTCACTTTGAACGATCCTGGCTCGAGGGCATCTTCTTCTTCTAAGAACACGGTCGCTGATGCAGCGGCCTGGCCGAAGGCTGGCTCTGATTCACCGAGCACTCGCCATTCCTCGTTGACAAAACCGTCGTACACGATGTCATTGATGTCAGCAGGAACATCCACATCGGTGAGGGCCAGTCGATTCTCGAGGACTCCAGCCTGATAGAGGTCGCCCGCATTTTGGATCACAGTTCTGCCTGGAACCTGAACCCAAGATGGGTCTGCGCCCTTCAAGCCAATGCCATAGATCCACCAGATACCACCCATGAGAGCCATCCAGCCGGCGAGCCCGCACAGCGCCACGATGAAGCCAAGGCGAGCCCCGATGTTGGTTCCGAGGATCATGTAGACCGATCCCATGAACGCCACGGTTCCTAAGATGACGGTGAGGACACCACGAAGTTCTGGTTCCCAGTTGATTGCGAGCAATGCTGCAGACATCACAGGCCCCTTACGTAATCGACGACAGCTTCAATCTGCTCATCAGTCAGCATCGAACCAAAGCCAGGCATACGCCCGCTGCCCTGCCCTTGAATGCCGTATTTGGCTCCGTAATTTGAACCGTTCTTGATAAACGAGATCATGTCAGCCTCGTCAGGGAAAGCTGACGCTGCTTTTCCGCCGGTGAGGTTCCAGCCAAAGGCGCCTTGACCAGTGACTCCTGGGTCTCCCCAACTCCAGCCAGGGGTATGGCAACGAGCGCAACTGTACGCGCCGCTACCCAGATCAAGGTTGAACAAAGCCTCTCCGTACGAGCCATAGGTTCCATCGTCGACGAGTTGCCAAGCGCGAGTGTCAATGTCTGACTGAATATCGCTCGGAAGGTTTCCTGATGGGCAACTCCGCGGATCTTCTTCTCCAACGCCGCAATTCTCACGTGGAATCTGAATCGAATGGAGATACGAGATCAACGTGTCGATCTGCTGATCGTTCATCGGACCACCACCAGCAACACCCCATGGGCTCATTGGCGAGAACGGGCGACCATAAACGAGAATGAAACGAACCTCATCTTCATCAAATCGATAGAAGATGTTGTTGAGCGCTGGGGCCTTCCAGTTAACGGCTTCGACCTCGCCCGTCACTGGATCGGTCACATTCCATGCTGCTTCGCCACCCGCTCCGGCGTAGCCGCCGTGGCAACCTGCGCAGTTGAAGCCGCCTTCAGCAGTCGGAGCGAACAAACGCTCACCCCAGTCAACAAAGATCTCTTCCTGAGCTTCGACCGCACCGGCCTGACGCGCTGGTTCGAACACCCAATACAGCGGGAGGGCGATCACCACGACAATGAGGAGCAGCACCCCGGTGAACTGCACCATCTCAAGGCGACGTCCCTCAAGCTCTTCATCTTCGAGATACTTCTTTCGGTTCGGCGCCAGCTCAATTTCTGAACCAAGTTCTTCACGGGCTGATCGACCGTTGAGTACGGCGTACACAATGAAGCCCGCCGTGACGATGATGAGCAGTACCCATGCGATTGAGGTAGTTGTTAAGGCAATCATCAGTGATCACTTGCTCCCACGCAGTGAGGACCTTCTGCTTCTTGACCTGTGGTGTTGATACCAATTGGTACACCCTGAACGATCGTTCCGGTATCAACGATGACGTCGCCAGCAGCGGTGAACTCCAATGGGAAGTGATCCATACCACGAGGAGCAGGACCACCTTTCTTCTCACCAACACGGTTGTACTGAGATCCGTGGCACCCGCATTCAAACCACTGGCTTGAGGTGCACTGCGGTACGCGGCATCCGAGGTGCGGGCACTTCTGATACGAGGCGATCAAGCCCTGACGCATACCGGCAAGGACCGACTCTTTGTAGATACCTTCTGCCTTCGCAACTGCATCAACCGGATATTCGGTAATCCAGGCCCGCGCCTCAGGAGCGTAGAAGAATCCCTGGCTCTGACGAATGCCTGACACGATGTCGTCGTAACGACCGATTGGAACTTTGCCACCGAAACCACCAGTTTTCGTTGGCCACAAAAAACCAACGAATGAGGCGGCCGCAAAGGCACCGAGTCCGGCACTCATCAACGAAATCGTCGCTCGGTTGAAGAATTGACGACGGCTCACACCAATGGCGTCAGGATCAGCCGGGACGAAGGGCTCCGGAGCCAGATCTTTCGCCGGCATTAAGTCTGTGCCAGCTCGAACTGCGGCCGCTTCTGCTTCAACTGCCGCTCCGTCAGATGTCGATGCACCTGCACCAGCAGCCTTTCGGGCAGCACGATCTCGGGCAAGAGTCTCGTCGCTCAGAGCGCCTGCACCACGAACATCGCTCCGACGAGCAAGAGTGGCAAACGAGGCGCCGGCAAGAACAACCAGCGCAATAACTGCAATGAGAATGATGGAAGTTGCACTCATGTCGACCTCACAACTCGAAGAAGAGTCCGTCACGCCACGGCAGCGTGAAGTTGAAGCCCGGACCCCGGAAGAACGAGCCGATCATCACCAGCACAGCCCAGAACATGAGGTGCACGGTCATGAGAGAAGTCGCGAATTTGCGATCTTCCGGCTTGTTTGAAGGGTTCCGGTCGATGTACGGAGCAAAGATCATCACGATGATGCCGACACCAGGAATCGTCACGCCAGCGACCATCGGGTGGAACATGGTGAGGAGTTCTTGCAAACCAAGGAAGTACCAAGGTGCCTTTGACGGGTTTGGCGTCTGATTCGGGTTTGAGTGCTGCAACAACGGAGCGTTGACCCACACCGAGAACAAGAATGTAAATGCAAGACACGCAAGTGCCGCCACAAACTCGGCTGCGAGCAAGTGGGGCCATGTATGAACCTTGTCAACAGGCGTCGCCTTGACCTCTTGGATTGAGCCCGACTTCACTACTGTCAGCAGTCGCTGGGTGTGTCCTCCTGGGCCTGCACCAACTGGAACGCCGCCACCGGCCGGGGCAGCAGCAACTGCGGCCGCTGCGCGATCGGCTACTGCAACGCCGCCACCTGACGCTTCTGCGCCACCTTCGGAACGCGATTTTGCTGACTTCGAACGTTCAAGCAGATGAGCCGGAATGCGCGAATCGCCTGCTGCCTCTTCAGCGGGCGCGGCCGCTTCAGCAGCGGGTTCTGCCGCCTTCTCACGAGCTGCTTGTGCTCGCTTGAGTAGGTGTTCTGGGATTTCAGTCATTGGGTCAGCCTCCGATCAGAGCGGTCCACTGATGCCGCCGTCCTTGCGGACACGCCAGAAGTGGATCGCCATGAAGATGACGATGATGAACGGGAAGAACAGCACGTGTAGCACGTACCATCGGAGCAGGGTTTCTGAACCGATTTCGGCGCCACCGAGCAACACAAATCTCACTTCTTGGCCAAACACCGGTGTGTACCCCATCATGTTGGTACCCACCGCAACAGCCCACATGGCGAGCTGGTCCCATGGCAAGAGGTATCCGGTGAACGACAGCAACAGGGTCAGCGTGAGCAAAATGACGCCAATCACCCAGTTGAACTCTCGCGGCGGCTTGTAGGCGCCGTGATAGAAGACTCGAGCCATGTGCAAAAAGACGGAGAGCACCATCAGGTGCGCTCCCCATCTATGCATATTTCTCACGAGCAAACCAAAGGTCACCGAAGTCTGCAGGTTCGAAATGTCGTCCCATGCGGCTGTTGCTTCAGGACGATAGAAGAACATCAAAAAGATGCCAGTTACCGTCAGCAAGATGAAGAGGAAGAAGCTCAAGCCACCGAGGCACAGGGTGTAACTGACCTTCACCGCGTGACGCTTCACCTTTACCGGGTGAAGGTGGTAGAGCACCGAGTTCATAATCACGTATGAACGGTTACGAGGGCTATCGGTATAGCCCTTTCTGAAGATTGAGCCGGGCCGGAAAATACTGCTCCAGACCTGTGATCCTTGAACAGAATCGACGGTCTGCTGAACACGCTCTTTCGCGGTCGGGCGGGGGGTTTCGTCAATGATCTTTGCCATGTGGGATCAGAACCTCATGCCGTAGGAGTAGCCATGGTTATTGGTACGGGTGTGACTTTCACCAGCAGATGTTGCCGGTCCTACCTTTCCGAGGATGATTACCCCGGTTGGGCAGCGGTCAACGCAGAGAGCGCATCGGGTGCAAATGTCGTCATCAATAATGAAGACCACATTGTCTGAGGGGTCGTCACCAGGGCGCTCTGTTCCTTCGGCCTCGGTGATTGACTCAGGTTGCACCATGTGGATGCACTTCCACGGACAAATATCGACGCAGCCTTCGCACATAATGCATTCGGACTGGTCGATGTGAATGAATTGCTTTGGCTTAACTGCGCGCGTCAAATAATCAGCGTCCACCTCGACGAGTGCGTACTCGTCGGTGAACGGCATCATCGGCGGATTGGCGTCAGTACGTGCCATTGCTGAACCTCAGGCTTTCCTCACGAGAGGGCGGCCATACGAACTTGTTGGGAGTTCCTTCGCAACAGAATCTCCGCGCTTCTGCCACCAGATCCAAATGAAGATCAACAGGCCGAAGTAGTAGGCGTGAAGCACGACGACAATGACGTCGCGGATCGCCTCGTACTGCATAGTGAACGGAAACCAGCCATCGAACGCTTTGGGCTTCAAGATTCCGCCAGGTCCAAAAATGATCTTGCTGCGATCCCAACCGAGGTCTTTGTCAGCATGGTCAATCCACTGGTGCGGGACAACACCGAAGGCGAGGAACATCACACCGAATGCGTACACCGAGCCAACCATTGCTTCGCCCCAGGAAGTCGGCTTTCCGACCGGGCGACGACGACCGTAAGCCATCACTGCGAACGTCAAGATGTTGGACGCGATGAATGACGTCAGGAACGCCGTATTCATTCCCGGCCACTCAAGCACATTCCAGTTAAAGGCGATCATGTCGCTCCTCGTTACTTTCCGTCGATCGAGCTTCAGTGAAGCACTACCCGCAAAGACTGTAGTCGCACTAGCAACCAAAATTCCTATTCCCGGAGATCAGTCGATTGCGAATTTCTTCTATTCTGGCACCTGATACCCCGGCTCACGTCAGGTTGTGCATAAGTTCACTGGACAGATCTTTGAGTTCGAGACACAAGATTCACGCGATTGAGCATTCGCCGTCTATCGTGGTGGAGTGACTGAGATTCCAGAGCATCTCCTTCAGCGCAGCCGCGAGCGTCGCGCTGCGCTTGGTGGAGGCGACGCATCCACCGCCGCTCCCGCCGAGACCAACACAGCATCATCCGCACCAGCGGTCCCAGAGGCAGCAGCTCCTTCTGGCCCGGCTCCGCGTGCCGCCGCTCCTGAGGCAGCAAGTCCACCACCGCCAAAACCAGACTCGTTCGTTGTCTCGAAATATCGCTCACGCAGGAAGATCCCGGGTTGGGCAATGGCTGGACTCGCACTTCTTCCGATCTGGATGTTCATGTATGTCCGGTCGGTCACGGCTCAAGCCGAAGAAGCCTCTGGGCCTCTCGCTATTGGCGCAGAGCAGTACTCAACCTGCGCCGGGTGTCATGGTGGAAATGGCCAAGGTGGAGTTGGATACCAGTTCTCTGAAGGTGAGGTCCTCAAAACATTCCCGAACATTGAAGATCAGCTTCGCTATGTGATGTACGGAACCGGCGCCTACAACATCGCTGGGGTCTCAAACTATGGCAACCCGGACCGTGAAGGGGGCCCTCACCTCGCTGGAGAACGTGGCGTGATGCCCGGATTCAGCGGTGCAATCACTGACTACGAACTTCTTGGCGCAGTTTGCTACGAGCGATACACGCTCGGCGGCGCGGATTCAGAGGGTGATTACGCCGAAGAGTTTGAGGAATGGTGCTCCGAAGAGTCTGAAATCTTCCTCGAGCTCGAATCGGGTGCAGCTCTTGCATCGATCCATGAGAGTCACGAGGGCATTATCGAAATCGGTGATGCTCCAGCTCCTGGGTCACCCGCAATGATGGAGGGGTAAGACGGCAACGTC
>JBMTDQ010000074.1:0-8357 GCA_049432165.1 Ilumatobacteraceae bacterium
GTGCCCGAGGCAACTCGAGCAACAACTGGCCACCAACGGTTCGACCAGCGCGCAATGATGCGTCCTGTCACCCTGCGAACAGCTCGAATCGGAAATGACGTCACTCAAGAGCAACTCGTTGACTTGATCGCCACTGCAACTGGCCCACTGGCTGGAGCGGTACACATTGATCTCGATGCACAATCATTCACCGATATCGATGACGCAGTTCACCAGCCATCTCATTCGCGCCTCGTGAACGCAGATGACATACGAGAACGTCTCACCTCCTGCACCTCGCCAGTAGTGATCTGCGGTTCCCAGGCACCATCAGACTGTCGTGATGCTCTCGAACGGTTTGGTGCACCAACCCTCACCACGTACCAAGGGGCAGGACTCCTTCCCGAAGGGCACCCATTGCTCGCGGGAATGTTTACCAACGCCACCCCTGAACGAGCACTCCTTGGCAACGCCGATCTCGTCATACTCATCGGATTTGACGATGTCGAACCACTTCCCGGCGCGTGGCCGAACACGGGTGATGTCATCTCAATCGATGCATTTCCTATCTCGCACACGCTCGCTCCCGTCCTAATGACGTATATCGGGCATGCCAACGACGTCCTGCCTGAGCGACCGAACGATCCACGTGATCCCACCCAACATGTCGCCGGAGTGCGTTCGCGCCTTGCAGATGCTTCACGACCGCTTGGACCAATTGAGCTCGTTCGATCCGCAGCCGAGGTTATGCCCGACGAGACCGTGGTGACCGTCGATGCTGGGGCACACTTCCTTGCCGTCATGCCCTTTTGGCCAATTACTCGACGGCGGCAGGTCTTTATCTCAAACGGCCTTGCGACAATGGGGTATGCCTTACCTGCAGCCATCGGGGCTGCGTGTGGAGATCCAGCGCGACCGGTCATCGCATTCACTGGCGATGGTGGTCTTCACATGGCGCTCTCCGAACTTGAAACACTGCAGCGCTGCCAGCTGCCAGTCTGCGTTGCTGTGTTCAATGACTCTGAACTCACTCTCATTCGATTGAAACAACGCGAGGAGCAAGGTGGTGAGCAGGCCGTCGCCTACGGTCCAACCGATTTCGCTGCGGTTGCGCAGTCAGTCGGTATGACGTCAACGGTTGTTACCGAGCCAGAGCAACTACTTCCTGCGTTTCAGCGCGCTGTTCAGTCCGGGCGGCCACATCTCGTGGATGTCAGGCTTGACGCAACGGAATACGACCACATACTGCAGGTGAGCCGCGGATAATTGGTCGGCTGGCATGCTGAACGCCGGCGCCATTGTCTCTGACTACGAACTAAGGCTTTCCCTTCGGTCTAATGTGGAAGGCAACAACTCGTGAATGGGGGTTCATCGTGGTCAATGTCAGCAAGTTCATCGATGTTTCAGAGGGGCTAAAAGCCGGACAGTTCGGAGTGGGTGATCGCGAGAACATCACATCGATCAGCGATCTCGATCCCACCTACAAGCAACTCATGGACAAGCCATACGCATGTGTCATGGCAGTCATGGGGCCGTCAGGGCGCCCAAACCTGACGCCAATGTGGTTCGACTATGAGGGCGACAAAGTACTTGTCAACGTCGCCTCTCACCGCAAGAAGACAGGATGGATTCGCGATAACCCGCAGATCTCGATTGTCATTGTGAATCCAGAAAACATGTATCACTGGCTCTCAATGAAGGTGACTGTTGAGCGCGAGATCAGCGAAGACGATCCAAAAGAGGGCGAGCGCGTCACGGCACAGCTCAATCGGATCTGGCAGAAGTACATCGGCGAAGGAGACGAATATGGGCTCCGCGATCCGTCGATCGACGAGCGTCGTGTGCTCTTTGAGTGTCGGGTTGACACCATCGCCACATTTGGCGTTCCTGGCTGAGTTCGTCAACCTTGGATCCACTGCGCGTTGCCGTCATTGGAGGGTCGCTCGGTGGTCTCACCGCTGCGTGCTTGCTCCGAGATGCGGGTCATGAGGTCAACGTCTATGAACGCTCACCCACTGAGTTAGAACAACGCGGAGCGGGAATCGGGTTTCTGAAAGCCTCCTACCGATACCTCGTTGAGCGCGCGGGTATCCGTCTTGACGACATCTCAATCGCGACCGACCACATCTTGTATCTCTCTCGAAATGACGAGATCGTCCACAACACTCGTCATCCGTATCGATTTAGTTCGTGGAATACGGTGTACGAACACCTCATCAATTCGTTTGGCCGCGACCGGTATCACCTTGACCGTTCCGTCGCCAGGGTCACCAACGAAGACCAGCTGGTTTCAATCGGCTTTGAGTCCGGACCGCACGAGACGGCAGACCTCGTGATTGCGGCCGACGGCATCCGATCAACAGTTCGTGCTCAATTTCACCCCGAAGTTTCTTCGGAATACGCAGGTTATGTGGCTTGGCGTGGCACAGTTCCCGAAAGTGACCTTCCACCTGAGGTGGTCAAACGACTCGGAAACGCAATCACGTATCACGTCTTCGCGAACAGTCACATCCTTGTGTACCCAATTCCTGCGCTCGATGGGTCGGTCACCTCGGGAGAACGACTCTTCAACTTCGTCTGGTATCGCAACTATCTCGAATCAGGCGACCTCAATGACCTCATGACCGATGAAACGGGAGAGCTTCGGTCGATTTCTGTTCCACCAGGTCTTGTCGCCCAACATCATGTTGAAGAAATGCGAGCAACAGCGAAGGCACGGCTCCCAGAAAGTCTCTCGGCGATCGTGATGGCCGTTGCTGAACCATTCCTTCAAGTTGTGTACGACATTGCAGTTCCGCAAATGCGCCACGGACGAGTCTGCCTCATCGGTGATGCTGCATTTGCTGTTCGTCCCCATGCCGCTGCCGGAACCGCAAAAGCAGCAGAAGATGCATGGTCTCTCGACCGATACCTGAATTCCTCGTCGTCGCTGGAGGACGCTCTTGCAAGTTGGGAACATCAGCAACTCTCACTTGGGAATTCGCTGTTAGAGCGCACAAGATCGATTGGCGCACGCTCACAATTCAACAACAGTTGGGAGCCTGGGGATGCTGATCTCATTTTCGGACTACATGGCCCAGGAGACCCAGAACCATGAGCCACCACTCAACACACGATCTTGCGAGACAGATGACCGCGATTGTCAACGATCTGCTTGCTACCGCTAGTACATCGCAACTGACCGCTCTCACCAGTTTTAGTGATGACAACGAACGCCTTCGCTGGTTTTACACGCCCACCGATCACGGTGGACTTGCTCTTGCCGATATGAGTACCGCCCAGCATCGAATCGTCCATCGGCTGTTGGCCGCCTCTCTCAGCGTTGCCGGTCATACAACGGCATCAACGATCATGGGTTTAGAGAACGTTCTCGATCGCGGCGAAGGATTCTCGGTGTCGTACGGACGCGAGCGCGGTCGGGACCCGTTGCTGTACTGGCTCGCGGTCTTCGGCGATCCAAACTCACCTGACTGGTCGTGGAGATTTGGTGGACACCACATCTCTCTGCACTTCACGATTCGAAATGAAGCGGTTATCTCTGCAACTCCGCTCTTCCTTGGCGCAGACCCAGCGTCCTCTCAACTTCTTGGCCCACACTTACTACGACCACTCGGTGGAGCAGAAGACCTCGCACGAGAACTGCTTCATTCACTACACGACAACGATCGAGTGCACGCACATCTCTCACCTCGCGCCCCGGTCGATCTGTTGGGTGCGAATCGCACGCGCCTTTCCGAAGGCGACAGCGTTATTCCTCTCAACGAAATTTGGCGTGGGAGGTTTGAGCCTCCAACCGATGACTTCCTCACAAAGGTTCATCATTCAGCAACAGCGAAAGCGGGGTGGAACGCTGAAGATGACCTTGTGCTCGGGATGTCAGCAACACCAAAAGGTCTCGCCATTGCATCATGCGGAGAGAGCCAAACGCATCTCCTTCGACAACTTCTAGGGGTCTACCTCGACCGCATTCACCCTTCGCTCGCCGAAGAACAGTGGCATCGTGTCGAAACCCACCTGAGTGAATTCCACTTCCTCTGGGCAGGAGGTACCGAGCCCGGCGAGCCTCACTACTACCGATTAGAGGGCGGAGGAATCCTCATCGAGTACGACAACTCCCAACGAGACGTCAACCATGTACATACAGTGTGGCGAGACCTCACGATGGATTTCGGCGGCGACCCCTTGGCGCAGCACTATCACTCCGAGCACAACTAGTTAGTCAGCGTTGAAATTCTCAAAGTAGCGACTCGGAGTTGGCCCCCGCTGCCCCTGATACTTCGACCCACGTGCACCCTGTCCATAGGGGTTCTCAGCCGGTGTTGTCATTTGCATAAATGACACCTGGCCGATCTTCATTCCTGGGTAGAGCGTGATCGGTAGCGACGCAACGTTTGCCAACTCGAGGGTGATATGCCCATCGAAACCTGCGTCGATAAAACCCGCGGTCGAATGGATGAGAAGACCGAGCCGACCAAGGCTCGATTTGCCCTCAACACGTCCAACAAGGTCATCGGGGACGCCGACGCGCTCAAGTGTTGACCCGAGCACGAACTCACCCGGGTGCAACATAAACGGCTCGGAGCCATCTTCTGGCATCTCGACAAGTTCGGTCAGTCCGGTCATGTCGCTCTTTACTTCGATCACACCGGCGGTGTGGTTGCGAAATACTCGGAAGAGATGTGAGATACGTACGTCAATCGACGATGGTTGCACCAGCGCATCATCGAATGGGTCGATCACGATGCGACCTGATGAGATCTGTTCACGAATGGTCCGGTCAGACAAAATCACGAACTGAACCTTAGTGCTCCAACAGTGTCTCTACGTAGGGCCGTCACAAGATGAGGCGCTAATCTGAGCCTTTCTGCGGATGTAGTTCAATGGTAGAACATCAGCTTCCCAAGCTGAGAACGCGGGTTCGATTCCCGTCATCCGCTCTCATCACACTCCGTTGCTGTTCAGCAGGCCGGATGAAGTGACCGTCGAATGTCGCCGGCAGACATCGCTGTGACAACGATCTTCTCTGGGTCCGTGATGATGTCTTCATCAGATGAAAACGGCTCAGCCAATGAGCGAACCTCAAGATTCATTCCTCGGTACACACCGGTTGAGTACATCCCACATCCGACCGGTTCGACCGTCATTACCGAAGTGAACGCCGACCAGCGACTACCGATACCTATACCCCCGTTTGTCGTGAGCGCTCCGGTTCCCTGACGGAGAGTCCATCCACTAAAGACCATCTGGTTGTCGACCTCACCCGCGCTTTCCACACAAAGACCCGAATCGAAACATGTTTCACGACCGAACAGGTCAATAAAGATGAAGTCATTGTTGCGATCGACAAACTCACCAGACTCGTTCTCTCTGTATCGGCGCGTCACGTCGGTCGATGGGAGGCCAAATAACACGGCCAGCGAGTTGATGACCTCATCAGCATCGTCACCGAACCGGTGATCGCCGACCCCATACCGACTGAGAACCAACGCGTCATCACTCGCGGCCGGTTCGGATGGAACAGGGATAGTCGTGGTGGTCACGATCGAGCCACGATCACCAACCCGATCAGAGGCCTCGTTGACATCGTCGCTCAATTCACCAACGGCGACAGCCAACGTTGTCGTGGTGTTCAGCGACTGCTCAACTACAACAGTTGTGGTTGTGTCATCTGAAGTTGATTCGGATGACGGTTGAGCCTCAGCTCCACCACAAGATGAGAAGGCGACGGCTACTACAAACACTGCCACTGCAGCGGTAACCGGCGTCGAATACTTCACCCCTCTACTTTCGCAGACCGGCAGGCACGTCGCACGACGCGGTGAAGCCCCTCTACTGGGGAATTGATCCGTGCACCCACACCGGGGTGCCCATCGGCATCAGGTCCGTTTCCCAGATCCAATCCATTGCTGGGGTGCTCACTCGAACACAGCCATGCGAGGCTGGGTAATTAGGGATCGAACCAGAGCCGTGAACCGCGATTCCGCCATTGAAATATTTCGGGCGATAAATCGAACCTAGGTCGCCATCCCACCAACCCTCTTCGCGCTCTCGATCAACTTTGAACAAACCAGGATCTGTGATCGAGTCGCCCTCTTCGATCTTCGAAGGGTCGTTCTGATTTGGCTCGGAATACGGAATCTCCGAGCCAGTTGACACATTCAGCACCCATTCGGTTGAACCATCGATGACAAAAAATGCGAGTTGCAGCGACTTGTCAATCTCGACCAATGTTCCGCGGTCAGATCGAGCCTGCGGACGCAGCGCCGCCGAAGAAAGCGCTTCGGCGGTCTCTTCATCAACCGACGACGTTGCCGGAAGCCCGAGGTACTTCTGTGCCGCCATCACCGCCTGGCGAGTTGTCAACCCGAAATTGCCGTCGGTTGATTGCACCCAGAATCCGAGTTCCATCAGTCGTTCCTGAAGGCGGACTGTCTCCTCACCGTCGTCTTGGCCAACAGCGCTGAGTGGCTCATCCATCGGTGAGACTGAGACCGGGTCTTGCTCAAATGACGGCAGCACGGTGGTGGTTGACGAGGTTGTCGTGGTCTCACGAGCAACTGTTGTTGACGGCACATCACGAGGAAGTGACAGCGTTGTTGTTGTCACCACCAACATCATGTCGTCAGAAATCAACGCATCTGATGCCGACGATGTTGATGCGCAACCAGCTAACAGCGGCAAGGACACAGCCGACAAGATCAAGGTTGTCGGTATCCGTTGCATTCGTGCCATTCATTTCAACATTACTGGTGGCGTCAAATCACTGAGCGGAATCTTCTTCGTCGCCGATGGCGAGATCAAGTGAAGAAAGTTGAACCGGTGATCGAGAGAGATGATCAAGAGACCAGTGTCGAGCCCAGTCGTCAAAGAAGTTCGCTCCGAGACCATCGACATGGCAGCCGATGCTGTTCGCAATCACATTTCGTACCGAGGCAACGGACTCGCCACGATCAACAAGTTCGCGCAACGTGATTGCGCCATCACGTTTCGCGAGGCGACTTCCCATCTCACCAAGCACCAACGGAACATGCGCATATTCAGGCGTTGGAAGCCCTAACAGTCGTTGTAAATGCATCTGTCGAGGAGTTGATGACAACAAGTCGTCCCCTCGAACCACCTGATCAATACCTTGCAGAGCATCATCAACGACGACTGCAAGGTTGTATGCCGGCACTCCATCGGCGCGCGCCAGCACGACATCATCAACGCCGCCTTCAAATTCGCCAGCAATCAGATCATTCACGACATATGTTTCTCCTGACGTGCGAAGACGCAACGCAGGTCGTCTGCCTTCGGCTTCACGTTCAGCCCGCTCGCGAGAGGTGAGGTTGCGGCACGTGCCCGGGTAGGCCCCGTCTGGCAAATTGCCATTCGGTGCCTGGGCAGCAGCCTCGATCTCCGCTCGAATCTCACGACGGCTACAAAAGCATGGGTAGGCATCACCGCTTTCGGTCAGCCGAGCAATTGCCTGGTGATACAACTCAAACCGTTCAGACTGGCGAACAATTTCCGCTGACGTTGTCACACCAATTGCGGCAAGATCATCAATCTGACGTTGTTCGAACTCAGGTGATGATGTGACAAGATCAAGATCTTCCATCCGGATAATGAATTCTCGACCAGTCGTGTGAGCGAGCAGCGCCGCCACCAATGCCGTTCGAAGATTTCCGATGTGGAGATCCCCTGTCGGAGAAGGTGCGAAGCGACCCGCCATTGCACCATTCTTGTCATATGGGCCGAACGCATCCAGCGACAGATCATCATCGCGGCCGGCAACCAAACCGTCGAGAACGCATGGGACTGATTCTGAAACGAGATGGTGACACCTGCGTCTGGTGTCGCAGCCTGTTCGACGACCGCCATGTTCTGCCAACCACTGAGCACCTTGTTCCGCGAATTAAGGGCGGCCCTAGTTGGATTGAAAATGAAGTTGCCGCGTGCAAGCGCTGCAATAACGAACGCGGCCATCGAACCCTCGGTGAGTTCGCTGACGAATGTGAAGGCCTAGGACGTGAGCCCGATGTCGAGCGAATTGTCCGGGCACTTGAATCTCTTCAGCAGACGATTGCCGTGCGCGGCGGGCAACGTCGCGCCCGACCGTATGTCGCCACTCAACTTCGTCGCCTTCGCCGTCGTTAACGAGGGTTGAAAACTCGCTCTTACACATTGAGTGATGTCGTAGTCTCAACCTATGCGCAGGTGCAAAACACCAGTGAAATTTGGCCGAAGGAGACAGATCGCGCAATGACGTGTCCTAGTTGCGGGGTGTCACCACCTGCTGATGCAAAGTTCTGCAATAGCTGCGGCACAGTGCTTGCCGACCCCTCAAATGCCTCCACCGAGATCATCGACGCAATCACCTCAGAGTCACCTGTTAC
>JBMTDQ010000075.1:0-8239 GCA_049432165.1 Ilumatobacteraceae bacterium
TCAGCCGTGATGGCCGCAACAGGTTTGCTGAATCTGGCGATCTTGACGGCGTTTGGCACCGACCTCGTCGCCCGGGCAATTCTCGACGCCGGGTCGGCCGTTGCGGCACCGTAAGCCGTCAGTTGACTTGACGCTCGTGACCCGCCCAGTACTGCTCGCGCAACTTGAACTTCTGCAACTTGCCGGTCGCTGTTCGAGCGAGTTCGTCTCGGAAGTCAACCTTCTTCGGACACTTGTATCCAGCGAGTTTCTTCTTCGTCCAAGCAATGACGTCGTCCTCAGTAAGAGACGAGCCCGGGGTAGTGACCACCAGGGCGGTCACAAGTTCGCCCCACTTCTCATCAGGAATGCCGATCACTGCTACTTCGGCAACATCAGGATGCTGGAAGATCGCATCCTCAACCTCGATTGACGAGACATTCTCTCCACCCGAGATGATGACATCTTTCTTTCGGTCAGAAATCGTGACGTAGTTGGATTCATCGATGAACCCTCCGTCGCCGGTATGGAAGAAGTCTCCCGGAATTGCGGTCTGAGTTGCGTCAGGCTGTTCCCAATAGCCCTCCATGATCATGTTGCCTCGAGCAAGGACCTCTCCATCGGCTGAGACATTCATGGTGCAACCAACCACAGGTGCCCCAGCACGATTGAGCATCGTCGCGCGGTCAGCTGGGCTGAGGTCGTCCCATTCTTCACGTCCACGGTTCATGGTGAGAAGAGGTGCAGTTTCGGTAAGGCCGTAAATCTGAACGAATTCCCAACCAAGTTCGGTCTCGCAACGCTCGATTGTTCGAGTGGGAGGCGGGGCACCTGCGACAACAATCCGAACGCGTCCAGAGCCTGGAATTGGGCCGTCCCATTCTGCGGCGGCATCGAGGACCGTGTTGAGCACTGCAGGGGCAGCGCACATCAGGGTGACTCCCTCAGCCTCAATTCGGCGGAGAATTTCCGGTCCGTCTACCTTCCTCAGAATGACGTGGCGGGCTCCCATTCCAGTTACGGCGTAGAGCATTCCCCAGCCGTTGCAGTGGAACTGTGGGAGTGTGTGGAGATAGACGTCGCGATCGTTGACCCCCATGTGCCAGCCGAAGATTGAGGCGTTCAGCCACACGTTGCGATGGGTGAGCTGAACACCTTTCGGGCGAGCGGTGGTTCCAGAGGTGTAGTTGATTGTGGCGGTTGCGTTTTCGTCTGGCTCCCAAGGTGCAGGATCAACGTCATAACGCATGAGTTTCTCGTCGGTTTCCGAGCCAATCACCCATTTCATCTCACAACTCACGTCCTGCATGGCCTCTTCGAGTTCAGGGTCAACCAGCAGAATTCGTGCCCCTGAGTGTTCGACGATGTACGAAACTTCTTCGGCGACAAGACGGAAATTGACCGGCACCAAAATTCGACCCGAACCCGAAACGCCAAACAACGCTGTGAGTAACCGGGCAGAGTTATGTGACACCATCGCAATGCGTTCCCCTTGGGCGATTCCGAGTTCGTCAAGGCCTGCAGCAATGGCGCGAGCGCGTCGTGCCATCTCCCGATAGTCGATTCGTCCCCAATCGTCGGCTGGCTGATCCGGTTCGTCAACGATTGCGACCCGATCGGGATACACCAACTCAGCTCGTTGGAGGAAGTCGTTTACTGTCAATGGAACTCTCACAAATGTGATGTTAGTCACGTTGAGGTTTACTCAATGATTCGAGTCGTATCGGCTGAAACGACCCAAGATGACTACCTTTTCACTATGACCTCTGCTAACTCAGGAAATCATCGTCGGCTCGGAATGACAGTTCCGTTACCTGGTCCGCTTCACAGTCATAAGGAGTGGCTCCACGAACTTGCCGATCTTGGGTATAGCGACATCTGGAGCGCGGAGAGTGATGGAGCGGACGGATTCACTCCGCTTGCTCTTGCTGCAGCCTGGGAGCCGAGATTGCGGCTTGGGACTGCGATTATTCCGGCGTACACAAGAGCGCCAGCGTGTATGGCTCAGTCGGTTGCATCGATGGCTGATGCTGCGCCCGGGCGTTTTTGCATCGGAATCGGCTCGTCAAGCAATGTCATCGTGGAGCGATGGAACGGTGTTCCCTTTGAACAGCCCTATCAAAAGGTGCGCGACATGGTGCGATTTCTGAAAGAGGCTCTCGATGGCGAGAAGGTGAGTCGAGAATTTGACACGTTTGCAGTAAACGGGTTTCGGCTTGGCGTTCGGCCAGAGCAAACTCCGAAAATTTTCATTGCAGCGCTGCGCGAACAGATGCTTCGCCTGGCAGGAAAAGAAAGTGATGGCGCAATCATCAACTGGCTTGGCGCAGATGACGTACCCCAGGTCGCATCAATCGTCCATGATGCCGCCGGGGGTGAGGAGCGTGAAATTGTGGCGAGAATCTTTGTCTGCCCGAGTGATAACACTCAGGTGGTGCGTGATGCCGCAAAGTTTGCGATCGCCGCATATATGAATGTTCCGGTCTACGCGAAGTTTCAGGAATGGCTGGGTCGTGGACCACAACTCGAGGGCATGTGGTCGGCCTGGTCAGGTGGTGACCGCAAGGCCGCTCTTGCAGCAATTCCAGACGAAGTAGTCGATTCGTTGATCGTGCATGGCACACCTGGACAATGCAAAGAACAGATTGGGCGTTATTTAGACAACGGCGTGACCACTGCGGCCCTCGCATTGCTGCCTCTTGACAAAGACCTAGATCAACGAGAGGCGATGCGTTCACTCGCTGGGGTCTGACCACAGCGGCATTTACGCAGCTGGTTGTGACGGCCGACGGTTCATGCGTCGGCGTTCCATTTCGGCACGAATTTCACTGATGTGGTGAAGGCCAGCCACGCGTGTGGCGTCATCGAGCCGCAAGCATTCGGGCAGATTTGACGTTGGGAGCAGCATCAACTGCAGAGGAGTATTGGATTCGTTCTGTGTCATGCCACCAATGTGCACGAAGGGTGTGACAGCCTTCACGAGGCTCACTGGTCGTGAGAGCGTTCAGCCTGCGATCACGATGCATGCAGCGGCAGCAAGTACGAATAGGGCCGCTAAGACGATCTTTTGTTGGTGTTTGCGGACAGTGGTTTGGCGCGGTGCAGTGACGACTAACGCGCATGCGCCGCCCGTGACGGCACCGCCAAGATGGCCACCAATTGATATTCCGGGCACAAGGAATGTGATTGCAAGATTCATCAACAACAAACTCCCAATTTGAGTTCGCATCGGGTTGATGCCTCGTTGCTGGTATGCCATTGCAGTGACTCCCATGAGTCCGAAGACCGCTCCCGAGGCCCCACCATGAAGACCACCTGGTTGAAGGATGAGAGCGCCGAGGGAACCACCGGCGAGGCAGGCAAGGTACAACGCAAGAAAGGTGAGGCGTCCAAGAGCGACCTCGAGAGCCCCACCCAACTGGTAGAGCAGGTACATGTTGAACCCGAGATGCAGTAATCCGTAATGAATGAATCCAGAGGACACAATTCGATACCACTCGCCGGGTCCTTGACTGAGTAGCGACGCATTGAGACCGAGATCTATCTGTAGCTGCGTCAGTGAACCGCCCATTGCACGAGCGTCAATCACGACCATGAGAACAAATACAGCGAGGTTTGCTGCGATCAGCGCCTTCACCACGAGGACGCCCTGTGAGGCTTGCCAGTAGCGAACACGGGTGCTTGCACTCGGTGTGCTTGCCTTGCGGCATGCAACGCAGAGGCTTCCCACCGACCCTCGGACAAGGCACTCGGAGCAGGCCGGAGTGCCACAGCGGGTGCAATGCCGCCCGGCTGGGCGATCTGGATGCACCGTGCAGTTCGGTCCCGCTGCGCTCGCCGGCTGCGACGGTGGAGGAGGGGGTAACTCGCTCATATCTGGGGAGCAACAACTTGTTGTTGAACGATCGCACTTCCCTTTGCAGCGGGTGGCCTCATCTCTCGGCCGTCATTTGTGTCGCACGACTGCATTGAGACCGCTCCGATCGCTGCGACAACGGAGAGGGCAACTCGCCGACGAACACTCCCGAACATGAGGTCAGGCTACCGCTAGCCTCGGGGACGTGTCTGACGTAGGTAAGAACGCAGCCCATGCGCAACGAGTGATTATGACTGTGCACGCTCACCCCGATGATGAGGCATCAAAGGGTGCGCCGACGCTTGCTCGATATGTCGCTGAGGGATCGTCTGCGGTTCTCGTGTGCTGTACCGGAGGTGAAGAGGGTGATCTTCAAAATCCTGCACTCAGAGAGCCCGGGCAGTTATTCGAAGGTCTCGATGAGGCAGAGACTAAGTTGCGCCTGGCAGAAGTCCGGCCACTTGAATTACAAGCATCTGCGAAGGTCATTGGGTTCTCTGAAGTTCTGATGCTGGGGTACCGCGATTCAGGTATGGCCGACAGCCCAACAAATCAACATCCAGATTGCTTTCATATGGCAGATCTCGACGAGGCGGTTGGCCGATTAGTGAAAGAGATTCGTCGAGTTCGGCCAGATGTGCTGATCACCTACTCAGATGATCAGGCGGGATACCCGCACCCTGACCATCTCAAGGTTCATGACATCAGCGTGTTGGCCTTCGAGAAGGCGGCTGATGCAGACGCGTATCCAGAGTTAGGTGCGCCACACTCCATTTCGAAGCTGTATTACTCGGCCTGGTCAATTGAGCGGATGAAACGAGTTCATGAGGCGCTTCTTGAAAAGCACGGTGAATCACCGTTTGATGAGAACTGGTTCTCACGACCAAGCCAAGACGACCGCATCACCACGCGTGTTGACGTGTCTAGCTACATGTGGGCACGGACGGGAGCGCTTCGGGCGCACGCGACTCAGGTTGATCCAGCCGCACTGTTCTGGTTTGGACTCGACGATGACGAACTAGCTCGGGTGTACCCAACGGAGGATTGGATTCTTGCGAAAAATCGGTGTGGGCCAATTTCAACGGGCGAAACATCGTTATTTGATGGCCTTACTGAACCGGCGTAGTGACTGCAGGTAGGTTGTGACGGTCATGTCTGTGCAATATCGAGTGCAAATATCAAAAGGAAACGAACGTGTTGACGGTCCCGATGGAGCGGACCTCGTTATTTCTGTTCCGATCAAGGTTGCAAGCGATGTCGACTTCGACCCAACAGTGGCATTCATGAGGGGACAACTGAAGGCTGTCGGAAATACCGGGGCACTATTCAGTGAGTTGTCATCGGGCGAGGCATCTCAAGTGATTGCTCAACTTGTTGCACTTGACAGTTGAGAGCGCATCGCCTCCCGTAACTCCCGGTAACCAATGAGGTGAATTCCGCTCGCCGTAAGCGCTGATCGAACCTCGGGCTCAAGGAGAAATGCATGATCATCGATCCACCCAGCAGCATCGGAACTGAGTGCACGAATCTCCGGGGTATCAACAGCCGGTTGCAGATGTAGTTCGGTTACACCAGCAGGTAACTCTTCGATTGCATCGAGAACACGTTGACGCGAACCTGCTCGCCAATCGTGGTTAAAGAAATCTGGGAAGAACACACCCTCGTCGGCTGCTAACGATCGGAATGGGAACCCCGCGTCGGCCGCCGAAACGGTTGATGGCAGTCGAATGGGGAGCTGGAACTCGACGGCAACGTCGAGATAGGCGTCAAAAAATTCAGGTCGCAAGGTAATCGCGGAAAGATGGGGTGCAAGGTGGGTGACATCAATTCCCCACGCCTGGGCCCGGGTGACCTGGGTGCGAAGTTCTCGTCGAACTTCGGCCGGGTCAGCGTGTTCCCACAAGTCATCAATCGCAGCGGGAAAGCCTCCGTCTCCCGAGAGTAGCGATGGTGCGTGAGTGACCGGTCCGAATCGATAGCAGTCGTGCTCTGCGTTCAGGGTGAGGTGCACTCCGATGTCATCGCCTGGATCAATCTGCTGCGCAGCGTGACGTGCCCACGGGGCAGGAACCATGATGGAGGCGCATGTTGCTACACCGTTACGAAGAGCCGACATCACGCCCTCGTTTGACGAATGACTCAGGCCAAGATCGTCGCAAGAGATAATGAGCACGCGATCATCGGTTGCAAATCCGAGACGTTCGTTAAGGGAGCTCATCACTACTGAAGTTATCTTGCCGATGAATCACAGGCGCGCCAGAGCCCGAGGTTGCTGGTGCGCGCAGTATCGGCGGCTCGCCGGATCTCACCTGAAAATGCCTCGTTAGGAGCGATCGATAGAACCCGAGCGTGACCGTAAAGGGCGAGCTCTCCGTTCACAAAGCGCTCATTGTTGATGAAGATGTATCCAAGCAGCCGTCCATAGTGGTCACGCGCAACCACGTCTCGGAGGACACGAACATCGCTTCCTTGCGGGAGTAAGCGCTCCAAGGCGTGTTTCGCTTCCTGAGCCCAGCACTCGTCTGGTTCACCTTCGTACCCGATCTCGGGCGTATCAATTCCAATCAGTCGAACTCTCTCAAGGGAGCTACCAAATGCAATATCAACGGTGTCACCATCGATGACACGGTCAACAATTCCCTCCTGAGGAGGCGAGGATGCTCCGCAGGCTGTCATCACCAAGGCGGCGACGACAGCACTGCAGAAGATGAGTCTCAGATTCGCTCGATGAGGGTGCCGGTGCCAAGACCACCGCCGCAGCACATCGAGATGAGGCCGTAGCGGCCAGATGTGCGCTCAAGTTCATAGAGCGACTTCGTCATAAGGAACGCTCCGGTAGCTCCAAGTGGGTGACCTAGAGCAATGGCACCACCATTTGGGTTGGTCTTCGCAAGGTCTGCGCCAACTTCTTTTGCCCATGCGAGAACGACGGAGGCAAATGCTTCGTTGATCTCGAAGTTGTCGATGTCATCGATGGAGAGACCGGAGCGGTCGAGGAGGCGACGGGTTGCATCCATCGGGCCTGTCAACATCAGTACTGGATCAACGCCAACGAGACATGTGTCAACAACGCGTGCTCGTGGACTCAATCCAAGCGCTTCGGCACGCTCTGCGGTCATCATGAGGACCGCAGAAGCTCCATCGGAGATCTGGGAGCTGTTGCCGGCGGTGTGAACGCCATTTTCGCGAGCAACAGGCTTCAGTTGGCCAAGCTTCTCAAGTGACGTCTCGCGGATTCCTTCGTCACGAGTAATTGCCGTCGTCTCACCGGTCGGGTTGCCCTCTTCGTCAAGCACTGGTGCATCAACTGAGATCCACTGGCCAGCGAAGCGGTCTTCGTTCCACGCTTGTGCCGCACGATTTTGGGACTCAAAACCGAAGGCATCGGTGTCATCTCGTGAAATATCCCACTTGTCAGCAATGCGCTCAGCGCCTTCGAACTGCGAGGTCATTTCAAGACGGGCAAAGTATTCCTTCGGAATTGGTACACCGAGGCCCAACTTCTTAGACGAGTTGATGCCAATAGGAATGCGGCTCATCACCTCGACACCACACGCCATTGCAACATCGACAGTGCCTGATGCGATAAGAGACGCCGCAAGGTTCGTTGCTTGCTGGCTTGACCCGCATTGAGTATCGACAGTTGTTGCTGCGGTCTCAATCGGGAGGCCGGCACCAAGCCAAGCCGTTCGAGTGACGTTAAAGCTCTGCTCACCAACCTGGCTGACACATCCTCCAACAACCTGTTCGATCGCAGTTGGGTCTATGCCGGTGCGCTCGACAAGCGAGCTCTGTACCTTGCCGAGGAGTGAAGCGGGGTGCATCCCGGCGAATCCACCATTGCGGCGACCGATCGGGCTCCGAACCGCGTCGACAATGACGATCTCGCGGCCGTTATTTGGGGCTGTGTTGCTGCTCATACCATGAGGCTACGGCCTTAGTGGGCGAGATCTGTAATCCGATTCTTTTGTTCG
Organism: Ilumatobacteraceae bacterium; assembly: GCA_049432165.1. Classification (GTDB taxonomy): domain Bacteria; phylum Actinomycetota; class Acidimicrobiia; order Acidimicrobiales; family Ilumatobacteraceae; genus Casp-actino5. Next base: position 7,810 of record JBMTDQ010000075.1, read on the forward strand.
AGCCGCATCTCGCTACGTTGCCCGCGTCGCCAGTCAGTCACCAGGTTGAAGCTGTCTCCGCGGATAAATGTCTGACGGAATTCAATGACGCTTCCGGACTGCTCACCCTGTCGAATCAACTCGAATACGCCCGTCTGATCATCAATCAAGAGCAGACGTTGTATTTCGCTGCTCGGGACTATTGCAGAGATGTGTTCAGATCCAGCAGATGGTCGGCCGAGACTCGAGCGTTCCATCTCGTCATACAGAGAGGTATGGGTGAAGTCGGTGTTCTGCAACGGTGTGATGTAGTCACCAGGTAGCCAGACGTAGTCGACAGCTATTGGAATATTGTCGGCGAGACGAAGCCGGGCAAGTTGAAATAGCGAGGCATCTTCGTCAAGGCCAAACTTTGGAGCAATGTGTCTGTCAGTCGTTGAGCCGATTGACA
>JBMTDQ010000076.1:0-7764 GCA_049432165.1 Ilumatobacteraceae bacterium
TGAGATAACGAGCGACTGAACCGCCCTGCCGACTGCCCCGTGCTCGTCAAATAGCAGGGCATCCGACATCCCAATTCCATTGGCGTTCCACTGAGAAATCGCATCAGATCGGAACCATTCGCCGAGAGGCTCGCGGTGAAGGTGAATGCTGAGGTCGGTGTTGAGAAATCCGAACTCTTGTGGTTCGCCATTGCGTGAAATTGCATTTCCGCAGTCAGCAATTGGGCAGATTCGTTGGAAACCGGACGACGGAGCATTCGTATAGATGGGGACTGTCTTCAGCCAGATTGAGGTTGGGCCGGCACTGTTGTCCTCGTTCTTTGGGTAACGAGTTTCAACACCGTTGATGAACCCGAGAGAGCCATGGCGGGCGGCCTCAAACACAAATGGCCCTGCCGTCGACTCATCAAGCGGAACTGTCGTGACCGAAGAGGTCGGAATGTCGGGTGTCGGTGGGCGAGAGGCCAAATGAGCGCTATGGCTGAGGGCGATAAGAGTGCCGTCGAGGTTGCGTAACTCGATCACGCAGTTCGCAACAGTGCGTCCAGGTTTTGAAACTTCAGCCGTCACGGTGAATCCGGCCATAGGAATCGGCTTCATGATCTCGGTCGTCAGCCGAACAAGTTGAAGATCAGGAAGTGCGCGTTCGGCCGCCCGGGCAAGGGCAGCTGTGGGAGGGCCCGCGTGACAGGAGTCGGGATCCCATGGTCCTCGGCAGAGCGCGGTAGGGCGAAGTATCTCTGAGCCATCGTCATGAGTCTCGATATCAATAAAGCCGGCTGGCAGGTCAGAACGTGACATCTCTCAATTGTGACTGAAACGTGCTCGGCACGAATCATCGGTTACTCGTTGCACCTCAGAGATGGCAGGATGGGCGAATGGCAGATCGGTGGGTGATCGTCGGCGGAGGTGTCGCTGGGTCTGTTGTTGCGGCACGACTTGCGGCGATTGGAGCCGAGGTGATCTTGCTCGAACACGGTGTTGACGGGGCGACACCTGATGATCTTCACGAAGCGGCGCAAGTGCCAGGTCGCACGATGCCAGCCATGCGAGTGCAGCGTGTCGCCGATGGCCCGTATGTGCCGTACACCTTAGGTTCTGGCCTCGGCGGTGGTTCATCGATCAATCCAGGATTTGCATCAATCGCCGGGCCATTTCATCGTTCGCATCAGTTACCAATTGAAGGTCAGGGTCGCCAGCAGCGAGTCCTTTCTGACGGTTCTCGGATTTCGGTCTCAGATGTGTATCTCCGAGACAGCGGGTTGACTGACAGCATCGGCCTGAGAACTGAGGCAATAGTCGCTCGAGTGATGTGTGAGGGCGGTCAAACCCAGGGAGTCGAACTGAACGGGGGAGAGGTCATTGTTGCCAATCGGGTAGTGCTGTGCGCTGGTGCCCTAACGTCGCCCACAATATTGATGCGCTCGGGAGTCGTCACGGCGGGGCTTGGTGGCCGCCTGCAGGATCACCCAAGTGTTGCTCTGCGTTATCGAAATACTGAGCATCGGCCCGCCGGAACATTCGAAGTAGAGCGTTCGGGAGCGGTCCAGATCTTGACGACGGTGGTGGGCGATGAGATCTGGGTGGTGCCAGCGCTCATGCGTCCTTCGTCATTTGGGGTGATTGAACTCGATGAGATTGGCGACGCCGATATTCGTTTTCAACTTTGTCAACACAAGCATGAGAGTGCCTTGCTCATCGATGCCGTTTCGCGCTTGGTTGCTCAACATACTGACCGTGAAGCGATCGATGCTCCCGATGTCAGCGATGTCGAGGGTGTGGGCGACTGGGTGATGCACCAGATTGCATCAGTTACTCCGGTGTACAGCCATGCGACTGGAGGTTGCTCAATGGGTGCTGTGACGGATCGATGTGGTCGAGTGAGGGACGTTGGCGGATTGTTCGTCGTTGACTCTTCAGTATTTCCTGCAGTTCCGTCGGTCAACCCGATGGTGCCGACAGTGCAACTTGCAGAAACAATTACCGATCGCTGGCTGGCCGAAGGGCTCGTCGCCAACTGACCCGAAGCGCCACGATCCATCCAGCAATCACCGCCAGCGAAAACGTGAACCACTGAATCGCGTACGACAAGTGATTGCCTTCGGTGAGGTCAGGCGAGATCACCGGTTCTGGAAGGCCTGGGATTTCTTCTGGCTGTGATTCAAGCAGATCCAAATACACCGGAAGAAGGTCGCCAGGTATCTGTGGGTCCAGTCGAGAGAGGTCGAGGCGCTGCACCTCGGTGAGCACACCCTCAGACGGATCTTTTGCTCCGAGGAGTGATCGTTGTTGGCTCGGATGCAATCGGCCGGTGACCTCCACCGACAGAGCCGGCAGTTCGGGATCGTCAACCACGAGCGGAACGAAGCCTCGGTTCACGAGCAGCACACGACCATCGTCGAGAAGCAGCGGAACAACCAGGTTGTCGCCCGCACGGCCGTTCTGCGACCGATTCACGACCCGCAGCGCGTGGTCTGGCAGATACGTGCCCGACACCGTGACGGCTCTCCACTCAACCTCGGATGCGATTTCGGCCGACTGCTCGCTGCCGTTGATGATGCCATCTGGAAGTACGTCCGCGAGAGGGACAGTCCGTTCAGCAAAGCGTTGCTCGACCACAGCATTGAATGACTGGCGCTCATCGAGACGCCGTAATTGCCAAAGACCGAGGTTGAACAATGCAACAAACCCGAAGAGGACAACAAGGTGAAATGCGATCCATTTTGGTTTCAGGAACATTGTCCGGGTCGGGGGCATCTCTGATGACAGTACCTGGCCAAAGCAACGGGTGCGAGTCTGCGCGAGAATGTTGATCGTGACATTTGACCCGGCCGACTTCTCGATTTCTCACCGCGAAAAGATCGAATGGATGCTCGAAACAAATGGCTGGGCTCTTGAGGCGGTCCGCCCAGAAGTTGATGACAGCTCAGCTGTCCCAGCACACGCCTACTCGATCGGTGTTACTGCGCTGACTGGCTTCCCAGAGATTCTTGTTCTCGGATTGGCCCCTGCGACGGCAAGCGATCTCATCGGAGTTGCCGTTGACGCGCTCCGCAATGGGGTCGAGATTCCGATCGCAAGTGAACTCGTCGGGCTGCTTGACGGTGAACAACGGTGCGCATTTGCACCGCTGAATGGCGATGATGCAATCAGATGGTGTCCAGCGGTCAGTGAGTACAGCGACCTGCCGCTCAACGTTGTGCAGATGCTCTACCCAGACCGTAAAGGTTTCCTTCCCTACGAGGCGGGTTATGAGCAGCGAATGCGCTTCGCGCAACCAGTTGTCGGGGCGATGTGAATCAACAGATCGAACTGCCTGTGTTGATCTTTGATGGAGATTGTGCGTTTTGCACGTCTTCAGCGATGAAAGCCGAGAGGTGGTTTCAGATCGGTCGAGTTGAACCCTGGCAATTCGCAAACCTTGAGGAACTTGGCCTCACCCCACAACAATGCGAGACGGCCCTGCAATGGGTGGGTTCCGACGGCAGGGTCGAAAGCGGGCATCTTGCGGTTGCGGCAGCGATGCGATACCGGGGATCCGCCTGGGGCGTGGTTGGCAGAGTTCTTCGATTGCCAGTGGTCACCGCGTTTGGTGGCGTTGCATACCGATGGATTGCGAAAAATCGCCACCGCCTGCCCGGAGGCACGCCGGCATGTGCAATGAAAAAGCCGGCTAACCGTTCGTGACGAGCGGCGCGCGGTCTTTGTATTCGAGCCACTCCCATTCAGCACCGTATGAATCAAGCAACTCAAGAAATGGTTCTGATGGCAGTGCCTCGGGTCCGACAACGCCGGCTCTGAACCATGTGCGAGAGGCCATGAGCTCGATCGCAACCGCCGGCATGACGGCGGTTTGCCAGACAACCGCCTGATGCCGATATTCATTCATCGACCAGTTGTTGTCGACCACGTGGTACACGTAGACCTCTCGTGGCTCACCGTCGGGGCCAAGACCTCGTACCCAGGTTCCCGCGCATGTTCGACCTTTCATTCGGTCGCCCAACTCAGCGGGGTCTGGTAGGGCCGCGGCAACAACATCACGAGGCGAGACTTTTACTCCTCGAACTTCAACAGGCTCAGTTGACACCAGTTCGAGTTTTTCGAGGGTTTTCAGCACCTGAATGAAGTCGCGGCCAAGGCCGTACTTAAACGTGACACGTTCGACATCGATCCAGCGTGGAATCAAAATGACCTCTTCGTGCTCAACGTTGACGCACTCGATCGGCCCGATTCCCTCAGGGAAGGTGAAGACCTCAGGCTCAGAGAATGGGCGTGTCGTGAACCACCCGCGTTCGCGTTCGTAAATCACCGGAGGGTTCAAACACTCCTCGATAGTGGTCCAGATCGAAAATGTTGGCGCGAAGTCATATCCGTCAACGACGAGGTCAGCGCCATCTCGCACACCAATTTCGTCAATCTTTGAAAACAGATGGTCGGCGGCGTAGCGAGCAGCGACATCCGAGAAGCCTGGCTCAACACCCATTCCAACCAGTGCCATCAGACCGCGGTTTTTCCATAGCGGTGATTGCGCGAACTGTGCATCACCGAGGCGGCGGCCCGTTTTCTCGTAGGGCTTGGTCGGGTGGGGCTCAGACAGGTGCATCGCCATGTCGACATAGTGAGCATTGGCAGCGAAGGCACCTTGAAAGATCGGAGGATTGAGGCGAGGATCACATGCGTTCAGGACGACGTCAATCTTGTGAGAGCGAGCCAGTGCCGCAACTGCCACTTCGTCGGATGCATCGAGATGCTCTGCATGGAGCCGAGCCTGCTGAACAGCATCGAGTTCTCCCGCATCAACCGCCTCATCTACGGCTCGTTGGGCACGCTCGAGATCAACGTCGGCAACAACGAGGTGGGTGAAGGATTCGCGACGGGCCGTGATCGAGATAAATGCTGACCCAACTCCACCGGCGCCAATGACGAGAACTCGCATCGGCGTACGTTACCGGTGCGGTCGTTGACTATTACTGCTAACGTTCTAAGTGCATTCAGAGCGGTCGGAGTCGTAGTGCTCCCGGCCCGGCAACCTGGGTTCGCCCCCAAGGTGCTTGCACATCTCGTGCGATGCGGTCGGAACACCGGCAAACCGGCGCCGATTCGCTCAGATGCACATTGTTATTGGTGTAGTGAAGCGAGGAGGTGAACAGAGTGAGCGAGGAACTGCCAGTTTCGGGAGCATGGCAACCGGGTGATGCGCCCGGGCGCCGACAGTTTTATACCTTTGCTGAAGATCGTCCATTTGCTCTCGATTCGGGATCTGTCTTGCAATCGGTGACCATCGCCTACGAGACATGGGGCGAACTCAACAGCGACGCATCAAATGCCATCTTGATCTGCCACGCGTGGACGGGTGATTCTCATGCGGCAGGCCGAGCTGAATCGGGGCATCCCGCACCAGGCTGGTGGGATTCGCTGATCGGGCCTGGTCGCGCAATCGACACAAATGAATTTTTTGTCGTCTGTTCGAATGTTCTAGGAGGATGCCAGGGTTCGACGGGTCCGTCATCGGCCAATCCTGCAGACCCAGATGGCTCCCCGTATGGGCCACGATTTCCCGTCGTCACCATAAGAGACATGGTGCGGGCACAAGAGCGGCTGTCTCGACACCTCGGTGTTCAGCGATGGGCTTCGGTCATTGGCGGGTCGATGGGAGGAATGCAGGTACTCGAATGGGCGGCGACCTACCGTCGCCAGGTTGGGTCGATAATTCCGATCGCTACCTGTTTACAGGCCTCTGCCCAGCAAATTGCTTGGGGAATGATTGGGCGTCGAGCGATTGCGATCGATCCGAAGTGGCGCAACGGCGACTATTACGACGCTGCTCCTGGGGATGGTCCAGCTGGCGGCCTGTCGATTGCCCGTCAAGTTGCTCAGGTCACGTTCAGAAGCGACAACGTCTTCACCGAACGATTTGGTCGTGCAGTTGCTGACCGTTCCACGGGTGATCGTTTTGGGCTCTGGCAAGAATTTCAGGTGGAGAACTATCTCAATTACCACGGTGAGAAGTTGGCGCGTCGTTTCGACGCGAATAGCTACCTGTTGATTTCCAAAGCGATGGATCTTCATGACATTTCGTGGGGACGTCAGTCGATTGAGCGTGCGCTGCGCGAAGTTGACATGCCATGTCTGTCGATCGGTGTTAACAGCGACATGCTGTATCCGGCCTATCAGCAGCGCCAGATCGCTGATGCATTTACTTCGGCTGGTGCTCCAACCGAATTCGTTGAAATCGACTCTCCGCACGGCCACGACGCGTTTTTGATGGAGACCGAACAGATGAGTACATCTATCGCTGCATTTCTGGGGCGACTGGATTAGGTCGAATGCCCGAAGGGCTTGAGGCAGCCATTTATGCGAGTGCTGCGGCTGAACTCGTTGAGCACCAGATCACATCGATTGAGGTTGATGAACGTTGCGGAGATATCAACTCCTTAACGAGCCTTGTTGGTGACCACATCTGTGGCGTGAAACGGCATGGCAAACGTGTGGCGCTGGTGACGGAGTGTGCCGAAGTTGAGTTGTATTTTGCGATGACCGGTCGGCTCATTGTGAATGGCGTCGCACCGATCGCCGCCCTTGAATACGGACCGGCTAATGAACGGCGTGAATGGGATCGGCTGGTGATCGAAACCGACCGGGGTTCATTGCGCGTGAATGATCCTCGGAGGTGGGCTCGATTCGCTCTCGATCCGGATTGGTCGAACCTTGGCATTGATTTCATGTCGCCGGCTCAAGCACTCGGTGATGCACTTACAGCACAGCGCCACAGGCGATGTTCGATAAAGACTGTTTTGCTTGATCAGCATGTCATCGCCGGGCTCGGCAACATGCTCGTTGATGAATCGCTGTTTCATGCTGGCATTGACCCCCGGAGATCGTGTGACTCGCTGAGTTCGGTCGACGTTGATGGTCTTGCAGAGCACATCTCTGCGGTCGTTACCGAGCTCGAGAGTCGCGGAGGTAGCCACACCGGAACCCTTAACCCTGATCTCCGTAGAGCGTTAGCCGGCTGCCCGCTCGATGGTGCTCCTCTCCAACGGATGAACATCTCAGGTAGAACAACCATCTTTTGTTCGCACCACCAACGGTAGTTCTGGCACACTCATTGGTGATGGTGTTCTCGGAACCTGTGTTGTGGGCAGTTGACGTATCTGTTGGAGATACGTCCGCATCGGCGACCGTCGTTGTGATCGCAGTCGTTCTCATTGCCCTTTCTGCAGCCTTAGCGGTTCTTGCGATTTGGCTGTGGCGTGTGACGGCGGTTGATAACCCATCACTGATGGTGCTTGAACGAATGAGTTCTCGTCGCTATCGGGATGCCGACAGTTCCGAAAAAGAATCGTTGCGAACTGGCGCAGTTCCAGTTGTTGTAGATGACGGCCTCGAGGCAGAGGAAGTACGATCAGAGGAATGAGTGAGTCGCAACCAGGTCTTGATGTTGAGGGAATGCTGAAGCGCTTTAAGGAACGGGCGCTCGCAGTGAAGCAGCGTCCCCTTCCCCCAGTCGCAGGAGATGAACGCAAGGCGTTTATTGACCAGGCGAAGCAGGACTACATGGATTACGCGATTGTTGCCGATGCCTCCTGGGAGTTAACCGACGGCGTGTTGACGTTGACAGTTGATCTTCGTCCCGCCGACAATTCGGGTAGTTGATCTCATCCGGCGTTGTCCGCTCAGGGCGCGGTGCTGGTAGATTCTGGTTCCACAACGCGGACGTGGCTCAGTTGGTAGAGCATCACCTTGCCAAGGTGAGGGTCGCGG
>JBMTDQ010000077.1:0-7670 GCA_049432165.1 Ilumatobacteraceae bacterium
TGTCCGGCCGGTGAACCTTTTGTTGGCCGTATCTGAAGTTCGCGCGGTCGATCACCATGGCAGTGGAGGGTTCCTCGACCTGGTGTGCGGCCTTGCGCTGTATCTGATCGCTTATCGGTGCAACCGAGAACTACTCGTGTTGTCGCTGGAATTGGTGGCTCTGCACCTGTCGTGATGACACAAATTCCAAGCCCTTCTCCCTCCCGATATAGCGATCTCAAGGCGTCGAGTTCCCTGTCATTGAGGTACCGAATCAGTTCAGAAATCCCGTCTACCGCAACGATCAAGGGCGAACGATCTCCGGACTTTTTTCGGTCGGCCAGATGCGTGTTGATGACCTGGAACATCCGAGTTTTCTGTTCTTGATCCCATGCGAAGACCACCGGAGCCACATTCGGGAAGTCATTGACGCAATGCAACGCATCGTCCCCTCGTCCATCAATGACATATGCCGAAACGCCTGAATTGTGAAAGAGCACAGATACCAATGCTGTTGTTGTACCCGAGCCGAAACCGCCTTCGATGGATAAAGGTCCGTCGCTAGGGGTCCACTGCCAATCGATGTGTGCTTGCTGTTCTGGAACATCGATGAGGCCAATGCCATTTATCGATGGAGCGAGTTCTGTAGGGAGCGCATCGCTCCAAGTACGGCGAGCAGGAGTATCGCTACACATCTCGCAGAGATTCTTCAGCTTGTCGAGGTCATCGTTCATCACAACAGCGGTTTGGACTTCAACTACTTCACCTCCCGACCCCTTGACGAGGGCGCGTCCTGGGTGTGCTTTGCTGATCTGTGCCGCCTCTGCGCACCCGACAACATCGCGAGACTCAGATGTATCCGCAACACGGAACGCAATCCGAAGATCAGTGTTCGCTCGAATGTCGTCATTAATTGCTCCAGTTACCCGCTGACTTGCCAATACGAGATGAAGGCCAAGACTTCGGCCTTGTGACGCGATGGCGACGAACGTTTTCATGTGCTCGGGGTGTCGATGGGCAAGCACAGCGAACTCGTCGACAATGACGACAAGTCGAGAAAGTGACCGACCAGTTGACAGCAAACTCGCGATATCGCGGGCATTCATCTCTCGAAGTACTTGCTCTCGTCGGTGGATCTCAATTTGGAGTCCAGCCAACATTCGGTCGATCTGCTCGACATCGAGGTCGCTCACAACATCGGTGACATGCGGCAGTTGGTTGAACTCGTCAAATGTCGAGCCACCCTTGAAGTCGATAAGTACGAGGTTGAGCACGTCACTCGAATACCGCACACACAGCGCCGTGATGAGTGCGCGAAGAAATTCGCTCTTACCTGAGCCGGTCGTTCCAGCGATCAAGGCGTGAGGCCCATCGCCGACGAGGTCGATGTTGAACGGTCCATTGATTGCATCGCCGATCTCAACGCACAGGGAGTGATCTGACTGACGTGCGAATTCTCGCAATCGCACCAGTTGGGGAAGAACATCAATCGAACTCTGGACCCGCTCAGGGTCGTGCAGTTGTGCAAGTTGCGCTGACCATTGATGCCAACGTTCGTTCGAGACTCCTGCCATGTGGGTGAAGGTGATTGAAGTATCAGTGACCACCTCACCACGCCAGTTCTCATCGAAGCGAATAACGACCTCAGCACATGAAGGGATCTGCTGAGTCGGATCTGCGAGGGCGATGACGGTGACTCGGTCATCTGAGATGAGCCGCTGTCGTAACTCGCTCGTCGCAGTTCCTAACCCTTCGATGTCGTCAGTCAAAACGATCGTGTATCGAGACTGGTCATGTTGATGTTCTCTGAAGGTGGCAGGCACCTCGCATAACCCATTCGCTTCGATACAAACATCTGCTGGTCCACTTCTCAGACAAATTTGTGTCACCAACTGTCGAATGAGTGCCTCACTCGCATGTCGCTGACCCTGCACGACAACGACCCTGTGCATTGGCAGAATCACAAGGACTGGGTCACCGGTTGCCGATTCTGAAGAGCTCACCACATGGATTCCAACGACGCACGACAAAAAGTCATCATGATCTGGCCGGACCTCCCATAGGCGCTCCGAGCGCAACCATCGCTCGACATCGAGCGGCCATCGTGATCTCAACTCCTCCTTTTTGAATTCGCTAAGAGCGGCGCGCTGGATGTGAAATTTCAGCTCGCTACTCGCAACCTCGTCATCGTGCTCTTTCTTGTCACGTCGGTAACGAGAAACCTCTGAGGCCGCTGAAATGAGCCCCATCAGTGCGGCGCCAGCGCCAAACACGAGGTACATCCATGAGTGAGTCAACAGGGTGATGAGCACTGCTGTGGAAATACTCATCACCGGCATGGCGAATGTGGTCATTCGAAGCCGTGATGGCGGATCGGGCAGCACTTGACGGTCAACGACCGGAGCGGTCGACGCCTGCCGTCTGGAACGAATCACCGGACTGGATTGCCGCCTGGGCTGTGGCCTGACTACTGATTCGCCATCACAACCGATGACAAACCGGGAGTTTCCCGCCTCAACGTGAAGAATGCCATCGGAGTCAGGGGTTTTTGACACCGATTGGAGGGGTACCACCACGCTCTTTCCACCAATCACAAAATGATGGCTCCCAAGGGCGGGATCGTCGATATGACCTGCTAACTGCGCCGATGAGCCGATCGTGAGAGGTGTGGAAGCACCCAAGGTGAGTCCTGAGTCGGGTCCAGCGGTCGTCGTGACGAACAACATTGGTTTCACAGGCCAAAAGGGGTGAATTTCCGGTTCACCGAGGAAAATTTTCGAAAGTGAACGATCTGGTGAGGCGTGCAGTGATCACCGCGGTGATGGTGCAGCCGGACGATGGCTGCATGACAACAGCAACTACACCACAACAGCAAACCATCAACTTTCGGGGCATCCGAGCACAACTTGAGCAGGAATGGCACCGACTGACCACAGACCCGACCTCAATTGAGCAACTCTCCGGTTGGAGCGTCGCTGAAAGCCGATTTACCGACTTCAACGATCTACTGCGAGCAACCGGATTCGGTTGCGTTGATGTACCCGGAAGCGAAATGGTTCTACGAAACCTCGTCGCTCTGGCTGCCTCCGACCACCTTGCAGCACGTGTCGTGCTGCAACGGGTGCTTCCTGGGCTGGTCGCTGCGGTTCGATTCCGCAATCGCCAGATGAGTCCAGAAGTCGCACTATCTGAGCTGGTTGCAGCCGCATGGATTGTCATCACCACCTATGACAGCCGGAGAAATCCGGGCAGTATCGCTGCGGCAATTATCGATAGCTCGGTCTATCGGGCGTTCAAGATCGAACGAAATCGGATGCCAACTGAATCACTCGACACGGTTGAGCGCGGGCTCACCCACCAAGAAAGTGACTCTCTCACCGAGCTCAACGAACTTCGCGAAGTGCTGTTCGAGGCAGAACGACTCGGGATGTCGAAAGATGACATTCAGTTGGTGTTCTCGGTTGCTACAGGAACATCAACTGAGGTGCTCGCCAAGCAAATCGGCATCACCTCACGAGCAGTGCGATACCGATGCCAACGACTATTTCAAGAGCTTGCGGCTATCGCGCAGACTGTTTGAACTCGGGACGGCGCTTCTCAAAGAACGCACTAATGCCCTCTTGGCAGTCAGGAGTCACGATTCCGGCTGCCATGACTTCCATCGCATAGGCGTATGCCTTTGGCTGATCCATATCGACCTGTGCGTAGTACGCACGCTTGCCAATTCCCTTCGCCATCGACGAACCACGAATTGAGCGGGCCATGAGGTCGCGCACTGCGTCATCGAGTTGATCGTCAGCAACAACACGGTTGATGAGACCCCATGAGGCTGCGGTGTTGGCATCGACAGCGTCGCCGGTGATGGCGAGTTCCATTGCATGCTTGCGGTTGATCTGGCGTGCCACAGCGACGAGTGGGGTGTTGCAGAACAAGCCACCCTTGCCACCGGGAAGCGCGAACGATGCCGACTCGGCAGCAATCGCCATATCGCAGGTTGCCACCAACTGGCAGCCGGCGGCGGTCGCAAGTGCATGCACTTTCGCAATCACGACCTGCGGGATGTCTTGCACAGTGTTCATCATGCGGGTGCAAATTTCGAGCAGTGAACGTGCTTCAGGAAGTTCGACATCAACCATGTCGCCAAAGTTGTGGCCGGCCGAGAACACCGGACCATTTGCTTCGATGATCACACCGAGGGCGTCTGATGATCCGATCTCATCGAGAGCAGCCTGCAACTCGAGCATGAGTTCACGTGACAGTGAGTTACGGGTCTCGGGGCGGTTCAACGTGATGGTGACGACATCGCCCTCGCGAGAGACGAGAAGATTTGCTGTTGAAGTAGTCATGCCACCAGCCTGCCACGTTTTGCCAGCGAACTGGCACGCGGAGTGCGCCCCCAGGGGGTCGAACCCTGAACCAACGGGTTAAAAGCCCGCTGCTCTGCCATTGAGCTAGAGGCGCGAGGCGCACAAGAAAACTCGCACGCTTACGTGCAAGGTTAGAGCCTTTCACCTCTGATGCGGTCTGGCGGATCGCCTAAATCAGTGCTCCCGATGTATAGAAAAGTTTAGGTTTAAAAGTTGATAAACTTGATCAAGTTTGTCATAATTAACGCTACACCTACGAAAGGCCAATAAATGTCAACCACAGACCAGCTCATCGCTGCCAACGCCAGTTATGCAGAATCCTTCACTGACGGCGACCTCCCATTACCTCCGGCACGAAAGGTCGCAATCCTTGCCTGCATGGATGCCCGGCTCGATCCCGCTGCGGTACTAGGACTTTCAAATGGCGATGCGCATGTCATTCGAAATGCCGGCGGGGTGGTCACCGAGGATGCAATACGATCGCTCGTCATCAGCCAACGACTCCTTGGCACCCGCGAAATCGTCCTTCTTCACCACACCGACTGTGGAATGGTCACCTTTAGCGATGACGCCGTCAAGCAGCAGATCACTGATGATGTTGGGATTCGTCCGAGTTTCGCCTTCGAGGCGTTCCCCGATGTCCACGAAGATGTCCGGCAATCAATCGCTCGACTTACAGCCTCCCCCTTCCTCATCGACAATCAGCAGATTCGGGGCTTTGTCTACAGCGTTGAACACGGGACTATCGAGGAAGTTCACCCCAACTAATTCTCGAGCAAATTCCATCAGCGAATCCCACTTCGATGAACAACGACTGAGAATACGGAGCAGTAGGCGTCTCGCCTTCAACCCGATGAGGCACCTACTGCTCCCTTACAGTGAGGAAATGGGGAACGACCCAGTCCTCGACATGTTGCCGAACGGCCCGACCCTCACGGTCGGCCCTCTCCTTAGTTGCATCGCCGACCAAGCCGAGCGCGCCGACGACACCCGAGCAATCTCATCCGACGTCATTTCATCACTCAAGGCTTCGGATGTGATGCGACTTTCTGCAAGCCACACGATTGGTGGAAACGAAGCAAGCGTCCTTCAGATTGGCCGAGAGCTTGAGGCTGTTGCGGCGCGTTGCACTAGCACCGCATGGGTGCTGTGGAACCATCTCGCTGTCTTCCATCTCTTCGTCGGCACACTCGGCCCAAATCACAAAGCAATGATTGACGACATCGTTCGCAATCGTGAATGGGTGTGCTTTCCGGCTGGCGCAGGCTCTGGCGTGGCAGGAGTCATCGACGGAGACGATGTGGTGCTCACCGGCAAAGGTTCGTTCAGCTCAGGAGGCCGATACGCCGACTGGGCCGGAGTTGTCTTCGCCGTGTGTGACAACGAAGGGAAACGAGTCGAGCCCCTCGACATTCGATTCACCATCGTTCGCGTCGATGGCGACGGAGTGCGTATCGACCCAACGTGGGATGGAAGTTCGGTTCGAGCATCAGCAACCGACGACATCCACTACGAAGGTGTGAGAGTGCCACTCAACCGTTGCGCTCCGTGGTTCGGCGCAAACCGCGCCGAAACACTGCGGACCGTCCCCGTCATCGATCATCGTTATCGGGAAGATTGGGTTGGTCTTTCTGACGTATGGCTTGGATGGATGGGTGTAGGCCTGGTTCGCGCTGCGCTTGACGAAGCAGCTGCATCAATCAGACATCGCAAAAGCATCCTCGGTAAAGCGATGGTGACGAGACCAACCGTGCAAGTCAATCTTGGCCGAGCAACCGCCCTCGTTGCTGCCGCTGCCGCCACGATGGAGACAGCATGCAACGACATCGACCGGCGGATCGCTTCTGAAATAGTGCCGACAGCCGCCGACGAGCTTCGACAGGTCGGGATGGCGACCTCAGCACTTGATCAACTTCGTCAAGCAATGGACGAACTGCTCTCAACACAAGGCGGTAACGGTCTTCGAGAAAGCGGCAGTTTTGAGCGGCGCTGGCGAGACTTTCAGGCGATGCCGCTTCACATCAATGCTCACCGTGATCGCGCCCATCACCAAATTGGTCGATTCGTCCTGGGCGAAGAACTTGAACCCTTCTGAACTTGCGAGTTATTGAGCGGCGTTGGCGTTCGACATGAACGGCACTTCACAAGCCTGATCGCCGATCACCAGTTGATGAACTGCGTTGTTGCCATGAGCACCCGCTGACCACGACGGGAACACCGCCGAGTACAACCCATCAGCGCCAGCAACGAACACAAGAAAGCGGTCAGGGTTCTCAACTACCGCAATGCTGTCGTTGTCGTTGCCACGAGGAGCGAGTGCAGCATTTAACGAACGAATTCGTGAACGTTCGACATGACACATATCAAAGAGCCGTTCTTGAATTGTTTGCCGCGTGTGACCAGCCTTTGCCAACACATTCGCGTGTTCAGGGTTGAGGGCAATTGCAACTGCGCCTGTGCGTAAATACAAGTTGTTCGAACCAGCATTTGTGCACACCTCCGCCAAAATACGAAGCAACCGATCTGGCGAGTCGGGATCGTCAGCATCGTTCACGAACATCACCGAGTGAGGTGCCTCAGTGCCAAGCACCGTGACCACATCGCTACCCGCCGGATACCCCCACATTTCGGTCAGCGGAGGAAATGGAGATACCTGCTCGGCCTCAGCGAGACACATCGAGAACTTGCCAGGATGACCGAGTAACGCCATATCGGAAACCCCTGGCTTTGCACCACCGATGTTCATCATCGCCAGCCTGAGCGCACGACCGATCGACGCGTTCGCCCGGTGGCCCGGGCCGAGAGCACCAAACCCAGAGGCGATGCCGGTGATTGATCCAAGAGGTCCATTCACGATCACAAGTGGGGCAATCGAATGGGTCGTTGACTGCACCTCACTGAGATCGAACTCGGGTTGCAACATTGCCTGCATCGCAGCGAGAACGAAGGGCATGTAATCGGGTTCGCAACCAGCCATCACCGCATTCGTTGCCAACTTCTCCACCGTTGCAGAACCACCGAGAGGGCCAACCTCGCCGAGCACCACATCGCCATCAAGCCCAGAGGCAAGCACCATGCGGTCGACGCGCTCAGGGGTCGGAATGACGACTGGCAAGCCGTCGGTGCAGCCAAGTGCATGCAGTTCGGCGAGTGCTGCTGCTTCGTCGGTCGCTTCGAGCAGAGCCATCAGTTGCCGCTTCCTGCACCAACCGGCACGTTGTCGCCAAGCTCCTCACCCTGCAAGACCGCTATCAGTCGTGGAGCGATCTCATCGGCGAGCGACATCATGAACTCGTTTGACGAGCCGGCAACCGGGTGCGGCAA
>JBMTDQ010000078.1:0-7483 GCA_049432165.1 Ilumatobacteraceae bacterium
TCGACAATTTCATCAAACCGCTACGCGTCAGCTGAATACGGTGAGCCTGCCCACATCTACGGGCCGTATCGCTCAATGTGGTTCGAGATCACCACACCTGGAGCAGGCCGCCTCAACATTGACACCTCCGGCTCAGCTTTCGACACCACCCTGGCCGTCTACACCGGCACCGAACTTGCAACGCTCATCACCGAGGCCGAAAACGATGACGCGCCAGGAACATTGACATCAGCCGTGTCACTGTCGCCAACATCGGCAACGACCTACTTCGTGGCTGTGGACGGCTACAACGCAAACACTGGATCAATCTCATTGAACTGGGCATTCACTCCTGCTGCACCTCCTCAGCCACCGAGCCAGGTGAAAGCGGTAGCGACAGGCATTGACAGCGTGAGTGTCTGGTGGACGGCGCCCGACAGCACGATGCCCATCACCTCGTCAACTGCAACCGCGCACCCTGGTGGCGCGAGTTGCCAAACGGTGACGACCCAGTGCGAGATCACGGGCCTCGTCACCGGAGCCCAATACACATTTTCTGTTTCGAGCTCCAACGCCCTTGGCTCCAGCACCCCAACAACCCCATCACAATCGGTCATCGTCGGGTCATCAAACGGAGCTCAAACGAGCATTCCTAACAGTTGGGGGCAAGATCGAATCGACCAAGCCAACCTTCCACTCGACGACCGTTTCAGCACCACAAATCGTGGAAATGGTGCAATAGTTTTCATCGTCGACACCGGCATCTCACCACACACTGAATTCGATGGACGGCTTACAAATGGTTTCGATGCCGTGAACGACGGCAATGGCACAGCCGACTGTCACGGACACGGCACCCACGTCGCATCAACTGCAGCAGGTGCAACATTGGGTGTTGCGAGTGATGCTCTCGTCGTACCTGTGCGAGTGCTTGATTGCGATGGCGCAGGCTCAACATCGGGTGTGCTTGCCGGGCTTTCGTGGATTCGCTCGGTTGATCTCGGAACCCGACGGGGTGTCGTCAACTTGAGCCTTGGCGGCAGCGCATCCTCAACTCTCGATAACGCTGTCGCCCAACTCACCGCAGATGGGTTCATCGTTGCGGTGGCTGCTGGCAATGAAGCGCAGAACGCCTGCAATGTTTCCCCTGCACGCGAACCGTCGGCGTTCACGGTCGGTGCCTCAACCCAATCAGATTCTCGAGCCTGGTTCTCCAACTTTGGCTCCTGTGTCGACCTCTTCGCTCCGGGCGAATCCATCGTTGGAGCCGGACTCGACTCATCAACCGACAGACGAACGATGAGCGGAACGTCAATGGCAAGTCCCCACGCAGCAGGGGCTGCCGCTATTGCAGTTACCGCCTGGCCGACCTGGAACCCCTCGCAGATCATCGACCTGCTGATCGCTGACTCAACACGAGATGTTCTCTCGAGCATCGGAGCAGAATCCCCAAACCGATTGCTGATGGTTGCTGGAGACTCGCTTCCTGCAAGTGACACACCTTCAACGCCGACCTCTGTCACAGCAGAACCAGGTGATTCATCGGTGACCATTAGTTGGACACCAGGTGACCCAACGGCAGTGGCAGTGTCGTCGTTTACCGTATCTGGTTTACCTGAGGGACTTTGTACCGCTGCATTTACTGCTCTGGAGGCCCAGCACTCGTGCACGATCAGTGGATTAACGAACGAGGTTGAGCACACTTTTTCCGTCGTCGCCGTCAACGCGGCTGGAGTTGCGAGCGCAGCTTCTAATTCGGTCTCCGCAACCCCGTCACCTGCCCAATCCATATCAATTCGCTCAACGATTTCACCTATTGCGCCGACTCGGGTTGCCGACACCCGACAGCGGACCACAGGCGGCAGATCAGCGGCGAAAGTCAGTGGTGAACGAGTGCTCCGGATTGATGTAACCGATGCTTTAGGACTTGCGCCGAATCAGATCGAGGCTGTTGCGTTAAACCTCACGCTCACCGCGACTGTTGCCCAAGGAAGAGGCGGATTTGCGACGGTATTTCCTTGCAATTCCGAAATCCCCTACACCTCCAGCCTCAACTTCGTCGATGGCGCGACTGTTGCGACTGGGGTCATTAGCGCTGTGAGTATGACGGGCGAAATCTGTGTCTACGTCTTCGGAGAGGCCCATGTAATCGTTGACGTGACGGGGGTCATCGCCACCGGTCAGGGCTTCCACTCGTTCGTTCCGCAGCGCCAGACCGATACCCGCAGCGGACTAGGTAGTCCCGCGGCTGCGTCTATTGAAAATTCAACCCTCGAAATACGGCTGAGCGATATGCAAGGCATCAATCTCAACGACATCACCGCTATTTCGGCGACGCTTACCGTCACCTCAACCGTCGCCCAACAGTTCGGTGGATACGCCACAGTCTTTGCTTGTGATCGTGAGCCCCCCAACGCATCCACCTTAAATTTCCGCACGGGAAAGACCGTCGCAAATTCGTTTATCAGTCCGATCTCTGCTGATGGAAGACTCTGTGTATACATCTTTGGTTCAGCCGACGTCATAGTCGACATCAACGGCGTATTTACTACAGCCTCAGCTTTCACTCCCGTGCAGCCATCTAGAGTCATGGACACGCGATCAAAAATCGAGGTTGGGACACTCTCATCGAACTCAGACCCACTCATCGTGCCGGTTTCTATTGGATCTAATTTCCTCGCGAAGGACGACACCGTTGTCACGCTTAATGTCACCGCAGTTGGAACAACCGCCGTCGGATCTGGTGGCTTCCTCACGGTCTATCCGTGTGGGACGCGACCGAACACCTCGACATTGAACTTTGTCACCGGCCAAACAATTGCGAATTCGGTGGTCACACCTCTTTCTTCCGATGGAACGATCTGTGTGTACGTGTACGGGAAAGCCGACGTTCTCATCGATGTCAACGGGATTAGCCAAGCGCAGTAGCCAGCCTAAAAATTTTCAAATTTTTTCGCTCTCCCTGTAACAAATCGCCCGACGTTGGCGATTGCAGAGGTGTCCGCCAACAAGTCGGCGGCCAACTAAGGGAGAAAAACATGAAGAAATTGATGATTACATCGCTCGTCCGTGCATCGCAGATCCGTGATGCGGCCGCTGATGACCGTGGCGGCGTCGCTGCGGAATACGGGGTGCTCCTCGCCGGAATTGTCGGCGTCGTCGCCATCGCAGCAGCAGCTCTCGGCGGTCGTATCGGCGGCTTGTTCGACAGCATCCTGCCGTGACTCGTTCTCCCTGGTGGGGTTCGGATCTGTCCCAACCCCACCACCGGGAGGCCGACTCGCGCGATGCTGGTCTCGCCGCCGTCGAGTTCGCTCTCATCGTTCCTCTCATCGTGATGTTGCTATTCGCGGTGATCACCGCCGGAACAGCAGCTGCCGGCCAACTCAGCCTCCAAGCAGCGGCTCGAGACGGGGCACGCTCCGAGTCAGTCGAACCAACCTCCGGGTGCACGACAGCGATCGATCAACTTGCCGGGTCCACAGCAACCGTTGGTGACATCACCTGCTCGACAACGATGGCGTGTCCTGGTGAACGAAGCCAGATCGATATCAGCGCACAACGCCTCATTTCGATACCGATCCTCGGCAACCGAACGGTCGCTCTATCCGCCTCAGCTTCGTACGAATGTCTCTCCGACTAACTCTTCGCCATGAACCTCAACAACTCAGTGCTTCATCATTCAGATAAGGGGTCAATCTCAGTCCTCTTTGCGATCGCCGTGCTCCCAATGCTTGCAATCACTGCTGTCGTTGCCGACGTTGGCATGGTCCATGCGAAACGGCAGGAATTGCAAACAGGTGTTGAGGCATCAGCAATCGCGGGCGCTGCGAAGTTAACGGCGGGAAGCCCTGCGTGCGGTGGCTATGCGGAACACATTTCTGCCAACTTGACATCACTCTCACCGATAGCAACACAATGTTCGACATCTGGCGCCGCGAACAGCGTTGTCACGATTTCTGCCGAGGCGTCAACCCCACTCGCTTTCTCTCAATTGCTCGGTAAAGCTGAGGCGTCAATCTCATCGACCGCATCGGTCAAAGTTGGGGCTTCACGTTCAGCGACAGGTCTTCGTCCTCTCGCAATATGCGCAGATCATCCTGCACTCCAAGAATGGCTCTCGACCGGAATGACGTCGATGACGACGTACACGATCTTTGTTGAATCAGATGGTGCTAGTTGCAGTGGGAGCGTTCCAGGCAACTGGTCGATGATCGATTTCGATGGCGGCTCAAACTCGAACTCTGAGCTCCAAGACCGGATCGTTAACGGATATCAAACCGAAATCGTGCTTCCAGTGACTCTCAATGGGGATCCGGGAATCCCAACTCCCAGTATTGATATCGATCTCCTCATCGGTGGCACCATCACAATTCCTGTATTCAGTGCCGCTCGATCGAACGGCGCAGGCTCTGAATACGACCTCGATGGCATTGTCGCAATCGAGGTGGTCGATGTCGTCATGACTGGTGCTGCTGCTCAGCGACACGTGGATGTTCGATTTATCAAACAAACGCTCGGCGAGGGCCTCGCCGGTGGACCCGTCGGAAACTACGGATCCCAGTCATTTCAGATCTGCTCACTTGAAGGAAAAGGAAACTGCTCATGAGTCGCTCTCCACTCGGTATTCGACGCTCAGCGCCCGGACGCAACGTTGCTGCCCCGCTCGCCGCCGGCCTTCTCGTCATGGTGGGCACCTATTTGCTCATCAGCACATCTGATGATTCAACTACGGCGAATGAAGACCTTATTCCGAGCATCGTGGCCGTCGAACCCATCGCTGCAGGCACAGACACATCTGACCTAGGAAGCGCGGTCGACATCCGCATGCTCCCAACGTCAGCACGGCCCGACGGCGCTCTCTCTGATCTTGAATCTCTTCCACAAGGAGTACTCACATCTGATCTCGTCGTCGGACAACAACTCCTCGAGTCATCAGTAGCCCTCGACAAAGTTGATGCTCTCGGAGGCGATTTCATCTCGGTATCGGTTCGAGTCGATGCTCAACGT
The DNA here is from genome assembly GCA_049432165.1 of Ilumatobacteraceae bacterium. Lineage (GTDB taxonomy): Bacteria > Actinomycetota > Acidimicrobiia > Acidimicrobiales > Ilumatobacteraceae > Casp-actino5. The sequence continues at coordinate 4,990 of JBMTDQ010000078.1, forward strand.
TGGGCCGGGCCATACGGTTCTACCGGTGACCGCGTCGATATTTATCGATCAGGTGAGACCACTGAACTCATCGTGTCTGATGCCGTCATCATTAATGCTCCCTTGCTCGAGGATCTCGACCCTCGCGCTGAGTCAATCGTGACACTTGCCGTTCCAGAAGCTGCAGTGACGAACATCATCAGCGCTGCTTCACAGAACGAAATTTGGATGGTGGGCGCATGAAAGACCGAAACATCATTGCCGTCGTCTCTCCAAAGGGTGGCAATGGGAAAACCACTGTGTCGGCGAACCTTGCTGTCTCACTTGCTCGCCGCGAACCAACGATCATCATCGACCTCGACGTTCACTTCGGTGATGTTGAGTACGCACTACGTATGAAGCCGGTACACCGGCTTGACGATCTTGTGCAGGCGGTCACAGAACGTCGTGACGACATCGCCGGACTTCTTTCCGCCCACCCGAGTGGCCTAGATGTACTGTGCGCCCCAAACGACCCTGTCGCAGCTGATCGCTTAAACCCACTCGATGCATTCGAAGTCGTCGATCGACTGGCAGAGAATGGACAGCCCGTTGTCCTCGACACAGCCGGAGGAATTTCTGACTATTCGCTCGGCGCACTCGACCGGGCCGACCACATCGTGTTGGTCTGTGGCACCGACGTACCTTCGATTCAGGCAGGCAAGAAGCTCCTCAGCACTATGCGCGACCTACATATGCCGCTCGATTCTGTTCATCTTGTTGTGAACCGATCAAACGCTCAGGTCGGACTCGACGTCGATGACGTCGAAGAAGTTCTCGGATTGTCCGCCTCGCTTCTCGTCCCGGATCATCCGAGCCTCGCAGCTGGGATGAACAGCGGAAGTCCAGTTACCGAATCGAGCCCAAAAACATCAATAGCGCAGGCCTTTAACGAATTCGCTGATGACCTTCTTGGGGTCGACCCAGGTCCACGACGGAAGTTTCTTGTGCTCAAACAAGGACGCCCGTCATGAGCCTTGCAGCAAGATTTGACACGAAATCTTCGCCAGAGGCTGCAGTCGTCGCAGAACGCACTCCGTCTCAGCAAGAAATGCCCGAGGCCACCAGCGACCTCAATCTCTGTGCTCTCGAACGAAGCGAACTCGGCACCATCGTCGACAGCGTGCGAACCTCACTTCAATCAGCCACTCGCGAGCAACAACTCGGTGGCGAACAGCTTCGTCGCCTCGCAGAACGCGAAGTTGACGAAGCTCTGGGCAAATACGCGATCAACGATCGCCAACAACTCATGAACATCCGTGATGCGGTACTTAACGAGTTACTCGGATTCGGACCGCTGCAGGAGCTTCTCGATCGTGCCGAGGTTTCTGAAATCATGGTCAACGGCCATCAGCAGATCTTTGTTGAGCGCAATGGCCGCCTCGAACGAACAGGCCGAACATTCGACAGTGAGGACCACCTTCGAGCAGTCATTGATCGCATGGTTCGCTCGTCTGGCCGCCGGGTCGACCAATCATCACCAATGGTCGACGCTCGTCTCCCAGATGGTTCTCGATTGAACGTTGTTCTTCCTCCCCTTGCGGTCGATGGCCCATCGGTGACGATTAGGAAGTTCACTGCTCAGCACCTCACGAGTAGTGACCTTGTCGAGCGAGGTGCTCTTTCTCGTGAGGCAGCAGAATTTCTTTCCGAGGCGGTTTCTCAACGACGAAACATCATCGTTAGCGGTGGTACTGGCACCGGAAAAACGACAATGCTCAACGTCCTTTCGTCGCATATTGCGAGGAGCGAACGTGTCGTGACCGTTGAGGATGCAGTCGAGCTGCAGCTCGACATGCCGAACATCATCCGACTGGAATCGCGTCCTGCAAATACCGAAGGTGCTGGAGCAGTCACCATACGTGACCTCGTTCGCAACTCTCTACGAATGCGTCCCGACCGAATCGTTGTCGGCGAGGTTCGTGGTGCGGAGGCTCTCGACATGCTGCAAGCGATGAACACTGGCCATGACGGTTCACTCTCAACACTTCACGCCAACAATCCGAGAGATGCGATACGACGGCTCGAAACGATGGTGCTTCTTGGCGGTGTTGATCTTCCTCTGCGAGCGATCCGGGAACAAGTTGCATCAGCGGTTGATCTCATCGTCCAACTCACACGTGGTTCTGATGGTTCAAGATTTGTCTCATCGATCACCGAGGTAGTCGGACTCGAAGGTGACGTCGTGTCGACTGCCGAGTTGTTCAATCGTTCGCTGAATTCGGCAGCAGATCGAGCGGCGCTGCCACCGCTCGTGAGCACAGGGGTCACCTCGCAACTCGTGCAATGGCCCACTTCTCGCCCGGGCGAGGTCCACTCATGACGGTTATCACTGCGTTCGCATTTGGTGGCGCCGCAGCATTGCTTCTCGCCTGGGGCTTTGAGGTGCGGACTGCTGCACGAGTGAGCGCTCATGCACGGGCTCAACTCGGGCTTCGCCCAGACCTTTCGCAAGAGCAGCGCCAGCGACCGACCC